>JALGSW010000102.1 GCA_029821635.1 Candidatus Zipacnadia bacterium
GCAGTAGCACTGGCGGAAGCCCATCTCCGCGAGGATCGGGAAGGTGTGGTCGTTGGCCATCGCGCAGCAGGCGCCGAAGTCCTCGACCGCATGGCCCATCGACTGCTCCCAGTCGTCCGTGGCGACCCGCAGGACCGCCTTCTGCTCCTCATAGTCGTACTCGGCCAGCGTGCGGTCGCGCGGATACTCCTCGGTCGCGCCGGGCGGCAGATAGCCGCGCACCTGGAAGTGCAGCGCCTGCCACGCGCCCATGCGCGCGGTCTCCTCGAACAGCGCCGTCTGCCGGCGCATGACCTCGGGCTCGGAGCAGAAGCCGAGGGCGTGGATCAGGTTGCGCTCGGAGAAGATCTCGGCCATGCCGCGCACAGCCAGCTCGGCCTCCTCCCACGTCTGCTCAGGCCCCCCGCCGGGCTTGGTGGGCGTCTGACAGTCCACGAAGTAGCAGAAGAACAGGTGCTCGCGGTCATTCTCACACGGTGCGGGGTGCATCGGATCGCCTCCTGTTACCAGATGGCTCGGGCGTATGCGATCTGCAGCGCGCTCACGATCCCCGGCCTGCCACGGCGGTTGACCGTGCGCGCCTCCAGCCGGTTCAGGCCCTCGCGCATGGGCCAGTCGAAGCTCGCCTCACGCTGCTCCCACGGGCCCCGCGCGTAGGCGCGGCCGTCGATGCTCGCCTCGTAGTGCTCGAACCACGGCGCGCAGTGCTCCAGCGTGATCGTCAGCGCCGCGCCCGCCTCGTCCCAGCGCGGCGCCGCGCCGATGCGGACCGCGTTGAGCGTGGGGTAGAGGTCCGGCGCGTGGTTGGTGTAGCGCACCGCCGGGCCGGGCGCGAAGTGCCGCACGAAGGTGGGCGGGCAGCGCTCATCGAGCCACTCCATCCCGCCGACGCGCAGCCGCGCGTAGTAGTCCATCGCGTCATGGCGGCCGAAGCGCTCAAACTTGAGCGCCACCATCTCATCATCAAAGCCCCGGCAGTCGGGCATCAGCTCAGTGAGCACCTCGACGGTAGGGCCGCTCGGCACCACGAACGCGGGCTCGTCGTGGACGCGCGTCACCTGCGCGGCCTGCTCGCTGAGCCACGCGTCATGCACCTCCAGCGCGCTGAGCGGGAGGCCGTCGCGTTCGTAGTGAACGTTCAGGTCGCAGTCCATCGCGACCCAGCCGCGCAGCTCGTTGCACCACGCCTCCGCGACGCTGTGGCCGACGTTGCCGACGTCATGTCCGCGGGGAAAGCTGCAGCCCGCCAGACCGAGGCTGACCTGCCGGGCGGGGATGCCGAGCGCCGTCGCGCAGGCGGCAAAGACGCGTGAGTAGTGGCCGCAGTTGAACTGCTCGCCGCGCTGCGCTTCGCGCAGGATGTCCAGCGCGTCGGTCACCGTGCGGTAGCTCATCGACCAGCCGTGGTCCCAGCGCGAGCGCACCCAGCGCTTGAGCGCGAGGATCGCCTGCAGGTCATCGGCGGCGTCCGCCACGACCGCTTCGAGGTCGAACTCATCACGCAGCGTTGCCAGGCGCTCGTCGTCCGGATCGCCGAAGTCGTGCGCGCGCCGGTCGCCCGCGATCTCGGGCATCTCCCAGCCGACCACGTCGAATTCGCCCGGGACCTCCAGCTTGCTCTGCTCGATCATCCGCGCTCAGGCCTCCTCCCGCCGACCGCCGGCGTGGCTGCGGATGGCGGCGCCGATGATGCGGCTGGCCTGCATCCCGTCCACGCCATCGAACTCCGGCGGCTCGCACGCGCCGACGCGACTCGCGAAGGACGCGACGAGCGGCAGATGCACGTTTGCGTCCTTCGGCTCGGTCTCAATGGCGCGCTCGCCCTCAACAGTGCGCAGCACAAGCTCCGGGCCGTCGAAGGGCGTGGCGATGATCGAGCCGTCGGTCCCGTGGATCTCCATCTCGTCAGAGCCCAGGCGCATGTTCCACTGGCACTCGCAGGTCAGGTGCACGCCGCTGTCCATTTCACAGACGAGCGTCTCGGTGTCCGGGACCTCGAAGTCCATCACGAGCCGGCTCATGAGCCCCGCCGCGCGCGTGGGCTTGCCGAGCCAGTAGCAGATAAGGTCGAGGCGGTGGCTGCCAACGTCCATCAGCGCGCCTCCTCCGGACTGCGCGGTTACGCGCCAGTGCTTCCAGTCCTCGCGCGCGGGGTTCCAGCGGCCGCCGACGCGGATGCGCGCGCGAATGGGGGCGCCGATCGCGCCCTCCTCAAGCAGCCGCTTGATCGCGCGCGCCTTCGGGTACCAGCGCCGGTAGTAGGCGATCGCGAGCGCCACGCCGGCGCCGTCGCAGGCGGCGATCATCTGCTCACACTCGTCAGTGGTGACCGCCATCGGCTTCTCGCACAGCACGTGCTTGCCGGCGGCGGCGCAGGCCGCGGTCTCATGCAGGTGGCGCGGATGGGGGCTGGCGATGTAGACCGCGTCGATCTGCGTATCGGCCAGCAGCGTATCGAGGTCGGAGTATGCGCGCTGAGCGCCGAAGCGCTCGCGCATCTCCTCGGCGCGCTCGGGGGTGTTGGAGAAGAGCGCGACGAGTTCGGAGTTCGGGTCCTCGACCATCGCGGGGGCCACGCGCTTGTTCGCGATGTCCCCGCATCCCACGATCGCCCAGCGCATCGGCATCAAGATCACCTCGTGTGGTTTGCCGGCAACAGACTGGCGCCCGCCAACGGCGCCTCCCCCGGCTCGCGCTGGCGCGGAGCGCCAGACGCTCGCCACCCCCTCCGTTCCGGAGGGGGTAACGGACAGTCACGGGCCTTCCGAGTGAGGCAACGCATTCCGTCACCCCTCTCCGGAACGGAGAGGGGAGGAGGCCGACGAGCGCCAGCGAGACGGCCGGAGCGGTGAGGCGCCATCCGGCCATCGCTGACGGTCGTCCCTACAGCCCCCGCGCCACCATCGCCACTCCCTCGGCCATCGCGCCTGCGATGTACGCCAGGTCCTCGTCCGTCATCAGCGGGTGCAGGCTCAGGCAGAAGAGCCGGTCGCCGATGACCTCGCTGAGCGGCGCGTCTTCGGCGGTGAAGCCGAGCGACGCGATGAACGGGTCCTGGTGCCAGGTGGTGTTGTTCATCACGACGGTACCAACGCCGCGCTCGGCCATCAGCCAGTCCATCAGCACCTGCCGCCGCTCGCCCGCCCAGTCCTCGGGCACCATGATCGTGTAGCCGTAGTAGATGTGATGGCAGCCCTCAGGCTCGGTGGGGAGCGTGAGTTCGTCGATGCCGGAAAGCAGCTCGGTCAGCAGGTGGACACGATCGCGGCGCAGGTCGTTCATCTCATCGAGGCGGGAGAGCTGCACGAGGCCGACGGCGGCCTGCGGGCGCGTCATGCGGTAGTTGGAGCCCCAGTAGCCCGTGCCGCGACCGAAGCCGCGATTGCCGTTGGCGCGCTCGGCCACGGCCGGGTCGTCGGTGGTTATCATCCCGCCCTCGCCGAGCGTAGTCATGTTCTTGGAGGTCTGGAAGCTGAAGACGTTCATCCAGCCCATCTTGCCGACGCGCGTGCCCTTGTAGCCCGCTCCACAGGCGCGCGCGGCATCGCCGATGACCTTTGCCGGGCCATGCACGGGGTGCGGATGGGCTTCACAGATCGCCTCAAGCTCGTCGATGAACGCGGAGAGGCCGTTGTTGTGCACGGCGAGGATTGCGCGCGTGCGGTCGGTCATGCGGGCCTCGACACTCGCCGGGTCGAGGTTGAAGGTGGCCGGGTCGATCTCGGCCATGACGATCTTCCCGCCCTGACCGGCAATCGCCTGGTGGGTGGCCTTGAAGGTGATCGCGGGGCTGATGACCTCATCGCCGGGCTGCAGGTCGAGGCACATCATGGCGATGTCGAGGCCGGTACCGCAGGAGTTGAGCGCGAGCGCGTGCTCGACGCCGCAGTACTGCGCGAAGGCGGCCTCGAACTCGCCGATCTCCGGGCCGGAGAAGCCCGTGCGCCAGTCCATCGAGTCGCGCAGGCACTCCATCAGCGCATCGATCTCAGCGTCGGTGAACCAGCCGCCGAGGGGCGGCAGGCCGGGGTAGGGGCGATCGGGACGGTCGGCGGCTCCGCTCATCGCAGACAACTCCCTGGGCCGGACTTTGGCGATCTCGGCATCGATTCGCCCCGGCGTCCCTCCAGACCTTCCGCCGGCACGGAGCGTTCCTGAGGAGGCCGGCGGAGCACGCGTCCGTTAGGCCTTACTCCGGGTGCAGATGCCCGGCAGGGGAGCGTCCCGTCACCAAACAGCGCCGGCACTTATGTCCAGACCGCCAATATTGGTGCGATATGGAGAGATATGTCCTGAGTATTGACGCGATAGTGTGCACAATGGTATCATGGCCGAACTTGTGGCGATGCGCTCTGTCAAGGGGGACCCGGCGGGCACGGCGTCCCTGCTGCGTTAGCGCCCTCACCGCCCGGGGAGTGCCGAGCGTCGCTGTCCAGGCGGACCGCGAGGTGAGAGCCATGATCCGCGTGCGACGGATGCCCCGACGGCGCACCCGAACGTGCTTCGCTGCGACACTCCCCCTCGTTGCGATCGCAGCCCTGGCTTCATTCTCAGCCCCCGTCTTCGCCGCCACCACACTGACCGTTGACGACAGTGGTGGCGCCGATTACACGACGATCCAGGCCGCGATTGACGCGGCCCTCACCGGTGACACTATCCAGGTGGCCGCCGGCACGTACCGCGAGAACCTCGTCTGGGAAGACAAGGACCTCCTGATCGTTGGGGCGGGGGCGAAGTTCTGCGTCGTGAACGGCGACACCGACAGCAATGGCACAGGCAACGGTTCGTGCCTGCGCATCGCCCGTGTCAACGCCCCCAGCAGCATTTCCGGCTTCCGGTTCGAGGACGGCCTCGCGCACGGTCTGGGGCAGGCGGAGCGCGGTGGGGGCATCTACTGCTCTGAGACAACCGTGACCATCTCGAACAACGTGATCGCCGAGAATACCGCCGACTTCGATGGTGGTGGTATCTACTGCTATGGCGCCTCCCCCACTATCGTCGGGAACAGGATCGCGGACAACGCCGCCGGCCACTCCGGCGCGGGCATCGCCCTCTCCGATGGCTCTGCGCCGACGATCCAGGTCAACGATATCACCGGCAATGACGCGAACAACTGGGGGGGAGGGTTGTGCATTCTCAGCGGATGCAACGCGCAGATCATCGGCAACCGGATCGGCGATAACGAGGCGAGCACCAACACCGGTGGCGGAGTCTACTGCATCGGCGCCTCACCGACCTTCGAGCACAACCTCGTCGCGGGCAATGACGCAGCAGGCAATGGCTCGGGGATGTGCCTCGAGGGCACCAGCGCACCGGTGCTCGACCTCAGCACGATCGCGGTCAACGACGGCCAGGGCGTCTACGTAAGCGCTCCCTGCACACCCGCGATCACCAACTGCATCGTAGCCCAGAACACCGGCACGGACCTGACCGGCGCGAGCGCGACCTACTCGTGCGTGCAGAGCGGGACGACCGCGGGCACCGGGAACATCACCGCCCTTCCTCTCTTCGCCAACCCCGACCCCGACCCGGACGTGTGGGACTTCCACCTCAAGTCAATGGGGGGCCGCTGGACATCCGGCGGTTGGGTCGTCGACACGGTGCACAGCCCGTGCATTGACGCAGGTGACCCGGGCGCGGCCTTCGGCAACGAGCCGGAGGATAACGGGGACCGCGTCAACATGGGCGCCTACGGCAATACCAGCCAGGCCTCGAAGTGGCCCGCCGCTCCCGCTGTCGTCTACGTGGATGATGACTATGCACCGGGCGGCGCCAATGGCGGCCACTTCTGGGGGCACGACGCGTTCGACACGATCCAAGCCGGGATCGACCGCGTCACCTCGCCCGGCACCGTCAACGTGGCGGCGGGGACGTACCGCGAGAACCTGATCTGGGACACCAAAGACCTGCAGCTCATCGGCGCTGGTATCGACATCTCGATCGTCAATGGCGATCTGGACGCTCCTCCTCCGCCCGGGGAGGGCGACCCGCCGCCGGACCCCGCTCCGGGTGAAGGTGGCGAGGACTCCTGCCTGCGCCTCTACGACGTCCCCGCAGGCGCGCGCATCGAGGGCTTCACCTTCAAGTACGGCAACGCCACTACCGACGACGACGTCGGCGGCGGAATCTACTGCTCCTCGTCCCTGCCCACCATCGCCGACTGCGAGGTGACGTACTGCTACGCCTACTACGGCGGCGGCATCGCCTGCGTGGACAGCTCCACCGTCGCCCTGGACAACGTCTCGGTCCATCACAACGTCACCGGGCACAGCGGCGCCGGCGTCTACTGCCACTACTCCACCGTCACCCTCACCAGTTGCACGATCTCCGACAACGAGGCTTCCGGCTCCGGTGGGGGTTTCTACAGCACCTTCCTGAGCACTGCCAACATCACCGGCGGCACCGTCGGCCCCGACAACTCCGCCGCTTTGGAGGGCGGTGGCGTCTACTGCTCGCGCACCAACGGCACCATCGATAACCTCACCGTCTCCGACAACACCGCCCCCAAGGGCGCGGGCCTCTCGCTCCACCTTTACGCCCCCGGCCTCACCAACTGCACGATCGAGGACAACACCGCCGCGGAGTACGGCGGCGGCGTCTACCTCGAGGAGTGCGTCGCCTCCATCACCGGCAACACCACTATTGAGGGCAACGAGGCCACCACATACGACGGTGGCGGCATCTACTGCACGGGCGCCTCCGACCCCGTCCCGGTCATCGACGACAACACCATCCACGACAACTCCGCCGGACGCTACGGCGGTGGCATCGCCACGAAAGACTCCTCACCCGCGATCACCCGCAACACCATCTCCCTCAACACCGCCGACCACGGCGGCGACGGCGAGGGCGGCGGCATCGGCGTTGACAGCGGCTCCTACCCCACCATCGACAACAACAACACCATCACAGGCAACTCCGCCAATCACGGCGGCGGCATCTTCCTCCGCAATGGCAGCTCGGCGCAGATCACCGGCAACGAGATCACCTCCAACGATGCCACCAACGATGGGGGAGGCATCAAGTGCACGGGCAGCAACTCCAGCATCGACGACAACACCATCAGCCTCAACACCGCGCGCGACGGCGGCGGGATCTATTCCGACAAGAACTGCATCATCTCCAACAACGAGATCTCCGACAACACAGCCGACTACAAGGGTGGCGGCATCCGGTGTCAGAACTTCACCGGGGCTATCCGAGGCAACCAGATCACCGGCAACAGCTCCACCAACGAGGACGGCGGAGGGATCTACTGCGGCGACATGCCCGGCGGCCTCATTGAGGGGAACGAAATCTCCGACAACACCGCAGCGGGGCGAGGCGGCGGGATCGCATGCCGCCTCGGCGGCGCCCCCACGATCAAGGGAAACGTCATCCTCGGCAACGAAGCGACCTCACAGCCCGGGGGCGGCATCTTCTGCGACGGCGCATGCGACTCGCTCGTGAGCGGCAACCTCATCGCCGGGAACTCCGCGAGCTCGGGCGGCGGCGTCGCCCTCGACGGCACAACCGTCGTCCTTGACGGCAACACGATCTGCGACAATGATGCGACCACCAACGGTGGCGGGGTCCATCTGTGGAACGCATCGTCGGCGACGATCACCAACTGCATCATCGCCTTCAACGATGCGCTGGGTGGCGTCGAGGTCGGCTCGGGCTCGCCCTGCGCGATCACGTACTGCGACGTCTACGGGAACGTGGGCGGCGACTACGTCGCGATGACCGACCTGACCGGGACGGGCGGGAACATCAGCGTGGACCCGCTCTTCATTGACGCGGCCGGCGGTGACTACCACCTGAAGTCAGTCGCTGGCCGCTGGGACCCGGTGGCCGAGACGTGGGTCACCGACGGCGTCTACAGCCCGTGCATCGACGCTGGCGACCCGGCCTCGGACTTCGCCAATGAGACCGAAGACAACGGCGACCGGATCAACATGGGTGCCTATGGGAACACTGCCGAGGCCTCCAGGTCAGTGTCGCCCGCATCGGTGGTGTGGGTGGACGATGACTACACCGCTGGCGGCGCCAACGGCGGTCACACGTGGGGCCACGACGCTTTCGACAGCATCCAGCGGGCCATCGACCGCGTCGCCTCGCCCGGGACGGTGAACGTCGCGGCGGGGACCTACCGCGAGAACCTCGTGTGGGACACGAAGGACCTCCAAGTTCTCGGCGCGGGACGGGACGTCTGCACCGTCAATGGCGACGTGGACGACGACGGGACGGGCGATGGCTCGTGCCTGCGCATAGCCGATGTACCCGCCAGTGCCCTCGTGCAGGGCTTCACGTTCAGGGACGGTCGGGCTCAGCACACCTCAGATGTGCGGAAGTACGGGGGCGGCATCTATATCTACAACTCGTCCCCCACGATCACCGGCTGTACCCTCACCGACAACTCCGCCCAATGGTCTGGCGGCGGGATCTTCCTGACTTCCTCGTCCCCCACGATCAGCAGCAACATCATAAGCGATAACACGGCCGGCGGAGGCGGCGGGGGCATCTCGACGCAGAGCTCCAACCCGACGATCAGCCACAACACCTTCACTGGCAACTCGGTTGACGGGTACGGTGGTGGTGTCCACTGCTACCAGTCAGATGCGACGATCAGCGGCAATGTATTCACCGGCAATTCGACCCCGTGGCTCGGCGGCGGCATCTTCAGCCAGAACTCGATCCCGACAATCAGCAACAACACGCTCTGCGGCAATTCGGCCGGGGATGATGGCGGTGGAATATACGTCGACAATTGGCCGCCACCTGACTCTCCTGTGGTTATCTCCGGGAACATCATTGCCTTCTCGACCGATGGCGAGGGCATCTACGTCGGCAATGGCTCACCGACGGTGAGCTACTGCGACGTGTACGGGAACGCCGACGGGAACTACGGCGGCCACCCGGACCAGACCGGCCTGAACGATAACATCAGCGAGGATCCGCTCTTTGCGAACGCGGCTGGCGGTGACTGCCACCTCAAGTCCACGGTCGGACGCTGGAACGGCTCGGCGTGGGTGACGGATGCGGTGGACAGTCCGTGCATCGACAGGGGCGATCCGGCCTCGGCATGGGGAAATGAGCCCACGCCCAACGGCGGCCTCGTGAACATGGGTGCATGGGGAAACACGGTCCAGGCCTCGAAGTCCGCACCCCGCCGGCTCACGCTCACCTCCGCCGCGGCCGGTTCGGTGCTGGTCGATGGCACACCGCACAGCCTGCCCTGGGAGGGGACCTTCCCGAGCGGCACACTTGTCCAGATCGTGCCCGTGCCGAATGCCGGTTGGGAGCTGGACCAGTGGAGCGGGGATGTGCCGTCCACGGACACGCACGACAATCCGCTTGAGCTGCGGATGAGCCAGGACCGCACGGTCAACACGCACTTCCGGCGCGAGCGCCGGGCCCTGCACATCGACTACGCGGGGGCGGGCACGGTGCTGGTCAACGGCACTCCCCAGACGCTCCCGTACGATGGCACCTTCATCGTCGGCACCACGGTCACGATCGACGCGGTGCCGAACTCAAACTGGGAGTTCGACGCGTGGACCGGCGAGGTCCCCGACGCGGACAAGCGCAACGATCCGCTCGACCTGGTGATGGACCAGAACCGCTCAATCCGCCCGTGCTTCCGTCGCGAGCGCCGCACGCTCAGCGTGGAGTGGGCGGGCGCGGGCACGATCACGGTCAACGGTACACCACAGGCGCTGCCCTATACCGGCGCGTTCCCCCACGGCGACGCGGTGACCGTGGACCCGATCCCGCAGTCGGGCTGGGAGTTCCAGCGCTGGGACGGCGACGTGGCGGTGGCCGACCGGCTCGATGACCCGCTGCAGGTCACGATGGACGGTGACCGCTCGATTCGCCCGTGCTTCCAGCGCGAGCGTTGCACACTTACCGTTGAGTGGGCGGGCGCGGGCACGGTGCTCGTGGATGGAACGCCGCAATCGCTGCCCTACAGTGGCCGGCACGTCATCGGCACAACCGTCGAGGTGACGGCCCAGGCGAACGCCGGCTGGGGCTTCCAGGTCTGGTCGGGTGACGTGCCCGCAGGTCATACGCGGAACAACCCGCTGCAGCTCGTGCTCGATCAGGACCGCACGATCAAGCCGCACTTCCAGCGGGTGCGGACGCTAAGCATCGGCTGGGCGGGGGCGGGGACGGTGCTCGTGAACGGCTCGCCGCAACCGCTGCCCTTCATGGGCACGTTCGCGCTGAACGCCACCGTCACCGTCGATGCGGTGGCGAACCCGACCTATGCCTTCGACCAGTGGTCCGGCGATGTGCCTGCAGCCGATCGGTTCGACGATCCGCTGCAAGTGGTGATGGATCAGGACCGCGCGATCAATCCGCATTTCCTGGCCGGACGCCACCTGATCGTCGAGTGGGCGGGTGCGGGTACGGTGCTCGTGGACGGCTCACCGCAGACGCTGCCGTACGAGGGCTGGTTCCGGCCGGGCAGCACGGTGATGGTCGATCCCAGGGCGAACCCGGGCTACCTCTTCCAGGTATGGTCGGGCGATGTGCCCGCGGGGCAGGAGCATGACGACCCGATGGACCTGCTGATGGACGGGGACCGCGTGATTCGGCCGCACTTCATGTCGGACGGCGGCTCGGGTCCGGACCAGGTGATGGCTGTGACGGCGCGACCTGCGGGCGGGGGCGTAGAGGTCTGCTTCACACTCTCGGCACCGGCCTCGGTGAGCGCCGAGGTGCTCAACATCGCCGGGCGGCCGATCAAGCGCATCGTGACCGACCGATCCTGCGCCGCCGGAGTGCAATCGCTGGCGTGGAACGGCTGCTCGGACTTCGGTACGCGCGTGCCGAGCGGGACGTATGTGCTGCGCCTGAGCGCCTGCAGCGGGAACGGTCAGCGTGGCGAGACCATCACCACCGTGCGGATGCGGTAGGGCCGCGATCAGGCCACGCCGCTGTCAGCCGAGAGGCCGGCCATGAGCCGCACCACGCGCTCCTGGCCGGCCTCTTCGCGCGCGAGTTCGGCGATCACGCGGCCGCCGCGCAGGACCAGCACGCGCGTGGAGAGGTCCAGCACCTCAGGCAGCTCGCTGGAGATCAGCAGGATCGCCGTGCCCTCGCGTGCCAGCTCCCCGATCAGCGCATGGATCTCCGCCTTCGCGCCCACGTCCACGCCGCGCGTGGGCTCGTCGAGCAGCAGCACGTCGCAGGGCGCACCCGCGTGCGCGGATGCGCGCGCCGCGAGCCACCTCGCCAGCACCAGCTTCTGCTGATTGCCGCCCGAGAGCGAGCTTGCGGGCGCCTTTGGGCCAGCCGCGCGCACCCTCAGCCGCGCGAAGTACTCCGCCACCAGCGCCCGCTCGCGTGCCGCGTCGATCCAACCGAGCGTGGAGAGGTCGCGCAGGATCGGCAGTGTGAGGTTCGCGCGCGCGTCCATCGACAGCACGAGCCCCGCGCGCTTGCGGTCCTCCGGCACCAGCCCCATGCCCAGGCGGATGGCGTCGCGAGGGGACCTGACGCGCACGTTGCGGCCACCGATGCTGATGCGCCCGGTGGCGCGCGGATCGAGGCCGAAGAGCGCCGCCGCGAGCTCACTGCGCCCGGAGCCGACCAGCCCCGCGAGGCCCAGCACCTCGCCGCGGCGCAGTTCGAGGGAGACGTCGTCGAGCGTCCCGGGGCTGCTCAGGCGCACGTCGCTCCCGCCGGGGCGAGGGCCTTCTCTGTGGTGCGGGCGCCCTCGCCCGCATGCCGCAGCAGCGCTCATCCCTCGAAGACCGGCTGCACTTCGACGAAGCTGAAGACTGTCTCCTGCCCGATGGGGCCGCCGCGCTCGTCTGCGCTGAGCCAGTCGGTCAGTGTGAGGCTCGCGGTCGGCGCGGTCGCGCGGAACTGCAGATAGTGGTATACGAGGTGGAATGGATGGTCGCGCGTGAACGGCTGCGGCCCGCGCGCGCTCACGAACGGGTAGGAGAACGCACCGTCCTGAACCTGCGCGCCATCGACACGCACGCTCACCGCGCTGGGGGCGTCGCGAGACTCACCGGCAAGCAGGTCCTGGCGGTCGGCGGTGATAAGCTTGAGCGAGTAGAGCCGACCGGGTTCGAGGCCGGTGATCGGCTGGCTGACGGCGTTGGGCGCCGCCTCGCTGCGCGTCATGGCCAGGAACGTCTCGCCGATGCTCGCCCACGGGTAGCGTCCTTGCAGCGTGCCGTAGCCTGCGAACTGCCCGGTGGTGACGCTCCCATCGGCAGCCGCGCGCACCTCCCAGCCCTCCGTTCCCTGCTCGAAGTCGGGGTTGCGCACGTGCGTCAGTTCGTAGGGCTCGTCCAGCAGTGGCTCGGTCTTCCCCGCGATGCAGTAGTGCCGCAGGAGGGCGCCCATGCAGGCCTGGATCTCCTCGTCCACGTAGTTCGCGCGGTAGGGCTGGACGCCCCAGAGCCCGAACCACGCCGGGTCGGTCGCCAGCACCTCCATCTGCATCTGCAGGTGCACGCGGAAGTCGGCGGTGGGGCAACGGTTGGAGGTGCAGTAGGGCAGGTAGGCGTACATCGGCGTCATGATCGCCCGCCGGATGCAGCCCGGGTACGCCTCCTCCCACGCTTCCGCATCGCCCGCCAGCAGCGCCTCGATCTGCTCGCGATCGGCCTCCTCGGTCGGGAGTTCGCCGATGTAGCGTTCGATTGAGAACGGCCAGCCCGCCGCCAGCGTGGTCTTCATGAACAACTCCGCCACGTCGGTCCCGTACATGCGCACCACAAACGGCACCCACTGCCGGCCCGCGAACTCCGGGTCCTCGGAGAGCGCCGCCGCCGAGCGCGCTGTTGCGATGAGCTTCTCATTGCCGAAGCTCGGACCGTACTCGTCCACCTGCATCCCCGAGAACTGCTCGGCGCCCCAGCCGGGAGTGCCGCGCCAGTAGGCCAGCATCTCCTCAGCGGTCGCACCCTCCGCGCCGCGGCCGGGCGCGGTGCGGTTCATGATCCAGCTCCGGCCCATCCCGACCCACTCCGACGCCTCCGGGGTCTCCGCCTGCTGGCTCTCGATCATGTTCGTGTTCGGCAGCGTCCACGTGCTCAGTCGCTCCCAGGTGTGATCGCCGAAGGGCCGGATGCGGGGGCCGGTCGGGTAGACGTTGTGCACCAGCGCGGGGACCGCGCGCACGATGACCTGCGTGGGCTCGCCCGCAACGCCGAGGGTGTGCCTGCCCGCGGGCAGCAGCCGCATCGCCTCGACCGGTTCGCCGTCGCGCCACCGCCTCAGTGGGAGTTCCTCGCCATCGAGCGCCGGCGTGGCATCGCCCGACACGCTGAAGAAACACCAGCCGTCGCGCGGATTCATGAACGCTATCTCCCGCGCGCCCAGCAGGCCGCGCTCGGCCGCGTTCATCAGTTCGCTGCAGAGATTGTTGAGCGCCACGATCTGCTGGTCGCCGCCCGGGAGCACCGTGGCGAGAGCGTCGGTTGCACACAGCTCGCGGCCGGCTCCGTCGAGCAGGGCAGCGCGCACGTCGTACGCGCCCCAGGTCAGGTCGGTGGCGTCGAGGACGACCTCCGTGCTCTCGCCGGGCGCCTCGATCGTCCGCCGCGCGGCCTGGTTCGCGGTCTCGCGCGAGGTGAGCGTGATCGCCAGCGCCCCGGCGGCGCGCAGCTCATCGGCCACCTGCAGGTGCGTGCGCAGCACGATTCGCTCGGTCTTCCCCGGCGGCATCTCCGGCCGCCACGGATCGTCCACCTCCAGCCGGATCGGCTGCAGGTAGACGCCCGTGCTCGCCTTGGCCTCCTGCGTATCATCAAGGCCCCCATTCGCGACCGTGACGGTCAGATGCGCGGGCGCGTCCGCTCGATGCACGAGGAAGAGGTCGCTGCGTGATGCGAAGAGCGGCTCGGCATCGGTCTGGCAGACAGGCAGCGTGGTCTCCCCGCCCGCCGGCAAGTCGATCTCCCGCGCCTCGCCGAGGCCCTGCACGCGCACTTGCATCGGCTCGCCGGTGTGGTTGCGCAGCCCCGCTGTGGTGAGCGCACATGGCCTCCCGTTCGCCATGCCGAGGACGGTCCCGGACCGCACGATCTGCAGCGTCGCCTCCTCCTCGAACGCCTCGCGGACCTCTTCGGCGCTGAGCGCGCGGTTGAAGAGGCGCACGTCGTCGAGGTCGCCCTTGAAGCAGCCGCCCGCCCACTGCCCGGTCATGCGCGCGGTGGCGGCCGCGCGGCTGATCGGCAGCGGCATGCGCATCCCCGCGACCGGCTCTCCGTCCACGAACATCGTCACGCGCGCGGCCCCCGAGTCGGCGACCACCACGAGCTGCTTCCACGAGCCGTCGAGCAGGCCGGAGTCGGCGGAGAGGGTCGCGTTGCGGCTGCCATCCGCCCACTCGAACATGATCGCGTCGTACGAGCTGAGGCGCAGGTTGAGATTGCGCTGGACGCCCGAGCCCGAGTCGCCGAAGATCAGCCGGTTGGTGTCTGAGGCCTCGGAGGCGCGCGTCTTGAGCCAGAGCATCAACGTCAGGTCGCCCTCGAGGTTCATCGAGTCCACGTCGGCGTATGTGGCGATGTCATCCACGCCGTCGAAGCGCAATGCGTGCCCGCGTGGCGAGCGCACCCACTCCGGCCCGGCGATCGTCGCGTCGTGACCGTGTCCTGTCAGGTCCCGCGCGACCCCGCCCGAGCCCTCGTCGAAGCTCCAGCGGGCCACGAGACCCTCGTCAGAGACCGCGCACCGGCCGTCCACCGTCGGGCCGAGCAGCGCCCCCAGAACCATGAGCATCATCAAGCGGCGCATCCGGCTCACCTCGCACTTGCCTCGCGTCCTCGCATGATCGCACTTGGACTTCCCCCCGCAGGGCGCTCATCCTTCCGCGCCCTCGCTCGGAGGTGCGCGCGGAGGCGTGCGCGAACGGTTCGGGCGAGTGTACCGCCGCGGCTCCGTGGCCGAAGAGGTGACCTGCATGTTCCGCGCCCGCATCCTGCTCGTGACCATCGTCGCGCTCAGCGCGACCACTCAGCCGTGCCCCTCGTGGGCGCAGGACGACCCCGGCGCGCAGTCGATCGGCAAGATTGCGCACGTCACCCCGAACTACGAGCTGAGCGTCTTCGGCGCCGGACACTTCGCGATCAAGATCGGCGGCGTGTGGATGCCCGGCTGCATCTGCCTGAATGTGAACGGGGTGCCTCAGTACGAGACAGAGGCGCTCGCGCAGATGAAGGCCACGGTGGAGCCGCTTCCCGACGGCCGCCGGATCGTCATCACCGGCCGCCTGACCGACGACGTGGCGTTCACGCAGACGATCGAGGCCACGCCGGAGGCCGTCGCGCTGACCTATCACTGCGAAGCCCTGCGCGCGATGGAGCGCGCGAGCATCAGCGTCACCGCCGGGCCGGAGGTCGCGAAGCTCGCAGGCCGCGCGTGGCGCGTCGTCGCCGCCGATGGCGAGGTCACGGGTGCCTATCCGCCCGAGGCGCCGGTGAGCCTCAAGGGCGTGCGCGAGATCGCCTGGCCCGACGTGGGCCGCAAGGACGCTCGCGCCATCTTCGAGCGCTGCGAGGACGGGCAGGTGCGGCTCACCGATCAGGCCGCGACGTACACCGCAGTGGTGGTCGGCGGCCGGCCGATGCAGATCGGCGAGGTGGCGGAGGTCGCCATGCGCTTCGAGGCCGTCGCGCTGGATGACGCCGAGGCCCGCGTGGCAACCTTCTCCGGCTCGGTGGACGACCTGCGCTTTGGCGTGACCGGGCTGTCGGGGCTGCTGCACAACGTGCGCACGAACAACGGCTCGCTCGTGCAGTACCTGAGCATCAACGAGACGGGCACACACCAGGTCAGCGTCGGGCGCACGCAGGGCGAGGCCTGGGGCGGCGTCGGTGTGCTGAGCGACCGGCCCGGCGAGGAGGCGGTGGTCGAGGCCGCGGGGGGGATCGTGAACGCGTGGCAGGAGCGCGTTGAGGCGACGCGCACCTCGCCGACCGCGCAGGAGATCCGCTGGACCGCGCAGCGATCGCTCGACGCGGGCGCGCAGCGCCTGCGCGTACTGATGTACGTAGCGCAGTGGCTCGAAGCGCAGCGCGCGCCCTACCTGATCGTGCGGCCCGACGGCTCGGCGGTGACCGGCGACGCGGGCGAGACGCTGTGGTTCGGCATGCCGCCGCGCGCGAATGAGGAGGGCCTGGGCCGCTACCGCGACTTCGGGGAGTTCCCGGCAGGCACGCAGGTCATCGTGCCCATGACCGGGCGCGGCGAGACGATGCGCGTCACGATCGAGCAGCCGATGAAGCTGGCGGGCTTCCGCTTCGAGATCTACTTCCGCGGGCTGTGGTTCGAGGCGCTCTCCGAGGACGTGACCGACCTGGGGATGCGCATCGCGGTCGAGCGGATGCCCGAGCGCCGCGTCGGGCCGATGACTGTCTTCACGGACGCGCTGAGCGGGTCGGTCAGCCTGCTCGCGGGAGGAGTGCCGCTGCTGGAGTCGATCGCGCTGCCCTCCGCGGGGGACACGGCTCCGGCGGATGCGTGGTCGTGGCAGGGCGATGAGCGCTCCGCCACCGGCGAGGCCGTCCTGCCCGCGGCGGGGGACGTGACGGTGCGGGTGCCGGACTACCTGCGAGGCGCCGCGGTCACGGTTCGCTCGGCCTCGGGCGAGGCGACGGATCGCGCGGGTGAGGCGGCGCTGCGGCTCGGGGCCGACCTGCCGCCGATCGGCGTCTCCGCCGGTGGGCGGATCGAGCTGGCGACGAGCGCGCTGGAGCGCGTCACGATCTCCTCAGAGGCCGCGGGCGAACTGAAGCTGTCATGCGCCGCGAACGGCCTCACGACGCTCTCGCTCGGGGCGCTGCCCGCCGGGGCGCGGCTGACCGTCGGCTACAGCCGCGTTGCCGATCCGAAGCCGGACGAGCTGGCCCACCGCCCCGCGCCCTACGCGGAGGAACCTCTGCCCGGCCCATGGGGCGGCCTGAGCGTCGAGCGCGATGCGCCCGACCCCGGCGACGTGACCGTGCGCACGCCGTGGTGGGAGGTCGTGCACTCCGCTGCGCGCGGAGGCGCCATC
>JALGSW010000103.1 GCA_029821635.1 Candidatus Zipacnadia bacterium
TCATCGTGACCGCAATCGTCCTGCGACGCGCGTGGTGGACGGCGTTCCTGCGCCCCGAGCGCTGGATCGACCCGACGCACGTGGCGCTGCTGGCGTCGAGTCTGGCGGTGCTCGCGGGGTGGACCGTGCGCGCCGGGATTGGCGGGCGGATAGACTGGCTGCCGCTCTTCATGTTATGCTCTATGTGGTGGGATGCGCCGGAGGGTCTTGCGTCGAGCGAGGCGCCCGCGCGTGCCGTACGCGGTACGGAGGGGCGAAGTCGGCCCGCGTCGTCCCACTGACCGTTGGGCTCAGATGCGTCTGACCACGAACGGCCCATGGGCGAGGCGCCCGTGGCACGGTCTCACATCAGGTAATCATTCCAGCCCCAGGCAAGCTGGTGGCGGAGGTGCAGCTTTGACCGCGATGAGCAGCGACAGGGCCCGGACCCGCCTCAGCGACGACATTCCCGCGGACATGTGGGAAGAGTGTCCGCAGTGTCACCAGCTCCTGTACGCGAAGGAGCTTCAGCAGCACCTCTGGGTGTGCAACAAGTGCAGCCACCACTTCCGCCTCAACGCCCGACAGCGGTTACAGATCACCGTGGACACCGGCACCTTCGAGGAGTGGGACACCGACCTGCCACTGTGTGACCCGCTCGGGTTCCCCTCGTATCGCGACAAGCTCGAACAGGCTCAGGAGAAGACCGGGATGCAGGACGCGATCGTCACCGGCAAGGCGCAGCTCGCCGGGATGGACGTCGCGATCGGTGTGATGGAGCCGGGCTTCCGCGGCGGCTCGATGGGCTGGGTCGTCGGTGAGCGCGTGACGCGGCTGGTCGAGCGCGCCGCCGAGCAGGGCCTGCCGCTCATCATCATCAGCGCCTCGGGCGGCGCGCGCATGGAGGAGAGCCTCGTCTCGCTGATGCAGATGGCGAAGACCGCCGGCGCCTGCCGGAAGCTCGCCGAGGCCGGCCTGCCCTACATCAGCATCCTCACGCATCCTACCTACGGCGGCGTGATGGCCAGCTACGCCTTCCTGGGCGACATCATCATCGCCGAGCCGGGCGCGGCGATGGGCTTTGCCGGGCCGCGCGTGATCGACGTCACCGGCATGCCCATGGGCGAGGGCGTGCAGACCGCTGAGTTTCAGCGCCAGCACGGGATGATCGACCTGATCATCCCCCGCGAGGACATGCGACAGACCCTCGCGACGATCGTCGCGTGGAGCACCGGCGACCCACGGGGCGCGGGCGCGGGGCTCGGCGAAGAGAACGGCTCACTGCGCGCCGAGCCGGCGACGCGCGAGGAGGCCGCGGAGGTCGATGCGTGGCACCGAGTGGAACTCGCCCGGCACCCGGACCGCCCCTACTCGCTCGATTACATCGAGGCCTTCGTGGACGGCTTCATCGAACTGCACGGCGACCGCCGCTTCGGCGATGACGGCGCGATCGTCGCCGGCCTCGGCTGGATCGGCGACCGCCCGGTCGGGGTGATCGGCCATCAGAAAGGCCGCCAGGCGCGCGAGCGCTCGCGGCGCAACTTCGCAATGGCGCGACCCGAGGGCTACCGCAAGGCCATGCGCATCATGCGGCTGGCGAATCAGATCGGCCGGCCGATCGTCACGCTCATCGACACGCCCGGCGCGCACTGCCTCGACGACGCGGAGGCGCGGGGGATCTCCGAAGCCATCGCCACCAACCAGCGCGACATGTTCGCACTGACCGTCCCGATAGTGCCGGTCATCATCGGCGAGGGCGGCTCTGGTGGCGCGATCGGCATCGGCGTGGGCGACCGCGTGCTGATGCTGGAGAACTCGTATTACTCGGTGATCGCGCCCGAATCGTGCGCGGCGATCCTCTGGCGCAACCGCGCGCTGAAGGAGCAGGCGGCGGATGCGCTAAAGCTCACCTCCGACGACGCCCTGCGCCTTGGGATCATCGACGGGATCGTCGGCGAGCCGGACGAGGGCGCGCACACGGACACGAAGGCCGCCGCGGAGCTGCTGCGCAAGGCCCTTGGCCGGACGCTGGCCGAGTTCGACGAGATCGACTGGCAGCAGTTGCCGGACATGCGCTACGAGAAGTTCCGGAAGATGGGCGCACCGGAGAACTGCCCGACGCCCGAGAGCGGCGAGGCGTAGTTCCGTCGCACGGGGACAGCTCCCGATGACCCGCCCACGCCAGCCAACAGGGAGGACGGCCATGAACCTCATCGTGATCGTCACTGATACATTCCGCGCCGACCACCTCGGCTGCTACGGCAGCGAGCGTGCGAGTACTCCCAACCTCGACAGGCTGGCCGCCGAGGGCGTGGTCTTCAGCAACTGCTACGCGGATGGGCTGCCGACCATTCCCATGCGCCGCGTCTTCTACACCGGCAACTCCATCCTGCCCGAGGGCGAGTGGCGGCCGCTCTCGCCCGATGACGTGACCGTCGCGGAAATCCTCGCCGAGCGCGGCTACACCACCGGCCTCGTCGCCGACTGCTACCACATGTTCAAGCCGGGCCTGAACTTCCACAGTGGCTTCGACTCGTGGGAGTGGATTCGCGGGCAGGAGAATGACATGTGGCGCAGCGGCCCACGGGAGGCAATCGACCTCAGCCGCCACGTCCCGGACCACATGCGCAGCCCCGCGTGGGACGAGCGCCTGATCCAGTACCTCCTCAACATGCAGGCCCGCAAGGGCGAGGAAGACTACATCTGTGCGCGCTCCTGCCGGGCCGCGATGGACTGGCTCGACCACAACGCGCATCAGAAGCCCTTCATGCTCTGGATGGAGCTGTTCGACCCGCATGAGCCGTGGGACCCGCCCGCGCGGCTGCGTGAGAAGTACTGCGATGACTATCCGGCCGAGGAATTCCACTTCGGCTATGGCGTAGACAAGTCGCTTGTCCGTGACGAGGACCTGCCTGCGATTCGCGCGCTGTATGAGGCGGAGATCGAGTTCCTCGACGAGTGGATCGGGAAGCTGCTGGATCACGTCGAGGACATGGGCCTGCTGGATGATACCGCAATCGTCTTCACGACCGACCACGGCACGCACCTGGGCGAAGAGGGCTGTCTGCAGAAGACCCAGAGCTACCTCAACTCGATGGTAGCGCAGATCCCGATGATCGTGCGCCACCCGGACGAGAGCTTCGCGGGGACGCGCGTGGATGCGCTGGCCAGCGGGATGGACCTGGCGCCGATGTTGATGCGCTTCGCGGGCGTGGACGATCATCCGCCGATGGATGGCGAGGACCTCTGGCGGCTCGCCGAGGGCGACGCGCAGTCGCTGCATGACTGGCTGCTGATCGGCTTCCGCAAGTTCGCGGCGGCCCGCACGCTCGACTGGCACTACTTCACGGGCCTTGACCCCGCCAACGCGGGGCACGGTCCGGCGCTCTACGACCTTCCGGCCGATCCGGAGGAGATTGCGAACGTGGTCGGCGAGCATCCCGACGTCGTGGAGGGCCTGCGCGAGCTGATCGCGGGCTGCTTCCCCATGGGGATGGAGTAGCAGGCTACACGCGGCTGCGGCGCCCGCTTCGCTTGACAGCGCGCTTCCGTCGTTGCATCATACAGGTCAGGGGCGATGCTTCGGGGGTTTGCTGGTGCCGGAGGCGGGATTCGAACCCGCACAGTGCTTTCACACCGCCAGATTTTGAGTCTGGTGTGTCTACCGATTCCACCACTCCGGCGCTCACCATCAGTCTACCAGCGCTCCGCGCAGCTTGTCAACGGCGCGCATACGGCGGCGGCCGATCCGCGAACCACTCTCGCTACTTTGCCGAACACCTGGGTGTGGCGCGACGAGGTGATCCGACGATGGACTACGGACAGACAGGCGGTCCACAGCCGCAATACACTCCCGGCATGGGCGGCGGCTACGGCGGCCCACCGCCGCCTCCCCCCTCAGCCGAGCCCGGCAGGCCTCGCGGCAACTCGCTGCTCGTCGCGGCACTCGTCATCCTGGGCATGATCGTGCTCGGTGGCGTGGTGCTCGTGATCATCGCGGCTGTCGGCCTCGCCTCCGGTGGCGAGGGCTTCGGCGGCTACGGCGACAAGGTCGGCGTGATCACGATCGAGGGCGTCATCTCCGCCTCCGGCGAGCAGAGCCTCTTCGGCGAAGCCCTCGGTGGCGTGCGAGAGGTCCTCGACCAGCTCGACCGCGCGGCGGAGGATGACACCATCAAGGCCGTGATCCTGCGCATCAACTCCCCCGGCGGCTCCGCGGCGGCATCGCAGGAGATCTACTACGAGGTCAAGCGACTCGCCGAGGCGAAGCCCGTGGTGGTGTCGATGGCCGACGTGGCCGCGTCCGGTGGCTACTACATCGCGCTGCCCGCGAAGAAGATCGTCGCGAACCAGGCTACGATGACCGGCTCGATTGGCGTGCGGATGAGCTTCATGCGCTTCTACGAGCTGGCGGACCAGTACGGCGTCGAGGGCGGTAACATCACCTCGGGCCCGTACAAGGACATCGGCAGCCCGTGGCGCGAGATGACCCCCACTGAGCACCAGCTCCTGCAGGGGATGATCGACAACATCTACGACCAGTTCGTGGAACACGTGGCCGAGAGCCGCGGGATGGACGTCGCCGACGCGCGCAAGGTCGCCGACGGTCGCATCTTCACCGGCGCACAGGCGCTGGAGGCCGGGCTGGTGGACGAGCTCGGTGGCTTCAACGACGCAGTGCGCATCGCGGGCGAGCTCGGCGGGATCGAGGGCGAGCCCGAGGTGCAGGACATCGGCGGCAGGGCGAGCGTACTCGACCTGCTGGGCGCATCTACGCGCGCCGCGGCGAGTGAGGTGTTGCAGCAGGCCGCCGAGCAGGTGCTGCGCGACGTGCGCGTCGAGGATGCCCAGCAGATGATGCAGATGCCGCGGTAGTCAACTTGTGCGGACAGGAGTGTCCGCGCCACGGAGTGACGACCTTTCATGTTCGGGCGATGCGTCCGGACCGCGACTTCACCAAGGGACTGCTGTTTGATGGCTGAGAAGGTACTGCTCGTAGACGGTCACGCGCTCTTTCACCGCGCCTTCCACGCGCTGCCGCCGCTGACCACCAGCGACGGCCGGCCCTCCGGCGCGCTGCTGGGCTTCCTGCAGATGATGATGCAGCTCCTCGAGCAGGAGGCGCCTGACTACGCCACCGTCGCGCTGGACCTGCCCGGCCCGACCTTCCGCGATGAGCTCTACGATGAATACAAGTCCCACCGGCCGCCCACCGACGACGCCCTCCGCGCCCAGCTTCCGCTGCTGACCGAACTGGTCGAGGCGCTCGGGATGACCGCCGTCTCGCTGCCCGGCTACGAGGCCGATGACGTGATCGGCACGCTCGCCAAGCGCGCGTCCGCGCAGGGCCGGCAGGTCGTCATCGTCACCGGCGACCGCGACCTGCTGCAGCTCATCGACGACAACATCGAGGTCGTCGCGACGCTGCGCGGCATCAAGGACACGAAGCGCTACGACCGCGAGACGGTGCGCGAGGACTACCACCTCGAGCCCGAGCAGCTCATCGAGCTCAAAGCGCTCCAGGGCGACACCTCCGACAACATCCCCGGCGTCAGCGGCATCGGCGAGAAGAGCGCGCAGGCCCTGCTGGAGCAGTTCGGCTCCGTCGAGGCGGCGCTCGCGGGCCTCGATCAGATCGAGTCCGCGCGCATCCGCACTGCCCTCGCAGCCGGCCCCGAGCAGGCGTGGCTGAGCCGCGACCTCGCGACCATCCGCATCGATGCGCCGATCGAGGCCGATCTGGCGCAGACCGCGTGGGAGGGGCTGCCGGTAGAGAAGCTGCGCGAGTTCGCGTCGCGTATGGAGTTCTCGGCGGTCCTCGACCGCCTGCCCGCGGGGGATCGGCCCCAGCGCGAGATCCGCGTGGAGAGCGTGCGCGATCAGGCGCGGCTCGACGAGATCGTGGCGCAGGCGCGAGGCGATGGCGCGATGGCGGTCGCGCTCGCAGCGGGCCAGGCGCCCGTGCTGGCGGTGGCCGCCGGGCCGGACCTCTCCGCGCTGATCCCGCTCGGCGTCGAGCCCGAGGCTGAGGGCACGCTCTTCGCGGAGCCGTCGGAGGATGCGCTCGACCTGAGCGGCCTCGCCGAGCTGCTCGCCGATGAGGCCGTTGCGAAGCACGCGGGCGATCTGAAGGCGCTCATCCGTGCGCTGGCGCCGCTCGGCTACGCATGCGCGGGCGCTCAGTTCGACCCGGAGATCGCCTCATACCTGCTCATGCCCAACCGCCGCGACCACTCCGTCGGGCTGCTCGCGCAGGAGCACCTCGGCTACGCGCTGCCCGAGGCAGATGGGGAGGCGCAGGCCGAGACCGAGCCGGCACATCTGCGCGCGGCCGCCGAGGCGCTGGCGGTGCGCGACCTGCGGGAGCCGCTGCGCTCGCACCTCGACCAGGCCGGGCTGCTGGTGCTCTTCGATGAGATGGAGATGCCGCTGGCGCCGATCCTCGCGGAGATGGAGCTCGCGGGCATCGCGCTGGACCGGGACAAGCTCGCAGGGCTGGGCGAACGATTTATCGAGATTGTTGGCGATCTGGAGGGGCGCATCTGCGAGTTGGCGAACTGTGAGTTTAACGTCGGCTCGCCGCAGCAGCTCTCCGAGGTGCTGTTCGAGCAGATGCAGTTGCCGAAGGGGAGGAAGACCAAGACCGGCTGGTCCACCAACGCGGCGGTCCTCGAGGAGCTTGCGGAGGACCACGAGATCGTCCGGCTCGTGCTGGAGTACCGCGAGTACGCGAAGCTGCGCTCGACCTACGCGGACGGGCTGCTGCGCGAGGTGGAGGCCGACGGGCGCATCCGCACGACCCTCGAGCAGACCGTGGCCGCGACGGGACGGCTCTCGAGCCGCAACCCGAACCTGCAGAACATCCCGATTCGCACCGAGGTCGGGCGGGAGATACGAAGCTGCTTCGTGAGCAGCCCCGGCTACGAGCTGATCGCCGCGGACTACTCGCAGATCGAGTTGCGGATACTGGCGCACATATCCGGTGACCGGCGGCTGACAGAGGCTTTCGCAGCCGGGCGGGACATTCACACCGAGACGGCCGCGGCGCTCTTCGACGTGCCCGCTGACGAGGTGGACTATCAGATGCGCGGGCGGGCCAAGACCGT
Source organism: Candidatus Zipacnadia bacterium (assembly GCA_029821635.1). Lineage (GTDB taxonomy): Bacteria > Armatimonadota > Zipacnadia > Zipacnadales > UBA5352 > UBA5352. The sequence continues at coordinate 7,086 of JALGSW010000103.1, forward strand.
CAACTTCGCGGTGCTCTACGGTCAGGGCTCGGCGGCGCTCGGAAAACAGCTTGGCATCCCGAGGGAGGAGGCGGAGGCGTTCATCGAGAACTACTTCCGCGCACTTCCTGGTGTGCGACGGTACATCGACGATACAGTGGCGATGGCGCGCGAGATGGGCTACGTCGAAACGCTGCTCGGGCGCAAGCGTCCGCTTCCGGAGATCGCGGGCGCGGATGGGCGCGCGGCGGCGTACGCCGAGCGTGCTGCGGTGAACACGCCGATCCAGGGCACTGCCGCGGATATCATCAAGCTCGCGATGATCGCTCTCATGCCGCGGCTGCGTGACGAGCAGCCGCGGAGCAGGATGCTACTGCAGGTACATGACGAGCTGGTGGTGGAGGCGCCCGCGGAGGATAGGGAGCCGGTCGCGGAGCTCGTCCGGGAAGTGATGGAGGCGGCGTATGAGCTGAGCGTGCCGCTGACCGTGGATGTCTCGGTAGGGACGAACTGGCGTGACATGAAGGACGCGTAGACCAGCATAGACGTCACTTACTCAACTCAGTCGGTTGACCTGACCCGTGAGGTCGAGACCCGGTGGCTGCGCCCCGAAGCGGGCGCCCGCCGGGCGAAGGAGGACTTCGGATGTCTGCCTGGGATTTCGAAGACGGCGACAAGCAGCCCGACGTTGAGAGCAACTCGGACGAGCGACCGGATGCGCCGCAGCCTGCTGAGGAGCAGGCCGCCCCGCCTCAGCCACAGGAGGAGCCCGCAGCCGCGGAGGCCGCGGTCGAGGAGCCAGCGGCCGCGGAGCCAGTAGTCGAGGAGGAGCTGGAGGCGGAAGAGGCCGAAGAGGAGATCATGTCCATGGACGACGTGGACCTCGACGCCGCCGGCCCGGCGGACCTCAAGCCCGGTGAGATCGTGACGGGCATGGTCGTCTCGATCGACGAAGAGGGCGTGCTGGTTGACGTCGGCGGCAAGGCCGAGGGCGTCGTGCCCATGTATGAGTTCCTCGACCGGTCGGAGATGCCCGAGCGCGGCGATCAGATCGAGGTCGCGGTCGCCAAGCTCCAGGACGACGAGGGCATGACGATCCTGTCCAAGAAGAGCGCGGACTACGAGCGCGTCTGGAACCGCGTCATCAAGGCGATGGAGACGGGCGAGATACTCGACGCGATGGTCACCGACCGCGTCAAGGGTGGCCTGCGCGTGGACCTCGGCGTCTCGGGCTTCGTCCCCGCCTCACACGTGGCGACGCGCGATGTGCGTAACCTCGACCGCTTCGTCGGCCGCTCGCTGCGCCTGAAGGTCCTCGAGGCCGACCGCAACCGCAAGAAAGTCGTGCTCTCGCACCGCCTCGTCGTCGAGGAGGAGCGCAAGGAGCGGCGGCAGGAGACGATCGAGAAGCTGCACGTCGGCCTCGTCTGCGAGGGCAAGGTCCGCAACATCACCGACTACGGCGCCTTCATCGACCTCGGCGGCGTTGACGGCCTGCTGCACGTCTCGGAGATGTCGTGGGGACGCGTCGAGCACCCCTCCGACGCCTGCAGCGTGGGCGAGACACTCCGCGTAGTCGTGCTCGAGATAGACGCCGATCGCGACCGCATCTCCCTCGGGCGCAGGCAGATCCTGCCCGACCCGTGGAAGCGCGTGGGCGACGAGATCCGGCCGGGCTCAACCGTCCGGGGCCGCGTGAACCGCATCGTGCGCACCGGCGCCTTCGTCGAACTCCCCGAGTATGAGGTCGAGGCCTTCCTCCCGGTTGGCGAACTCGTCGAAAAGCGCATCGACAACCCCTCGGAGATCATCTCTGAGGGCCAGGAGCTCGACCTCAAGGTCCTCAAGCTCCGCCCGCAGGCTCGCCGCATGACCCTCTCGCTGCTTGAGGCGCACCTGGACGCCGAGCGCAAGGAGTACAAGAAGTACATGGCAGACCAGGATGAGCCAAAGACCACGCTCGGCGACCAGTTCGCCGACCTGCTCGGTGCTGTCGCCGCTGAGCTCAACGAGGATCTCGAACCCGATGAAGCTGCGCCCGCAGCCGATGAGGCCGAGGATGCCGCGCCCGCAGCCGCAGAGGCGGAGGATGCCGCGCCCGCAGCCGATGAGGCCGAGGATGCCGCGCCCGCAGCCGATGAGGCCGAGGAGGCCGCTCCCGCAGCCGAGGAGGCCGCTCCCGCAGCCGAGGAGGCCGCTCCCGAAGCCGAGGAGGCCGCTCCCGCAGCCGAGGAGGCCGCTCCCGAAGCCGAGGAGGCCGCTCCCGAAGCCGAGGAGGCCGCTCCCGAAGCTGAGGAGGCCGCTCCCGAAGCTGAGGAGGCCGCTCCCGAAGCTGAGGAGGCCGAAGAGGCTGCTGAGGAGAAGTGAGACGGGCGTGATCCGGGGGCCTCGGAGGCGTGGCGGATGATCGTGATCGGAGTAATCGGGCCGATCGCGGCGGGCAAGTCGGTTGTGATCGACGAGCTTGGCCGCCTCGGTGCAGCCACGATCTGCGCTGACGAGGTCTCCCGGGAGTTGCTCGTGCCGGGGAGCGATCTGCTGGAGCGCGTAATTACTGCCTTCGGCGAATTGTATCGGGGGGAGGTGGGGGGACTGGATCGGGCGAAACTGGGCGCGTTGGTGTTCGCCGACGATGGCGCCCGCAGGCGGCTCGAACGGATCGTGCACCCGGCGATGGTCGAACGCATCGCCGAGAGGATTGCGGAGCTCCGCGGCGAAGGAGCCCCCGCGGTGGCCGTCGAGGCCGCGAATCTGGTGGAGATGGGCGCGTTGCCGCTGGTGGACGTGACGGTGATGGTGAGCGCGCCCGAGGAACTGCGTCTGCAGCGGCTGATGGCCCGGGACGGGCTGTCGCGCGATGAAGCCGGCCGGCGCATGGCGCTGCACGAGCGCCTGGGAATCGAGCAGTATCCGGCCGATTGTCGCATCGACGCGGGCGGCGATGAGAGCACAACCCGACGCGAGGTGCAACGGCTCTGGCGCGAGCTTGTCCAATGTCAGTGAGCGGACGCATCAGCAAGGCCTCGCTGCCTGTCCGGGGTGTCACCTGTCGTTAAACGGACGCAGCTTGCGTTGCTTTGCGTGGGTGTGCTATAATCCGCTGCCGAAGTAGCTTTTTTGCGGGGCCCACGTCGAGGCCGCCCGGGCACGCACGATTCGGCCGACCGGCCGCGCCGGGATCGAGACAATCGAGACAGGGGGAAGAAGGCCAGTGTCCCTCATCATCGGGACCGGCCCGACACCTGATGAAACCCGGAATTGAACGAGGGTTCGCACGATACACGAAGCATCGACCGCAGCCACCGCATGAGCGTATGCCGCAGGCCCGGGGAGTGATTGTGTTGCAGAAGGGACGGTTCCTTCTGACGCTCACACTATTGACGTGCGCCGCTCTCATCCTCTCCACGAGCGCTCTCTCCCTGGGCGCCGCCAATCCACCGGCCCGAGAGGCCAACCCGTTCGGGGCGCAGTACTACGCCTCCGGGGCGCTCACGCAGAGCGGGCGTCACTACATCGGCCTCAATCGGCCCGATTGGCTCTTCGACCGCATGGCGGAGATGCGCACCGCCCAGGGCTCGGGGCCGATCCCGGACCTGAACCTGACCCCGACCGCCACGCTCAGCGAGGAACTCTACGCCAACTCGGCCTCGTACGGTGAGTTGAACCGTATCGTCATCTCCAGTAATGGCATAGACGATGACGGCGACGGGCAGTTCGATCCGGACGTCACGGCCGATGACTTCAACCTGTGGATGCTGCGCGTTGACGGCTCGCTGATCACCCAGCTCACGCAGGCGGTCGGCGATGAGCTCTATCCGGCGTACAGCCCCGGTGCGCGACTCGTCGCGTTCTCGTCCAACGTCTCCGGCACCTGGCAGATCTACACCGTCGAAGTCCTGACAGGCACGATCCGCCAGCTTACATTCACTCCCGGCAACAAGTACGAGCCCACATGGGCTCCGGACAGCTCCTCGATTGTCTTCAGCGGAGACGCGGGCGGTAACCGCGACCTCTTCGTCATCCCGTCGGATGGCTCGCAGCTCCCGGTCGCTATCACGCAGACGCCCGAGGACGAGACCCAACCGACCTGGGCGCCTGTGGGCGGCGCGGGCGCCAACCCGATCCTCTTCACCCGGTCGGGCGCCGGGACCGGCAGCCGCATCTACCGGATCGGTTCCACCGGCCTGAACGAACAGCTCGTCACCAATGGCGGCGGGGACGCGATGGCCAACGACACCGACCCGGCGTGGCGTGGCACTGCGCAACTGATCGCCTTCTCCTCCGATCGTCTCACCAGCGGCGTTGACCTGGGGATGGACTATAACATCTTCACAGTCTCACCGGCGGGCGAGGATGTCACGACCGCCACGCTGCGCAGCAACCTCAGTCCCACCGACGTGTACGACGACCGCTACCCGGCATTCAACCCGGGCCTGAACCCCCGGCAGCCGATCCGCATCTTCTTCAGCTCGTGGCGCGCGGGGAACCAGCCCGACATCTGGCGCTTCGAACTCAACGACCCGGTTCCGCCCGAGCTTGTGGACCTTCCCTGGGTGGACGCGCCTCGGCGCTTCGTCCCGCCCGGCTCTGACATCACGATCCACGTTGAGGTCTTCGACCGCGACAGCGGCGTAGCTCAGGTTGTCGCCGAGTTCAAGGACCCCGACTCCGCGATCGACGACAGCCAGAACATAGATCACAAGCAGTTCAATGCCGTTAGCACGGGCAAGCTGCAGACCTGCGTGACGGCCAGCGCCACCGTCCAGATCATTCTCGCGGAAGAAGTGGACTGCGACACCGTCGGGCAGACGGAGTTGTATGATGATGGTGATCCTGCCCACAACGACGACGTGGCGGGCGACGGAATCTTCAGCGGCATCTGGACCACGCCAATGTCGCCCAGCGACTTCATCATCGACATGCATGTCCAGGATGAGGCCGGCAACGCCTTCGAGTACGATGACATCTATGGTCTCACGACCCTGATGTTCGAGCCGAAGACGAACGTGCTCTTGGTGGACGACTACTGCGAGGGCCAGGGCTACATCTACACTGCCAGCAACAACAACAATGACGAGCCTTCCGGCTTCCCGGTCGAAAGCTACTACACGACGAACCCGGGAGCGGGTGGCTCCGACAACACCATCTCGAACGACACCGGCGTGGGCGAACGCTACGACATCTGGCGGATCATCTGCCGCGGCCCCATTCAGATCACGGACCTCGTCTACTACCTTCCCACAATTGAGACGCAGTTGAGTGTCCCCGATCTCACCGGGTCGAGAGAAGTGCTCGTCGCCGACCGTGCGGTCATCTGGGCGGCGCCCCACACCGGCGACGTCTGGGTGGCGCCCGGCAGCCTCGTGGACGCCACCACTCAGGCAACACTGGGCATATTCATGGACCGCGGCGGGCGTATGATGATCTCGGGCCAGGACATCGGCTTTGCCCTGACGCTCGATGGCACGAGCTCGAACAACTTCTACTCCAACTACCTGCACGCCACGTACCTGGCGGACGACGCGTCCCCCGGTCTCGCCCAGACAGTTGACGGCGTGGATAGCGACCCTGTGGTCGCACACCCCTACGGGTTCTGGGTATACCCGCCCACCGCGGCCGTAGCGATCGGCTGGTGGAGCAGCAATGGCATCTTCGCACAGGACTGCGCGCTCTGGACTCGCTGGCCGGACAGGATCGCGGTCACCGGAGGGGGCATCGAGACCCACGTCTACGGCAGTGGCGGCACGGCCGGTGTCCGCTACGAGGCGCCTGCGGGCGGCTACCGCGTGGTTTACTATGCGTGGGGCTTTGAGCAAACGCACAAGTACTGGGCCGGCAGCCCCTGCGTTTGCTACGACTATCGCGCAAAGTTCATGCACAATCTCCTCTGCTGGCTGCGCACCGGCGGTTTCCAGGGGCGAGTGTTGTCGATCAGTGATGGCAACCAGCCGATCAATGACCCGACGCCAGTGGTCCGCGTGCGTGGCCCGAACGGCTATGAGGCCGCTGTTCGCTGCGAAGAGGACGGTCGCTATGTCATCGGCGGCCTTCCGCCCGGCGTCTATAGCATGAACGCGATCCGCCCTGGCTTCGACATCGACCACTCCGAGGGCGCATCGACCCACGGTGGTCTGAACTACCCGGTCCAGGACTTCGCCATCGTTCGGGCCGAGCCCGGCGCGATCCGTGGCACCGTCAGTTCGCTCGCGACCGGCGAGCCGCTCGCCGCGGTTCAGGTCTGCGTATACCTCGCGGTCCTCCCGGGAGACGAAGAGGAGGAGCCCGCGCCCGCGCAGAATGGCGACTACGAACTGGGCGACCTGATCGGCTGCACCACGACCGCTGCCGACGGCACCTATCAGCTCGGCGACATCCCGCCCGGCGACGTCGTCGTGATCGCCGACGGCGCGAATATCGGCTACGGCGCCGCCGAGGCCCTCACCACCGTGACCAGCGGCAATACCACGCAGATCGACCTTGCGCTGGAGGCCGCGCCCGGCGAGATCTTCGCCACCGTCACCGACCCCGACGGTAACCCGCTGGCCAATGCGACGGTCGATGTCCTCAGCGGCATAACGGTCGTCACCACCGGCATCACTGATGCCAACGGTGAGGTCACGCTCGAGGTCCAGCCCGGCGGCTACACCGTTGAGGCGACCCGGGCGGGCTACGACACCTCCGATCCCGAAGGCGTCGATGTCGCGGCCGGCGAGAGCGTGGACGTCACACTTGTGCTCCAGAGCGAGCCCGCGGGCTCGCTGTCCGGCCTGATCGCTCGCGGCCTCACCGGTGAGTCGGTCGGCGGCATGACCGTCGAGCTGGTCGTGAACCAGGCGATCATCGACACGACCGTCACCACGGCCGCCACCGCGACCGCGAACGACGGCACACCCTACAATTACCGCTTCGACAACGTGCCGACCGGTCAGATCACGGTGCGGCCCGATCCGACCGGCTTCACCGTCACGCCGACCGAGCGGCTCGTCACGGTCGTGAGCGGCGACGAGACGACCGGCGTGAACTTCTCGGTCAGCAGCATCCGCACGTTCCCGGCCGGGCTGCAGCTCATCTCGCTGCCCTACGACTACCCGACCGCCGATCCGGCGGCGCTGCTGGGCGCGACCCCCGCGACCTTCCAGATGGCCGCGTGGGAGCCGCGCGTCGGTCAGTATGCAATCTACCCGTCAACCCCGGCGGACCGCTTCCGCCTCGGCTCGGGCTACTGGCTCAAGCTCAACGAGATCCGCGAACTCAGCCGTGAGGGCATCACCGCGGATGATATCTTCGAGCTGCCGCTCGACTTCGGCGCCTCCGGCTGGAACCTGGTCGGCGACTTCTTCATGGAGCCGCTGGACTTCTACTCCCTGCAGGTGCGCGATCGCAGCGGCGTGGTGCGCTCGATGCAGCAGGCGATGGCCGCGGGCCTGATACGCAGCCCGCTCTACGCCTACCTCCTCGGCGGCTACGCGACCTCGGCGGTCTCCGAGGCCTACGTCGGCTACTGGCTGAACGTGGGCGAGGACGTCACGCTGATCGGCAACCGCCTGACCGACACGCTGGCGGTCAACGAGCCTGCGTCGGCGCCGGCGGTTGCGGCGCCTGCGGGCGGCTGGCTGATGCCGCTGGTGGTGAGCTCCGGTCAGATGGTGGATGCGTCCACCTGGATCGGCTGCGCGCCCGCAGCGACGGCCGGCTTCGATCCGGGGCTGGACATGCTCAAGCCGCCGCCGGTCAGCATGGGCGGAATGGTCTACGCTGCGGCGGACGGCGCCCTCGGCGCACAGGGCGTGGACGTGCGCTCGGCCGACGCGGCCATCTGGACGCTGAGTGTCCAGGGGCCGGCGGGGGAGAAGGTCAGCGTGCGCTGGCCCGACCTATCGAGCGTTCCGGATGGCCTGCGACCGGTGCTGGTTGACAGCGCCACGGGTCGCACGATCTACATGCGGACCGCGCAGAGCTACGAGTTCACCGCCCGCGAGGGCGCGCGCGAGTTTGAGGTCAGGATGTCGGACGCCGGCGGCGCACTCGCTGTGACGGCGCCGGCGGCGCGCGCGACCGGCGCGGGCGTGGAGATCAGCTACACGCTCTCGGCCGACGCGCAGGTCGAGGTGCGGGTGCTCAACATCGCAGGGCGCGTGGTGGACACGGTGGTGGCTGGGGAGGCGCAGGCGGCCGGGATGCAGCGGCTGACCTGGGACGGCGTCTCCGCCCGCGGCACAAGGGCACCGAATGGGACCTACCTTGTCGTTGTCTGTGCACGCGGCGGCGATGGGCAGCAGACCCAGGCGATCGGGACTGTGTCGCTCGGACGATAATCGGACCGCCGCGGGGCCTTGAGGCGCCGCGTATACCGGTAGACACTCGCTTGCGTGCGCATCAGACTGGGCGCTACGCGTCTGTGAACCGCATGCCGGGAGGAGCAACGAGACAATGCACCAACTACACGCGAACCGCACCTGGAGATTCGTCGCACTCTACGTTGCTGCAACGATGGTGGTCCCGTACGCTGTGGTCAGCTTCCCGGTGACCGCGGAAGCTCAGGCGCAGCCGGTGGTCAGCAGCGCCTCGGTGATCGTTCTGCCGATCGTCGATCTTGATGGGCTGGTGGACTCGGTGCTGAGCCAGAAGGCTACCGACTCGCTGGCTCTCGCGATGGAGGGTTCGCGCCAGTTCATCGTGACCTCGAGCCTGGACCTGCAGCGCGAGCTGACGCAGCTCGACCTGCGTCCGCCGCTGTCGGACCTCGAGCAGGTCCGCCTCGGCGACCGCCTTGCGGTCGATCAGGTTGCGACGGGTGAGATCACGCACCTGAGCGTCAACCAGAACACCGGTCAGGTTGACATTGGGCTCGCCATTGCGGTGCTCGACGTGCGGACCGGCGAGTATTTCAATGGGGCGAACGTCAGCGCGACCACCAAGAAGATCCCAGGGTGGCATGGCGAGGAAGCGCGGGTTATCAACGACGCCCTGCGCGAGGTCTGCACGAGGGTCGTGCAGGACATCCTCATCAACCGCGTTGCCGAGGGTATCGTGACGTCGGTCAACAACTTCGGCGTCGCTACGATCAACCTCGGGCATGACGACCGGCTCCAGAGCGGTATGGAGATGCTGCTCCTCCGGCCGGTGTGGCAGCGTGACCTCGAAGAGATGATCATGGTCAAGGTCGGGCGCTACCACGTGACCGAGGTGAGCGCGCGCTCAGCCAAGATGATGCCGCTTAGCCAGGAATTGGGCCGGGCGCGAGTGGGAGACCGCGTGCTGAAGCTCTACCGCGGCCCCGAACGCGTGGAGGCCTACGAGCGGAAGGCGTCGCATCAGAAGACGCTTACAACCATCGCGGCCCTCGCCGCCCTGCTCGGAGTGGTGACGGTCGCGACCGGGCCGGCGACCAATGATGCGCCGACCGGCGTGAGGTCGCACCTCTATCAGGCGGCTCCCGGCGAAGAGGCGGTCATCCGCGTCCAGGTCGGGACGAGCGCGATCCCACTCGAGCAACAGGTATTCGGCTGGCTCTTCTTCCGCAGCGACGGCCAGCAGAACTTCAGCCCGTTGGCCGCCAACCTCGTCGGCGCGGTCCTCGAGGCGACGCTGCCCGGCCGTGTCTGGGACGATGCGGCGCAGCTCGAAATGACTGAAGTAACGCGCGACTTCACCTGGATTAGTGCCGCAGGCGAGCAGGAGGACGGCAGCATCGAGCTGGAGTATAACGACCTCGCGCTTCAGGCCGGGCACAGGTACTACCATCGGGTCCAGCGCGTGGTCGAGCCGATGGAGCGTGCCGGGAGCGGCGCGCCCATCGCGACCAGTCAGGTCGGCACCTCGCAGATCGTGCTCCTGGATCCGGTGCTCGACGTTGATCCGCCGGAGGCGATGGG
>JALGSW010000104.1 GCA_029821635.1 Candidatus Zipacnadia bacterium
AGGGGCCAGCCGCAGGTCAAGTCATCAACGATCAGCCGAACCCGGCCACATTCGTGGGCGATCCGCGGCCGACGGTGAGAGTCACGCTCGATGGCGAGCCCTTCGCCATGCTGTCCTACGCGCTGCTGGCGGAGGACAAGTATGTGATCTGCGAGAGCTGGACGCTGCTGCGCGCTCTCCGCGCCACCGTCAGCCACGCCGAAGACTGGTCGTGGGTCCGCGGCGACCTCGGGAGCCACTTCGTCGTCTGGCACGTGGGTGAGAGGAAGGTCGCGACGCACGAAGGCGACGTCCGGACCTCAGCGGCCGCGGAGATGGTAGGCGACCATCTCTTCGTCCCGCTCATCTCCACCGCCAACAACCTCGGCTACCGGGTAGTCTGGGACCGACAGGCGCTCACCGCCGACATCCGTATGCCCGCAAAGGTCGTCCTGACCGGATTCAAGATCACCGATCATCAAGTTGAGTGGCCCATACTGCATCGACTGCCCGGCGGTTACATGCTGCTTGCGGGCAGGATCATGAAGGCCGGTCAGCCGCGCCTGTTCTGCGCCGAGGGGCGCCCCCGAGGTGGCAGTTGGCGCTCGTGGGACCTGCCGCTGCCCTCGGAGATGGACCCCAACGGCCACGTCGGCGGCTGGGCCATGGGCGACGACTTCGTGTTCTGCCACGGCGCGATGGACGTCCCGCCAGATCAGCCGGGCGCGTTCCCGTTCTGGTGCGGCGGCGTCGGGAAATCGTGGAGCGGGAGTGTTGTGCGCGGCTCCCCGAGGGTCGCCTACCGCGAGGTGCGGTCGCTGGCCGTCGCCCACGAGCGGGCGGAGTTCATGATCGCGACCGGCGTTGAGTACACCGCGAAATCCGACATGCCCTACGGCACGTGGCGGGTGTGGCGCAGCGATGACACGGGGTTGACCTGGCGAGTAGTGTCGGTGGACGGGCAGGACGACTTCGGGAACGCGACGATCAAGGCGGTCGGCGCACTCCGGACAGTCTGGAGTTGGGCGAACAGCGTGGGGAAGAACCACCTGATCCGCTCGGACGTGTACGGAGATACCTCGATCAGCACGCCGCCGGGGTTCTCAGATGCAGTGGCGGTGTCAGGTCCAGATTGGCAGCCTGTGTATCTGGTCTGGGCCCCCAGCACCGCGCCCAACGCGGCGCGCACGCTCAGCCACAGCCCGGACCGTGGCGCGACCTGGCAGCAGGTTGAGGCCAACTTCTGGCCGGTCCGCGCGATGGACTGGTACGACTACGGGTTCGGGATGGTCTACGCGAGGGGCGCTGTCAGCGCGCTCTACTGGACGCATAATGGCTGCGCGAACTGGTTCCGCCGCAGAATCGATGGCTGGGCGGTCCTCGATGACTCGCTGATCGCACGCAGCAACATGGAGGCGTACATGCTCGCGGAGAAGGCGAGCAGCGCGGACAAGCGCCTGCACTGCCTGCGCTGGGAGCTTCAGCGGTAGGCGCGACGGGCCCGAAGGCCTGTCCTGCGGTCAGCGCACGATCACCCAGTCCAACCGCGCGCCCTCCGGCGCCGCGGTGCCGAACTGCACCGTGAAGCCCTCTGTGGTCTTCGTCGGCACCGCGACGGCCGTCATCCACGATGGCGTGACGGAGACCGCGTAGGTCGCGTCATCCTCCGCCTGGCCGAAGGTCACCTGCAGCTCGGTGCCTCCCACGGGCACGCTCACGTCGATCCCGCGCAGGTTCCGCGCGGGGGTGTCCGTGCGGGAGATCCCGCGCACGCCCTGCAGGCCGTTGTTGCGCGTGTCGATGTCGCCTCCGCGGAAGGCAAACTCGCCGTTCGAGGGCTCGACCTGCAGGATGCTCGCGCTGCCGGGGTTGTTCGTGCGCCACACGATCGGCTGCACGCGATCGTCTGGCTGGCGGAACATGATCGCGGCGGTCGTGACCTCGCTGTTGAACTCCATGCCGTAGTCGGCCAGCGCGTTGAGGTGGATGATGGTCCCGTAGGCGGGCTTGTGATCCTTGCGCCGGTCGAGCTGCTCGCTGCGCTTGATGATGCCGCTGATGTGCAGCCCGTAGGGGACCTGCACCCGCCCGAGCTGCTGGACCTCAATCGAGGCGCTGGGCATCGTGCTGGGGATCTGATCAAACTGCCGGATGCGCAGGGGCCGCGGCTGCCACGGGTCGGGCCCAACCGGTTGCTCGATCTCGTCGCCGGGCGCGAAGTCAAAGCGCGTGCCGGTGTCGCCGGAGGGCGTGATGCGGATGGTGCGTGGGTGGTCCCAGTTGAGCACGCCGCCGGTCTGGTGGGTGCGCGCCCAGCCCCGCGAGACGTCGTAGACCCAGCCGCCGGGCGCGATGGCGTACTGCAGCGGGCGCTCGTGATCGTCGGCGGTGTAGTTCTCGGCGTCGAAGAGGTTCGGCGCGCCCGCCGCCACCGCCGACCAGCGCACGCGCAGGATCTTCAGGCGCTTGGTGCCATCCGGGCGGGGCTCGACCTCGCGGATCTCATACCAGCGATAGACCGCGCGGTCCGGTGGCTTGCCGTAACCGCCCACGGTGGACGGGTCGCCGGGCAGCACGACCTCCGAGTCATCGGTCAGGCAGAAGAAGCGGCCGATGAGACTCTCGTCCCAGGGGCAGTCGGCCGAGCCGATGATCGCGCCGCCCTGGTAGTTGAAGGCGTTGCCGAAACCTCCGATCTCGCCCGGGTAGGTCTCGCCCTGGTAGGTCCCCGCAGGAGAGACGATCATGACCGTGCCCTGGGTGATCCACTTGTCGCGGTTCATGTTCACCAGCGGGCGCGAGGTGCTGAGCGTGTGCGCATTGCACTTGCCGGCGGCGTAGACCACCTCGTCGCTGTCGGGGTTGACCGCCTCGACGGTGGAGCGGAAGAAGTCGAGGTCACCGATGGTCTCGGCGTTGAGCACAATCCCACCCTCATCGCCAAAGCCTGAGAACACGTCCCCCATGTAGCGGAAGATGCCGCTGATGCAGAAGCTGTCGCCTACGGCGTAGTTGTGCCGCGTCGCCGCGATCTCGCCGCCGGTCTGGTTATCGGCGTTGCACCAGCCCTCGGCCACCAGCCCGTTGACGTTGTGCTTGTTGTAGATCAGCGCGCCCGCCGGGTGCTCGTACTGCAGGTCGCAGGTGAAGTAGCCTCGGTGGGTCTCGGCGTCCCAGCCGATGTCCTTGACCGTGATGCGGTCCATCGGCTCGGCGTAGCCCATCACAGAGCTCGTGATGTTGAGGAAGGCGCCGACCCAGAGACCGCGCATGATGTTCGGGTAGCAGCGCACGTCCTGGCCGGGCTGCACCGGCTCGGTGAGCACGTGCATGTACGAGGACGAGCCACTGACGATGAAGTTGTCGATGGCCTGGGCGGTCTGCACGCCCCAGTGGGGCAGGCTCTCCTCGCCGAGGTTGAGCACGCGCTCAACGCGAAAGCCCGTCCAGTTCCCCGTCTGGTGCTTGCCGATCGGCGCGACGTGGTACTCGGTGAATCCGCCGCGGTAGTCGATGATCGTGACGGCCGGGCCCTCGTTGACCGTGGAGCGCTCGCCCTGCTGCAGGTTCTCGATCTCGAGCTTCTGCGGCACGTTCGGGGGGATCACCAGCACTCCCCCGCCCTCGTCCACGAGTTGCTGGAGCGCCAGCTCCAGCGTCGCCTGTGCCTCTTCCACGGTCCCCACGGCGCCGAACTCGTCGAGCGTCCGTCCAACCTGTTGCGCGGCCGCTACGCAGCACGCCACGCAGCACACCACGCAGATCGCGACGATGGTCAGCGTCCCTCGCAGATGCATGATCGACCCTCCAGCGACCGTCCGATGGTGCTCACACCTGAGTTTCCCGCCGAGGCGTGGTTCCCCTCTGCGCCTCCCCACCCGCACGCCGCAAAGTCGTTCGGAGCGACGCATCTGCCGTTTAGATGCGTCGGCTGTTCCCGGGTTGAGCAGCACGGCCTCGCCTGACCGGCCCGCCGTTCGGGAGGACTCCCTCCTCCCCCACGGAACCTGTAACGGACGACTGCCTCTTCGACACGAGCCTCGGCGTCACCGTTGACCGGGCGCCGATGCAGCGCCGGTAAGGCCCGTGACGTAACCTCGCCCGCCCGGCGGGTGAAGCCCATGCGAACGCAGCGCCCGTCCGCCCGACATCGCCATGAGGTGATTGGCATGATGCGCCTGACGAACGCGTCCCTGCTCGTCCTGATCGGCACGCTCGTCGCATCCAGCCTCACCACGGCACAGGACCTTCCGGTCATCGTCCCGCAGCAGCCGACGCTCGAGCGGCCCACCACCATCGAGGGCCCGGCGCCGGGCGGCGTCGTCCTCGAACAGCCCGTGCCCTTCGCTGACAATCCGCCTCTGCCCTTCACGGTGCGCATCGACGGCGATGACGCGATGTTCGACCCGCCCGCGCTGCTCTTCGACGGCATGCTCACCTTCTGCCCCGCACAGGCCCTCGGCGGGATGCTCGGCGCGCTCACCGACGGCGACAAGGCCTCCAGAGAGATCACATTCACCTACGGCACGATCGTGCTGCAGTTCCAGGCCGGGCGCAGCTCGGTCATCCGCAACGGCATCCAGCAGCGCCTCGACCACGCGCCGCGCATGTACCAGAGCATGCTCTACGTGCCGCTGAGGCCCATCGCGACGCGCCTCCGGCACAAGGTCTCGTACAACCCGACCGACCGCGTCGCCGAGATCACCTCGCCCACCACCCCCACGCTCACCGCCACGAAGATCTGTGCCGGCCCGCTGCAGATCCGCTCGCTGCGGCACGTCGGCAACGGCTACCTCGAGATGGTCGGCGTGCGCGGCAACGGCGCGGCCGCGAAGCTGGTCTACGCGCAGTGCGCGCCGGGCGGGGCGAGCTGGCAGGTCACTGAGAAGCCGCTGCCCACCGCGATGGTCAATGACAGCATCGCGGCCTTCGACGGCTGGGGCTGGAGCACCGACTTCCTGTTCGCCTACGGCGAGATGCTGGGCGATGACGCCAACCGCTCACGCTTTCCCGTCTGGTTCAGCGACGGCGGCGACTGGTGCGACTCGTGGCTACGCACGAATGAGTTACAGCCCTATCGCGCGGTCCGGCAGATCATGACCGGCGACCCGCGCGCGGAGATACTCTACGCGGCGGGCGGCGTTGCGCCGAATTCGCTGTCCCGTTCGGTGCTGATCCCTCGGCTGTGGTGGTCGGACAACAGCGGCCTCGACTGGAATGAGATCCCGCAGCACAAGATCGGCGGCACCGTGCTCCCCTATGATGGCGCGCGCCTGCTGGATGTGAATGACGCAAACTACGCATGGGCCGACGTGTCCGATTTCTACCTGCTCTTCATCAACGAACTCGGCGTCACACGCGAGTTCCTCAAGCCGGCCGGTGTTCACACCATCCTCGCGTTCAAGTCGACCTTTGGGGCAAGCGCACGGATGCTCTGGATCAGGAAGACGCTGACCGGCGGCATGGATAAGACCGTGCTGAGCGTATTCACTCAGCCCGGCTGGCGCGACACGCATGAGTTCAACTGGCGCTCGGAGACGATGGACTGGGGCTACTGGCGCGGGTTTGTGGTGCGCGAGACCGGCACGGGCGCGCAGCTCGCGGCGTCGGTCTATGGCGCGGAAACGGACGCGAGGACGCCGAAGTTCCTCGGCAATCTGAGGGGCTGGGACCCGGCGACGGGCTGCATCGAGGCGCTGTGCGACACGGAGGTGTATCTCCTCGCGCACAAGGCCGGCCTGGGGCAGAGCGGCGATGTCTACTGCCTGCGCTGGATGCTGAAGTAGGCGCACCGGCCCACTCACCGCACCGCCAGCACCGCCATCTGCTGGAAGGCGGGCACGTCCACCTCGACGCGGCCGTCCACGCGGCGCACGGGCAGCTCCGCGCCCGTGACGACCTCCCGCACCGTGTCGCGCGCGAGCGCCGGGCAGTAGATCCCGCGTAGCACCACCGTTACGCCCTCGCACGGGGGCGGGGCGCCGGGCAGTGACGCGAGCGTCTGCTCATCCGGCTTGCGGCCGGTGTAGACCCACGTGAACTCGTTCGCCAGCGCCACCGTCAGCCCGCCCTCTCCCTCGAACGCCACCGCGTGCATCAGTTCCGTGCCGCCCGTCACCTGCACCGGTGGGTCGCCGGGCAGCTCCGCGAGGAACGCGTCCATGGCGACCTGGTGGCCCTCGGGATCGTGCCACACCCACTCATCGCGGCCCTCGATGACCTTGCCGCCCCGCGCCGAGAACGCCTGCACCTGAGCCCGCTGCGCGTCGGTCAGGTCCTCCGGCGCAGGCACGAAGAGCGCCGCGAAGCCCTCCGGCACGCCCTCCTCGAGTTGACAGTCCGTGATGAAGCGCACCGGTACCCGCTCACGGAACAGCGCCTCATAGGCGCCGTAGACGGGATGCAGCACCTCGCGCCACGCCGCCTCCGGATCGTCGGTGTAGCGGTCGCGCGCCAGCTCGGAGTAGTGGATCGCCACCCACCGCAGCGGCCGCTTGTGCGCGAGGTGCGGCGAGACCGTATTGCCCAGCGCGAAGGCCGCCGCGTAGTCCATGTTCGGGATCGTGGCCTCCGCGCAGTCGATGTTCGCCACACAGCCGTGCGTCATCAGCCCGGCGGCGGCGTGCAGCGCCGCGGTCTCATCCAGCAGCCCGAACGTCCAGACGTGTGGCGGCCGACCGTCGGCGGCGTCGCGCACCAAATCGTGTCCGTGAGCGACCTTGATCTCGTGGTTCAGCGGCGCCATGCTCGCCGGCAGCGCGAATATCCGGCCGCCCATCCGGTCGGGCAGGCTGAACTCGCTCTTGGGCGCGTCGGCGAGCCGCCAGAGGCGGTTGGTCATGTGCCGGTCGGCCATCGTGGGCCAGGTGTTGCCGCTGATGAGCATCACACACTCGGGGTTCACAGCGTCGATCGCGGGCCGCCACTCCCGGAAGATGCGCTCGATCGTCATGTTCGTGAAATCCTGCAGCCGCTGGTAGACCGGATTCGCCGGGTCGGGGTGGGCCGGGTGCTCCAGGCCGCTCAGCGCCGTGAACTGCTCGCGGCAGAACCCGCACCAGCAGCCCTGCTTGGGCTGGTGCGTCTCGTCGAAGTAGAAGCCGTCAACGCCCATCTCCGCAAGCTCAAGCAGCCGCGTGAGGACGAAGTCGTCATAGGGCGAGTTGAAGCAGATCTTGTATCTGCGGCCGAGGCGAATGGCGCCCTGATCGTCGCGCGCGGCCCACGTCGGTTGCGTCTCGGCCACCCAGTCATCCTCCATGTGCCGGTGGTAGACGATGATCTTGCAGCCTGCGGCATGCGCGCGGTCGATGATCTCCTGCGCGATGTTGCGGCCCTCAGCCTGCGGCGCTATGGCTCCGACCGCGCTGGCCCACCACGTGCCCTCCGCTCCCGACTTGATATGCCGCACGAACGCCGGCGCGCCCATCTGTGCGAACGACTCCGCCGCCGTGGTGAACTGAGGCTTGTCCAGCCAGTTCAGCGACAACCGCGTGTGTAGCTGCACCCGCGCGTTCTCATACCAGTCGGGCAGCTCGTAGTCCTCGACCTCATCGAGCCAGTCCGGGTGCACGGGCTGGAGTGGCTGTTGCGCGCGCTGCCAGGTCTCTTCGCCGAGCATCGCGCGCCAGTCGGTGAAGACCAGCCGGTCGTCGCTGGGCTGGGCATCGCCGGAGGTGATCCAGATGCAGTCGGGACGGAACGCGGCGCTGCCGATGGCGAGGGAGTGCGCGCCCTGCGTGAACCGGGCCTCGAAGATCGGCGCCCAGCCCCAGATGCCCGGGCCTACGTAGCCACCCGTGGCACGCAGCATCGCGGTCGCGAACTCCGGCGCGGCCTCGTCGGCGGGATCGAGCGCGATCTTCAGCGGGATCTCGTTCTGCGAGCCGTAGCGCAGCCAGCCGGTGTACGTGCCGGTTTCCTCGATGTCGAAGCGGTAGACGGCATGCGCGCCCTCGGTGTAGAACTTGAAGAGGACGCGCCTCATGCTGGCCGCGGGCTCGTTCGCCGTCTCGGCGAACGAGCCATCATCGGGGAAACGCACGAACGGCGCCTCCATCTCAATCAGAAGGCCATCCGCGAAGCCGGTGGTTGCGGCGGCCAGTCCGAACATGAGAGCGAACGCACGCAGGAACCGCATGTCATCTCACCTCGCAGCCGTAGTCGACCACAACTCCGCCCGGCGCACGGCGAAGCTGTCATCACCCGAGAAGACCAGGTGCACCGTGCGCCCGTCCTCGCTCATCCACTTCGCGGGGAAGCTCGCGCTCTCGCCCGGCCCGACGTCCCAGCTCCCGGTGAAGTACACCGTCCGCCACGGCCCCCACGGCTCCGGGGCCTCGTAGACACCGAGGCCACCCGCGAAGCGCCCGTCCGGCCCGCCCGCCTCGCCGCCGGCAGGCAGCCCCTGCCACCACAGGTAGCGGCCCAGCGGCGCGCACCACGTCACGCCTGAGCGGTAGCAACGCCCCGGATGCTCGAAGGCCGCGGCGCGGCCCGCGACATCGCGCGTCCACGTTGGCGCGCCCGCGGCGTCGAGACCCGAGAACCACTCCCAGGCGTCGCGCTCGGTCAGCCGCGCGACCGGAGCGCGCGCGAGCACCATGCGGTCGGCGGGCTCGTAGGCACTGTCGCTGTCGAAGGAGTAGACGTAGGCGAACTCATCGCGCGCGCCCGAGTAGTTGCGCCCGAAGTTCAGGAAGGTCGGGCAGCCCATGCTGGTCTCGAAGCGCCAGTCGGCCCACGTCCACGAGGCGCCGCGGTCGTCCGACCACGCCAATCGGGAGTTGCCCGCGTTGCGCGCGAGCATCAGCAGCCGCCCGCCGATCATCAGCATCCCCGAGGCCTTCACACCCGAGCGCCCGTCGCCGGTCTGCTCGGCGGTCGGCGAGCGCAGGTTCTCACCGACGGGCTCATCCGGGCCGCCACTCACGCGCGCGAGGCCGAGGCCGAGCTTCTCCGGCACGCGCGGCTCAAAGCCCCAGCCGTCGCCGTAGGCGGTGTACTGGGCGTCATCGTCGGCCCACGTCATCGGCCAGTTGTCGCTGCCCTGGCCGCGCCGCACGATCTGCTGCTGCGGCGCCCAGCCGAGGCCGAGGATCGCCTCGCTCGGCGGATAGGGCGCGTCCGCCTGGGGAGAGGGCGTGCGCACCGCCGCGCAGATCGGCTCGAGGAAGGGCCGCAGCACATCGTAGTGCCCGCTCCACTCGCGCGACCAGTCCGAGCCAGCGCGCGCGATCACCATGTCGAGGCTCGGGATCACCACGATGAGGCTGTCGTGCAGACCCCACGACCAGTAGGCGTCACGGGGCACGCCCGCCAGCGTCCGGTCGGCGTTGTTCCACCACAGCAGCCCGTAGTGCGCAGAGGCGCCGCCATGGGCATCGCCCTCATGCACAGGCAGGTCCGCGACCGCCGGGTCGGTGGTGCGCGCGAGGTCCACGAAGCTCGACGAGACGAGCCGGTCGCCTCCCCAGCGCCCGTCGCGCAGGTACAGCAGGCCGATGCGGGCCATCGCGTCGGTGTCGGCGGAGATGCCCGAGCCGAACTCGCGGCGCTTGATGCCGTCGATCTCGTGCGGCCGGTAGGCGTTTTCGCGCCAGACGAGGTCGTCGGCGCCAATCCCGATCGGGGTGAAGACACGCTCGAAGAGCACGTCGCGCACGTCGCGACCGTAGGCGAGCGTGACGCATTCGGCGAGCCAGTTCGGGCCGCAGTCGCTGTAGAACCACTCGGTGCCGGGCGCGAAGATGATCGGCGAGTAGCCGCCGGGCTTCTCAAAGCCGGCGGTCTGCGTGGCGAGGTGCCTCAGCGTCACCGCTTCGGGGAAGTATGGATCGACGATGGTGGTCTGTCCGCAGAACGCGGGGTGGTGCTTGCGCGCGCGGTCGTCGAGGGCCATCAGCCCGTCGCCGATCGCGAGGCCAAGCGCAGTGACGCCGATCGATTTGGTGGTGGACTTGAGGTCGTAGCGCTGCGCCTGATCGCCCCATGCGAGCACGAGCTTGCCGCCACGCACGATGCATCCTGAGCCTCCGCCGGTGAGCGCATACTCCTGCACCTGCGCGAGCAGAGCGGGGTCGAGGCCCATTTCCGAGGGCTCGGCGCGCTCCCACTCATCACCGGGCCAGGGCTGCTCGGCAGCCACCGGCAGGGCAGCGATCGTCAAACACGCGAGCGCAAGTGCGGCGGCGCAGAGGGCCATCGCTCAAGTCCTCCTTCGGCGCGATTGACAGCAACAGCGGCGGGCTGGAAGCCCGCCCCACAAACGGATGACGGCGAATGACGCCCGTCGTCGCCGTCCGCGTCACTCCGGCACGATCCGCCACGCCCGCACCGCAAAAGGCTCCATCTCGTCCACGATCGTCCCGCCCTCGATCGGCGTCTCGCGCCAATCGATCATCTCCAGCGCGGTCGCGGGCAGCCCCTCGATGTCCAGCGTGAAGCTGACGGTCATGGGCTCCCGCCGGTTGCTCACCGCGATCAACAGCCAGGTGTTGTCCGCCGCGCGGCGCAGGCAGTGCGAGCAGTCCGGCACCGGGTCGCCCTCGATGCGCGTCATCTCCCCGTCCTCCTCGCCGGGCACGAGGCGCACGCGCGTTGGGAGTTCCTGCAGGTAGTCGGCGGTCGCGGTGTCGTGGTCGGAGGTCGCGAGTTCGTCATGCCACTCGCCGTAAAGCCACGGGAGGAGCCGGTTGACCTCGCGCATGACCGGGTAGATGACGGCTCGGCGGTAGTCCATCGACGCCCGCCCGATGCGCCACGCGAGGATGCCCATCGCCCCCTGCGTGAAGGGCGCAATGTATGAATAGCGCATCTCGGGGATCGAGTGCGTCTGCCACCCCTGCATGTTGTCATAGCAGGGCGGCATGAAGACGAACGAGTGCGCGTCGGTGGCGCGGATTGCGTCGGCGGCCATCGCGCAGTCGTAGACGACCTGGAAGCGATCGTCGCCGCTCGCGTAGGTGTTCGGCACGTTCACGTCGTAGAGCGGCGCGAGGCCCTCGTAAGTCGTCCACCACGCGATCGTCGGCATGACGTAGCCATCCGGATCGCCCGCCTTAAGCGTGTTGAAGGTCCAGCGCATCCCCTCCGCCAGCCACCCGGCCAGCCCCGTGTCCTTGCGCTCCTCCCACTTCCCGTACGCCTTGTACGTCGCGTTCTCGGGCTCATCAAAGGTCCAGTAGCCCAGCGTGTTCGGGTGGTCCGCGGTCACCGACAGCATCTCGTTGAGGAGCTCGACCTTAGCCGGAATCTCCTCCGGCTTCGTGATCGTCTTCCCCTCGTCCGCGTCGCTGAGGAGCTGCACGCGTGGGAAGTAGACCATCGCCACGTCGTGCTCGGCGCCCCACGCAGCCGCCTCCCGCACCTGCGCGAGCCGTTCCTCGCTCGGCAGACCGGCGCTGAAGGTGGGGATGATCGTGCAGTTGCCGCCCGCCTCGAGCCACTCGGCGATGTCCTCCGCGCGCGGCTGGTCATACGTTCCGAGGGGGATGAACGGCCGGCCCTGGTAGACGAGCGGGGGCATCTGGGCGCGCGCGCGCACGCGCGTGGTGTCGAAGGCCGGACCGCCGGGGCCGGCGGTCGCCGCATGGAGCGCGAAGTCATCGAAGGTTCCCTGCGAGTACCAGCCGCCGAAGCCGACGTAGCCTGCTCCCGATCGCCCCGCGTGCCAGTCCCAGAAGTCGATGCGCGTCTCGCCGTCCACACTCACGATGTGATGGTCGCCCGCGAAGGCCACGCGCACGCGGTAGGAGGCCTTCGGGTCGTGCGCGTCCGCGAGGTCCGCCGTGGCGAGGCGCCGGCCGCCGTAGTCGAGCACGAGGTCGCGGCTTCCCGACCAGTCCTGCACGAGCCACACGTGGTAGCCCGCGCCGGAAGTCCCGTTGCCCGCGGCCTCGCCGGTGGGCGCGCGGTAGCTGATGACGGCCGTGTGCGGCCTGTCACCCATCGTGGACGGCCCCACGGTTAGCTCGATGACACCGTCGGCGATCTGCGCGTTGCGGAGGAAGACGCCTGGGGCGTTGACCACGCCGGAGGCGTAGCCGATCCACAGCGCGCCGTTCATCCCGCGCGCGAGGTTCTCCATCGCCGCGCCCTGGCCGGGCGTCACGGCTTTTCCCCACTCCTCGCCGATCTCGGTGGTGGCCTCCGTGAACCGCGCGAAGTCATCGCTGGCGATCGCGTCGCCGACGGTGATCTCCTGCGCGCACGCGGCGCTCGCCAGAAGGAGCAGCGCAGCCGCTGACCGTACCAGACGCCTCATCGTCACGCCTCCTGCACATCCTGTAGTCAAGGCCCCCGGCGAGGGCGCCGGGGCCACAACGACCACGGCTACCCGCCAGCCTGCTGTGTCACGTACGCGACCGCTTCCTCATTCAGCCGCTTCGAGCGCTCGACCAGCGCCTCGATCTCAGCCGCGACCTCCGCCGCCTCGCCCGCCTTCAGGCGCCGCATCAGTGTCACGCGATCGAGGAGCGCCTGCGCGACGTCGTCCACGTACTGCTGCATCCGCGGGTCCTGCGTGTTGCGCCAAATCGCGTAGGCCGCCACGCCCTCACGGTCGGCCGGCGGGACCACGACCTCCCAGTGGTCGCGGAAGGTCTGCGCGATCGGCGAGAGCAGTTCCTGCGCCTCGTCGAGCCACGCCATGGACACCCGGATCGCCGCCATGCCGTCCGCCCGGTCAAGCGCCGCGACGGCCTCGTCGATCCTGCCCTCCTCGACGAGTGCCTCCGCGGCCCCCACGTCCACACCGTTCGCCCGCGCGATCTCCACGTCCAGCCTCAAGATCGGGCGCAGGTTGCTCCCGCGACCGGCACGGACCGCCTTCGAGATCTCCGCCGCCTGCGCGGCCGTCCCGCAGAAGAGGCTGCGACCATCCCCCGGTTCGAGCGTCAGCTCGAGGGCGTCGCGCGCCGCGACCGGCTCCATCGCGCCCTGCAGATCGATGAACACCGCAGCTTCTCCAACGGTCCCGAGGTCCGCGGTGAGCGTCGCGGTCCGGGCCTCATCGAGGTCCTGGTTCACCGCGACCACGAACCGCCCGCCGTCCTCTGCGGGCTGCCTGAGCACACCCAGCCGCACCGCCGGGCCGGTGTAGCGCTCGCGGTAGTCTTCAAGCTGCTCGCACTCCACGGCGAATGCGTCCGAACTGTCCACCGTGCTGCCGAGCATCGCCGGGCCGATCGCGGTGATCTGCTCGCCAACATCGACCATCGAGTCCCAGCAGGGGGTCTTCGCCCCGAACGAGTCGATGGCCGTGTAGAAGTAGTACTTGTTCACGCGCCAGTTCGGGGGCGAGAAGGAGCCGTGGAAGGTGATGCCGTCGCAGCCACCCGCGATCGCCCCCCAGAGCATCAGGCGCATCTCCGGTCCGGTCGGGAGCTGCCAGGTGTAGGAGGGCAGCCCGCCGAAGGCCTGCAGCATGATCCAGACGGGTCCGGGCGTGCGCCGGGAGGCGAACTGCACCACGTCGAAGACGCTCCACGGATTGCGCCCGGAGTTGCGGATCGGGTATTCGTCCCCGTAGTAGACCGGCATGTAGGGCAGGAACTCGGTGCGGCTGAAGTTGAGGATCGTCACCGCCGGGTGCTGCGGGTCGATCTCGCGCAGGATGCTCTGAATCATCATGTAGTTCGCGATGTGCTCGGGGCCCGGCTCGTCGGCCACGTCATACGCGAGGATCGTGTCGCGGTACTGCTCGGCGAAGCGCCTGCGTAGCTCCAGGTCGAGGCCCGCGCGCTCCATGCGCTCGATCGCCGTCTCGCGCGTGTAGTCACCGGGGTAGATCTCGCGCTGGATGCCGCCGTCCTCATCGCGCTCAAACACCCGCAGGAAGTCGGCCTTGGGGAAGACGCGCATCTCGCGCTCGGCGGCCATCTCCGTGCGCCAGGAGGTCTCCTCCTCGCGCAGCGGCGCGATCAGCGTGCCCTCGTTGATGATCCACGTGTTGAAGAAGCTGCGCCGATACGTGTCGAGCTGATACTCCGCGAACTCCTCGGCAGTCCCGAGACCGTTCGTCTGGCCGCGGAAGTACTCACCGAACGGGAAGAAGCCCTCCAGCGCCGGGAAGCGCACGACGTCGTCCGGCGGCGGGGGCATGTCACGCAGTGGGCTGTCGTCGAGCGTCTCCTGTGCGATGACGATCGGCTCGTCGAGCCCCTGCACCTCCAGCTCCACGCGCGTGATGCCCGCGTTCGCCCACGGGAGCTGCACGCGCGAGGGCTGCAGCGCGGTCGGCGTGAAGAGGTCTTCGAAGGCCTCCACGCCGCCCGCCGCCAGTGTCCCGCGCATCGTCACCTGCCGCGACGCCGAGGCTCCGAGCGCGTGCAGGATCGCGAAGTAGTCGGTCACGGCGCCGAGCTGCAGCGGCTGCAGCGACACCGCGATCTGCTCGTCGGCGTGGACTACGCCGCCCGCGCCGGTGATCGGCGTGAGCGCGTAGCTCATCCGCCACGTCTCGCCCGGCGCGATCTCCGCCGGTCGGTAGTAGACCTCCAGCGTGTCGAGCTCCTGTGAGAAGTACGCGTGGCCTTTCTCGGCCAGCTCGTCGTCGAAGCGCAGCACGACACCCTCACCCGCGCCATCGACCGCCGCCAGCCATCCGCCCGCGAAGCCCTCAATCGGCACGGAGGTCTTCAGGACGTGCTCCGGATGGCGGTAGACGCGCAGGCCGCCCTCGGTCGGCCAGGTGATCGTGCGCGGCGCGTGCGGCAGGCATTCCTGCGTGCGCAGATTCAGCATGCGCGGCGCGTCGGCCTCATTGCGCACGGCCAGCTCGCACTGCAGCGTGGCCGAGCCCTCAGCGACGCTGAGCGTCTTCTCGAACACGAGGCCCTGCAGGTCACCGTCAGGGATGGTGCGGCGCAGCGTGAGCCGCCGATTGGGCTCGGTTACCTCGACCTCCCACGGCACGTCGCGCAGCAGGCCGGGGTACTCGTCGCCGGGCACGATGATGGCTGTCAGGCCGCCGGGGTACACGCCGCGCCACGTCGTCAACTCACGGGAGGCCGCGAGCGCTTTGAGGCTGCTGACCCGCCCGCCCACGAGCGCGTCCACGATCGCCGCCACGGCTCCGCTGTCGAGCACGTCCTCGGGGCTGCTGAGGCTCACGTCGTCAAAGTACACGTTGCCCGGGCCCAGGTTGCGCAGGAAGAGCTGCAGCCGGGCGGTGTCGGGGTTCGTGGTGAAGCTCCAGACCAGCTCCTGCCAGTCGTCCAGGCCCGCGTAGCGCCCGGTGGAGGAGTACTGCAGGCGGTTCCCCTCGGCGTCCTGGGTCATCATCGAGAGCTGCGCAGCGCCCCCGCCCTCGGTCCACGCCCAGACGCTCAGGGTCAGCCGCCGGGTGCCGGCGAGGTCAATCGCCTGCATGATGAGGTGGTTGTTCTTGCCGCCCGCGTCCGTGACTTGCGCCTCGGGGATACCGCGCAATACCACGCTGCGCTCACCGGTACGCGCGACGTCCGCGGCCTCGATGGTCCCGTGCGGATTGCTCCAGTAGGTCGGCTCCCAGGCGGCGGGGAAGCCGGTCTGGGCGCCGATCTCCTCGAAGCCCGGGTTGACTATCAGGTCGGCGGCGAGGGCGCTCTGGACGCAGAGCGCGCCGATGATGCAGGCAATCAGGAAGCGGGACATCTCTCGCATCCCCTCGGTGCAGCACTGATGTCGTTTGCCGGCAACCGGGAACCGGCAACTGGCGGCTATCCGTAGGTCCTCTCCGCGGTTCGCCAGCATACGTTCTCCCGTGTCTCCTCGCTCAGCTCATCGAGGAACACGTCGTAGCGGTGCAACTCCGGCCCGAGGCGCTCGAAGCGCGTCACGAGGTCCGAGCCAAGGCAGATGCGCTCGGAGTAGCGCTCGGTCAGCTCGATCCATTCCGACTGCGGTACGCCGCCGGGGCAGATTATCTCGTCGAAGATGATCCAAGAGTAGTCCACCACGAGCATCGGATACTGCTGCAGCAGCCGCTCCACCATCTGATGATAGAAGGGCACGTTGACGCGCCGCGAGATGCCGCAGTGCGCGAGGATGAAGCGTGTGCGCGGGAAGTCGCGCAGCGCCTCCTCCAGCTCGTAGAGGTAGACCGGATGGTCGCTCTTGCTCACCGAGGTCACGTTCTGGTGCAGCAGCACCGGCAGATCGCGCTCGGCGGCGAACTCGTAGACCGGCCAGAGAGCGCGGTTGTTGGCCCGCGCGGTGTCGCCGTAGGTGAGCGAGGTCAGGTCGTCGTGACGCAAGAGCAGCTCACCGATGCCTGCCCAGACGTCCGGGTAGCGGTCGTACATGAGCTTCACGTCACGCAGGCACATGCGATCGGTCGGGTTGAGCCCGCAGATCAGCGGGTAGAGCCGCGCGCGTTGCTCTTCGGGGAGCGAGCGCACCATCTCCGCCACGATCACGTCGGTCGCGGCGTAGTAGTAGCAGCGCGAGTCGTTCGCGAGGTAGTAGTCGGGCGGCTCGCGGTCGTACTCGGCCCACAGCTTCGCCACGGGCAGGCCGAAGATCACCGCGCGGCCGACGTTCGCGCGGTCCATCGCCGCGATCAGCGCCTCACCCCCGGGCGTCTGCTGCACGAAGTTCACCACGTGCAGGTGCGCGTCGATCATCGGGTACTTGCTGCCGCTCAGCGGGGCAAGCGACCCGGGCTTGCCCGAGTCGCGCCGCAACGTGGGAATCATCTCATTCGGCATCCGCGTCCACCTCCAGCACGCCCAGCAGATACTCGCGCTCGCGCGTTTCGAGGAGTGGCTCCAGCTCCGCCCAATCGCGCCGATCGCGCACCAGCTCGCGCAGGCGCTCGTTGGGGATCAGTTCGAGCAGCTCGCAGCTCAGCCCGCCCGGCAGCGCGCGCATCAGGTGCGCGAGGTCCTGCTCGTCCATCACCAGCGCAGGCACGCGCTCCCAGCCGATCATGCCGAGCAGC
>JALGSW010000007.1 GCA_029821635.1 Candidatus Zipacnadia bacterium
CTGCTCATCGAGGCGCGTGTCGATGACCGTCACGCCCTCCGGAGGCTCGAACACGAACAGCGACGGGTCCACGGGAACGTCGTACTCGGCGCGTATTCGCGACATGAGGCGCCAGGCGCCGTCAACTCCCTGCTCGAACTCCTCCAATGCGAGCACCCGCATACTGGCGGGATCGATCCAGACTGTCCCCTTCATCCCACCCATCAGATGGGTCTCAATATCCATCCGCTTGACTGGAACGCCGTCGAGAGTGTCGGAGGAGATTGAGTACTGGTAGCGTTCCGGATCGGACTTCATCATCTCCAGCGGTTCAGTCATCGAGAGTCTTCCCAGGTACTCCTCAGCGCGTCTCGCGTCTGGCTCAGAGATGCGGACCGTTGCCTCGTCCCTATCGTATTCCCATCGCGCCTCGTCAGTGGCAATATGCAGGTACCTGGGGTTCTCGTTGCGGAAGCCGTACTCGACGGAGAACCAAGCCTCCGACTGCCCTGTGTCTGAGGTGCTGACCACGTGCGCGGTCTGCACCTTCGCCATCGCGTCCAGTGTGGCTGCGATGACGTCCGGGCTGCGGAAGACGCCGGGCACAAGCGCAATACCGAGTGCAATGAGCAGCCCCGCCGCGATGGCCCGTGCCGGCGTGGAACGTAGCAGTCGGCGTCCCAGTGAGGCCGAGGGGGCTGTTGTGCGCCGACACACCGAGGCACTGACCTGACATGCGTACTGCTCTCCGGGATCGGGGGCCGGGAGACCGCGCAGGAGGTCATTGAGCCGTGCGGTGGTGCCGTGTAGCGCTGCGCAGTGATCGCAGTCACGCAGATGTGTCATCAGCATGGTGCGTTGATTGGTGGGAAGCTCGCGATCAGCCAGCCGCGTCATCAACTGCCGCGCGGTCGCGCAGTTCATCGTCGTCGCCTCCTTGCGTGGCGCCCTCGTCCCCGATCAGATCGGCGAGGCGCTCGCGAAGGGCATTGCGGGCGCGGTGCAGGTGGCGCTTCACGGTCCCGGAGGTGCAGCCCATCGCCTGAGCCGTCTCCGCTACGCTCAGCCCCTCCATCTCGAACAGAACGATGGCAGCTCGCTGGCGGGTGGGGAGGCCGCGCAACTCCTCGTGCACTCGGTCCTGAGAGGCGAGCGTGTCTGCGAGCGCGGGTGCTGCATCACGGGATGCGGAGTCAAGTGAGGTGGCTTCGTCGCGGGATGAGCGCTTCCGAAAACGCAGGCAGCAGTTGACTGCGATGCGCCGCAGCCAGGGGGAGAACGGGTGACCGTCGCGGAAGGTGCGGAGGTGCTCGTAGGCGCGGACGAAGGTCTCCTGCGTGATGTCGTCCGCGTCATCGTGGTCCCAGCAGAAGCGGTACGCGAGTTGGTAGACCGTCCGCGAGTGCAGCCTCACAAGGCCATCGAAGGCTGCGCTGTCCCCTGCCTTCGCTCGCCGTACCAAGGCCTGCTCATCCGACATGCCGCCGCGCTCCTCCCTGACGCGCCCTGTCTTCTCGCGAGGTACTATCCCTGAAGAGGACGTCAGGTTGACATTGACCTGACGAATTCGAGATCGAGCCGTCGCCAGCGCGGCGGTTTTCCGGGCGAAGGTATCAGTCCTCCACCACCAACCGCCCCGGTGCGTCCGCGAGGTAGGGCGGGATCTCCGAGGAGAGCACCAGCCCCATCACATCCTCGTAGACGCCCTCCGCGGCCTCAGTCAGCTCGATCCGCCACGGGCGCCCCGACATCGCCACCGGCACCGTGATCGGCAGGTTCGCGGCGCCCAGCAGGTCCTGCTCCACGGCGACCCGCCCGTCCGGATCGAGGATCGCCACGTGCACCGACTCGTTGGGTGGCGAGGTCGAGAGCGACAGCGAGAAGCTGCGTACCCCCGCGGGGACGGCGAAGTAGAGCGGCCGCGCGCGGTAGACCACGTGCAGACCCGCGTGTGCGTCATGCACCAGGTAGCGCGCACTGCTCTCCAGCGAGGCCGCGTTGGAGCCGGCCTGCAGCATCACCGAGTAGATGCCTTCAGGCGCCGGTTCGATCGTGATCTGCGCCGCGCCACCCACCGCGACCTCGCCCTGCACGTCCGTGTCGTCGGGGCCGCCGACCTGGTAGCG
Organism: Candidatus Zipacnadia bacterium; assembly: GCA_029821635.1. GTDB lineage: Bacteria > Armatimonadota > Zipacnadia > Zipacnadales > UBA5352 > UBA5352. Next base: position 2,106 of record JALGSW010000007.1, read on the forward strand.
CACCGGGTCCTGCGACGAGCCGACCTGCCGGTGGCGGATGGTCAGCTCGAAGGGCGTGCCGTCGCCCACGATCATGTAGCGGCTCATGCCACGCAGCAGCGTCGGGTCGCTCTCCGGCGCCTCGGCCGACATCTCCGGGAAGGCCGGTTCCAGCGCGTCCGTGCCCTCCGCGAGCCAGGCGAGCTGCGAGGCCTCGCGCAGCGCGATCCGCTGGATCTCCGGCATCGCGCCGGGGGCGTAGCGCGCGATGAGTTCGACCGCATCGACCAGCTCCGCGGCGGCGTTCGCCTTCTCCTGCATGCCCGCCGACTCCACGCCGAGCATCAGTGCGGCGTAGCCCCGCCACGCGCTCATGTACTCCAGCCACGCCTGCGAGATGCGGATGCGCGCGGTCAGCGTCTCATCATCGCGCGCGATGGCCCGCGCTACGCGCAGATCGGCGCGCGATGCCGCGAGTACCTCGGGCGTGAGCATGCTCAGGTAGGGCCGCTGGCGCTCCAGCGAGCGCGGCCACAGCAGCTCCTCCGGGCCGTAGCTGAAGGCGTCCGTTAGGCGCGCGTAGTAGCGGCGCATCGGCTCACTCGCCGGGCCGTAGAGGCCGCTGACGTAGTCGTCGAAGAGCGCATCCACGTCCGCGTCCACGTCCCAGAGCACGCGCGCGAGGATCCAGTAGCTGAGCTGCGAGCCCTCGGCGTCGGACCACAGCTCCGCGTTCATGTACTTGGCGTCGCGCTCGTGCTCGTAGTGCAGCTCATCGGTGAGCACCCGCCACGGGATCCACAGCACCGAGCTGAAGTTGTAGTAGTGGCGGATACCCATCTGATGCGCGATGTTGTCCCAGCCGAGGTACCAGTCATCGTGCCGGCGGTTCACCGGCGAGCGCTTGTCCTGCAGCGGGTAGTTGAACGCCATGCCGATCGGCGTGAAGAAGACGATCACGTGCGGGTGCGCCTCGATGTCGCCCGGCGCTTCCACCGCGCCCCAGTAGGCGTAGAAGGCCACGTTCTTCCCTGGATGCGTCTCCTGGATGCCCTCGGCGACTGCGTTGGCGAAGACCACTAGCCGGCGGCCCATCCCGGTGTCCTGCCCGCGGAACTCCGGCGGATCGAGCGCCTCGCAGTCCGGGCAGTGGCAGAAGCGCACGTTGTCATCGGGGCTGAGCGAGAACATCGTCTGCTCGGGGTTCTCATCGAAGTGCTTCCCGGCCATCCGGATGGTCTGCTCGATCAACTCGGGGTTGGAGGTGCAGAGCTGGCCGCCTCGGTCGCGCTTGCCATCGCGCAGGGCGTACCACTCCGGATGCTGCTCGAAATACTCCGCCGCCGGCGCGATGCGGGCGAAGTTGTGCCCCACGTTGACCGGGACGCCGCCATAGAGGTTGCGGCGCTTCCACTCGTTGAAGGCCGCCTTGTCCTGTTCGCTCATCCCGCGCGCGGCGAGGCTCGGCCAGATGACCCGGTGCAGGTAGTCCGGCCGCTCGACAACGTCGAGGTCGCCGACGGCCAGCGTGTCGCGCCGCGGCACGACTTCCCCGATCTCGCCGGGCAGGTACCAGCGCACGCCCTGGCGGTCGAGGAAGCGGTAGACTGCGTTGAGCGTCCCCGTCGGCGTCGCGCCGGCGAGGCGCAGCAGATCGCCCTCGCGGCGCATCACGAAGCCGTCGAGGCCAAGGTCGAGCCGATTGCACTCGTCTTCCGGCAGGTCGCCGAGCACGATGCGCGGACCATCGGTGGCCTGCTCGACGATCGCGAGTTCGGCTCCGGTCATCTTCAGAATGTACTGCAGCAACTCGCCGGCTGCGGCGCTGTCCGCCTCGGCGGCCACGATCGCGGCGCGGGGTTGTCCGTCCTCAATCAATACAAGGTCATCGGCCGCCGCCGGGACGACCATCAGGGCCGCCACTGTCAGGCAGATTAGGCGGGTCACGGGTCATCGCTCCTCGCTCGTACTGCTGTCCGTATCGGAGGTGTAGTTCGCCGCGCCCGTGGTCGGAACCCTCCCGAGCGGGCGCGAGGAGGAAAGCTGGTGCTCGACGCCGAACCCGCCGGGCGACAGGCATTTGATGGCGGGAGGGTGCATCATGGCGCAAGAGATGGTTCGCGAACCGGCACGGGAGCTTCCCGTGATCGCCGATGTTGACGTGCTGGTGTGCGGGGGAGGGCCGGCGGGCACCGCCGCCGCCATCGCGAGCGCCCGGGCGGGCGCGAAGACGATGCTGCTGGAGCGCTACGGCTGCCTCGGTGGCCTCGCGACCGGCGGTCTGGTGATCGTGCTGCCGCCGCTGATCCGCGGCGATGACCAGGTCATCGCCGGGATCGGCCGCGAGACGCTGGAGCTGCTGCTTGAGGCCGACGAGGCCGCCTACCGCAACGAGCGCGGGAGCAGCATGTTCGACCCCGAGGGCCTCAAGCGCATCTCGGATAGGATGTGCCTGGGCGCGGGTGTGTTCCTGCGGCTGCACTCGTGGGTGGTCGGCGTGTTCGGCGAGGAGGGCCGGCCCGAGGGCGCGATCGTCGAGAGCAAGGCCGGGCGGCAGGCCGTGCGCGCGCAGATGATCGTGGACTGCACCGGCGACGGCGACGTGGCCGCGATGGCGGGCGCAGGCTTCGAGCTCGACGACAAGATGATCGGTCTGCCCTTCCGCGTTGGCAACATCGACATGGAGCGCTGGAGTGCGGCGCGCAGCGACGGAAGCGCGACGGAGGCGCACAAGGCCGCGCACGCGGCGGCGGGCTATGACAGCTACTTCGGGCTCTCGCCCTTCCCGATTGAGCCGAACGTGGCGTGGGGCAACAATCACATGGCGTCGGGCAACTTCCTCGACCCGGACGTGCTCACGCGCATGGAGGTACGCGGGCGGCGCTCGGCGAAGGTCGTCCTCGACGTGCTGCGCGAGCGGATGCCGGGCTTCGAGAATGCGTGGCTGATCGACACCGCCTCGCAGATCGGCGTGCGCTGCACCCGGCGGCTCCACGGCCTCGCGACGATGCGCTTCGAGGAGTTCGTGGCCGAGCGGCGGTTCGACGACTCCGTCGCGCTGGGCAACGATTTCCGCAAGCCGGACATCGTCTACGAAATCCCGCTCGGCTCGATGATCCCCGCGGACGTAGGCGGGCTGCTGGTGGCGGGGCGATGCGTCTCGGGTGATGCAGAGGCGATGGAGGCGCTGCGCGAGATTCACTGCTGCTGGAGCATGGGCGAGGCGGCGGGGGCCGCGGCGGCGATGGCCGCCGAGCGCGGCTGCGAGCCCAAGGACGTGCCGGTCGAGGAGCTGCGGGAGCGGCTCGTGAAGGCCGGGGTGGTGGTGGACTTGCCGTGAAACGGCCGGGAACCGGGATGTCGTTTGGAGCGACGCATCTGTCGTTTAGATGCGTCGGCCGTTGGCCTACTCCGCCGCTCGGCTTGACGCGACGTCACTGACGAGTGCGCGGAGCTGTTCGAGCGTGAAGGGCTTGCGCATCACGCGCACGTCCGATCTTTTGAGCAGCGCGCTCGTCTCAAGTGCCATCGTGTCGCCTGTCACGATCACGAAGCTGTCCGCAAGCTCGGGCCACCGCTCCAGCACACGACGATGGAAGTCCGTGCCGCTCATCCCCGGCATCCGCAGGTCCGACAGGATCACGTCGTAGGTGTTCTCCTCGAGCAGGCTCAGTGCGCGGCGGGCGCTTGCGGCCGTATCCACCGTGTGCCCCAGCGCCGTGAGTGCCTTGTAAACAAGGTCGAGCAGGGGGCGCTCATCATCGACGACGAGCACGCGCACCGGGGCGACAGGGATCGGCGCGGGCGCTTCGGGCTCCTCCTCTCCCTCCCCGGCCGTGCGGACCGGCAGCCTGACGATGAAGGTCGCGCCCTCGCCCGGAGCGGTCTGGAGCTCGATCGAGCCGTTGTGCCGCCGGACGATACCCTCGGAGACGCTCAGACCCATGCCCGTCCCCTCGTTGACGTCCTTTGTGGTGAAGAACGGGTCGAAGGCGCGGCGAGCTTCGGCCTCGGCCATCCCCGGGCCGGAGTCGCTGATCTCTACCTCGATGACGCCCTCGACGAGCCGAGTGGCGATGGACAGCCGCCCGCCGGTCCCGCGCATGGCGAAGTGCGCGTTGTTGATGATGTTCAGGAAGACCTGCACGAGCTGGTGCGGATCCGCGCTGGTGATAGGCAGGTCGGGTGCGAGATCGAGGGACAGGTCGATGTCATCGACCTTCATGGCGTATTCCGGGATGCGCACGGCCTCGAGCACGGCCTCGTTCACGTCGGTCGGCGTGAAGCGGACGGCGCGTTCGCGCGCGAAGGAGAGCAGGCCCTCGATGATGCGCTGGGAGCGCCGCGCCTCGCGCTCGATCAGCGCGGCCTCGTCGGCGACCTCGGGGTTGTCGTCGTCCTGCAGGAGCTGGGCGTAGCCGAGGATCGTGGTCAGCGGGTTGTTGAGCTCGTGCGCGACGCCTGAGACGAGCTGTCCGAGGGCCGCGGCCTTCTCCGACTGGATGAGTTGGCGCTGAAGCTGACGAGGCTCGGTGCGGTCGATGAGCACGGCCGTGACGCTCTCTCGGCTCGGCATCCGGTGCAGCATGGCCTCGAGGAAGCGGGTCTCCCCATCCTTCATCATTGCCCTGATCTCGTGCATCTGGTCGAGCCGCTTCTCGCCGGCCCAGTAGCGCCGGTGAATCTCGTAGAGCCTCGCCCGTTCGCCCGGCTCCATCAGATCGAAGACGGAAGTATTGCCCAGCAGTTCGTCACGCTCGTATCCCGTGAGCAGCTCGAAAGCGCGGTTCACCATCTCGATGACGCCATCACGGCCGTAGACGAGCATCGGGACGCCGGACAGCTCGAAGAGGTCGCGGTAGAGCTCCTCAGATTGCCGCGCCTTGCTCAGGAGCGCCTCGTTGCGGATGGCGAGCGTCGCCTGTGACGCGAGCAGCTCAAGGGCCAGCCAGTCTTGGTCGGTGAGGGTGTCTGCCTGGTCGCGCCGCACGCTGAGCACACCGAGGGCGTCGCTGCCGAAGAGCAGCGGGACGGCGACTGCAGAACGCACCGCCGCGCGGTCCTCAGTGTCGTCGCCCGGCCAGTCCTCGTCGCCGAGGCTGACGAACAGGTGCGTGCCCTCGCGCAGCACTCGCTGTGCGAGCGCGTCGGTCGCGTCCTCCTCGCGCGGCGCGTAGCCGTCTGACGAGGCCGCACAGGTGAACGCGAACTCGCCTGTCTGCGTACCGACGACGGAGATGGCGGCTCGGATCGCGGCCGAAGTCCAGGTGGCGGCCTCGCAGATGGCCCGCAGCACTTCCAGCATGCCGAGCTCGGCGTTGATCGCCGCGCTCACCTCGAGCAGGCGGTTGTTCGACTCGAGGGCCCGCCGCACTTCGTCGTGCGCGCGGATCATCTCCGCGGTAGTCGCGACGCGCTCCGCGAGGGTCTCAAGCAGCGCGAGTTCGCGCTGCTCGTAGGGCTGCCCGCGGCGCATAACGAGCAGCAGAGCGGCGATGCGTGAGCCGATGAAGACCGGGACGCAGACGCCATCGACGAGGCCCTGTTCGCGCAGCAGGTCGGTGTGGAGGGTCATGCTGGCGAGGTTGTCCTCAGTGGTGATCACGGGCTCGCCACTGCGGATGGCGTGGCTGAAGATGCCCTGCTCGAGGAGTTGGCTGAGGGTACGCCCGGCGGTCTCCCCAAACTGCCTCGTGAAGCCCGAGCTGGAGATGTCGGTGACGCGGCCGGCGTCGTCGCTGAGGAGCAGGATCGTGACGGCATCGGCGATGGAGGTCTGCTGGATAGCGTTGGTGGCGGCGGAGAGGGCCTCGCCCGCGTCCAGCACGCCGTGGAGTTCACGCGTGACGGCATAGAGGCAGTCGAGTTCCTCAGTGCGCCGCCTCACCGCCTCATGTGCCGCGATTTGCTCGGTGATGTCCTGGCCGACAACGATGACCTCTCGCGACGACGGCTCCCCGGTGGCAGAGAGGCCCAGTCGCCACCAGGTCATGTGCCCGTCCGGGTGGCGTCTTGGGAGCACTAGCGAGGCGGGCCGGCCGGTCTCCAGCACACTCCCAAGCGCGGCGAGGAGCTCGGGGGTGGAGGCCTGCGGGCCGGTTACGTTGCCGAGCGTGCGTCCCACAAGCTGCTCGGGCGACACGCCCAGCAGTTCCTCGGTCGGTCCGGCGACGAATGTGATGGTACCGTCGGGCGTCAGCGCCGCCATCGCCGCCGGCATGTTGCTGACGATCTCGCGGTAACGGCCATGAATCTCCTCGTAACGCATCCGCCACTCGACGGCCTGCAGCCGGCGGTCGAGGAGCGTGGGCAGGACCTGCCACACCACTTCGTTGCCCCATCGAAGTATGTCATCGGCTCCGGCCCTAATATCCTCGGGAGAGGGCGGGCCCCCTGCTGCGCGGACGGAGACGATGCAAAGGTGGTCGCAGGAGTCACGTGCGTCGCGAATAAGCTGAAGACGGTTCTCCTCGGAGAGAACCTCCGTGGCAAGCAGGACGTCACAGCACTCGTCGCGGACGCGGGCGAGAGCATCGCCGGGGGAGTCTGTCAGGTCGGACGTGAACGGGCGGTGCCAGCCGGCGAGGATGGCATTGACACGGTCAAGCGTGTCACGTTCGCCGACGACGAGCAAGCGGATTGTCCGATCCACGGGGTCCACAGGCATCACTTCCGTCGATTCGGGTGACGTCGTTTGCTTCCCGGGCAGGTTCTGTCAGAGGGCCCTAGGACCGGCGCTGAGAGAGCAGTAACACCGGGGTTGACAGAGTGCCTGCGTTCGACTATACTAACTCATCCGAGGCGGCGAGAATAGTCACTGACGTACGTTCTGTGGGTGCTCATCCCATAGCATATCGGGTTCGACCCAACAAACCTCTCTGACCGCGGAGTGCGCAACTGCCGCGCGCACTCCGTTTTTTGCATGTACGCAGGGGCGTCCTTCTTCTTTTGATCGTGACCGAGGAGGCTATTGCCCATGGCCGACAAACTGCCAAGGCTGCCGGAATCGCGTCCGCTGTCGTATGACCCGGCGGCGCTTCCCGATCTGATCAGTATCCAGACTGAGTCATACAAGTGGTTCCGCGACCAGGGCCTCAAGGAACTCTTCGACAGCTTCAGCCCGATAGAGGACTATACGGGCAACATAGCTCTTGAGTTCCTGGACTATACGATAGGCGCACCCTCGCGGTCAATGACGGAATGCCGCGAGCGCGACGCCACGTTTGAGGCGCCACTGTATGTCAAGGTCCGGCTGATCAACAAGGAAATACCGGAGATCACCGAGTCCGAGGTCTATCTCGGCGAACTGCCCATCATGACCGATCGGGGCAAGTTCATCATTAATGGGGCCAAGCGCGTAGTTATCAGCCAGCTTGCGCGCTCCCCCGGCGTCTACTTCTCCGACACAATCGACTCAGCCGGCCGCGTGCGCTTCTCTGCCAAGGTCATCCCTTCGGATGGCGCCTGGCTGGAGATCGACACGGCGGCCAACGGTGTGATCAGCGTCAAGCTCGGGCAGACGCGCAAGTTCCCGGTGACGGCGCTGTTGCGCGCGTTGCAGTGGCTCGAGACCGACTCGCCCGAGCACGTGCCGCCAACGGGCACGGACGAGGATATCCTCCACGCGTTCGGCGTGGAAGAGTCGGTGGATATCAAGGCGCTCGTCAAGCACATCGAGGAGCGCGAGGCCGAGGCACTGCCGGGCATCGAGGCCCACGAGGAGTACTTCGCGACCCGCAGGCTCACCGACCCCGAAGGCGATATCCTGGCGGAGGCGTGGGAGGGGCTGGAGATCGACGCCCTTAAGAAGCTCTCGGGCATGGGTGCGAAGACCCTCACGGTCATCCGCGTGCCGTTCGAGTTGCGGGCGACGCTCGAGGACGATGAGAGCGAGAACTCCGAGCAGGGGCTGCTGGAGGTCTACCGCAAGATTCGCCCGGGCGATCCGCCCACGGTGGACAGCGCCGAGTCACTGCTGCACAGCTACTTCTTCGACGTCAAGCGCTACGACCTCTCGCGGGTCGGCCGGTACAAGATGAACCGGAAGCTCGGGGTAGGCGTGGATTCGAGCGTACGCACGCTCACGCGTGAGGACGTCGTGGCGATGGTGCGCTATCTGCTGGGGCTCCCGCGCGACAAGGGCGAGGTCGATGACATCGACCACCTGCAGAACAAGCGCGTGCGCGCGGTGGGCGAGCTGCTGCAGAGCCAGCTTCGCACCGGCTTCATGCGGACCGAGCGCGTGGCCAAGGAGCGCATGACGTCGATGGACCCGGAGGAGATGGTGCCGGGTAACGTCATCTCCACCAAGCCCATCTCGGCGGCGATCAACAGCTTCTTCGGCTCCGGTCAGCTCTCGCAGTTCATGGACGAGGTGAACCCGCTCGCCGAGCTGTCGCACACACGACGTGTATCGGCGCTCGGGCCCGGCGGCTTGAGCAAGCAGAGCGCCAAGCTCGAGGTCCGCGACGTGCACCACTCGCACTATGGTCGGATCTGCCCGGTGCAGAGCCCTGAAGGGCAGCTCGTCGGTCTGACGGGCTACCTGGCGCTGCACGCGCGGCTCAACGAGTTCGGCTTCCTGCAGTCGCCCTACCGCAAGGTCGTTGACGGCATGTCGACCGATGAGGTCGAGTACATGACCGCTGACGAGGAGGAGCGCTACTTCATCGCTTCGGCATCGGCGGCGCGCGATGCCACCGGCCGCCTCAGCGGCACGATCAACTGCCGCTACAAGGGCCGCTTCATGTCCAAGCCGCCGGAAGAGGTCGACTACATCGACTACTCGGCGTCGCAGGTGTTCTCCGTGGCGACCGGGCTGATTCCGTTCCTCGAGCACGACGACGCGGTTCGCGCGCTTGCGGGTTCGAACATGGAGCGCCAGGCGGTTCCGCTGATCAATACCGTCTCGCCGTGCGTGCGTTCGGGGCTTGAGGGCCGGGCCGCGCAGGACTCGGGCGTGGTTGCGCTGGCGAAGATGGATGGTCGCGTGATCGAATCGAGCGCGAACCGGGTGGTCGTCGAGTATGTGGACGGCACGGAGGACCGGTTCGAGCTGGAGAACTTCATGCGCACGAACATGGGCACCTGTGTGACCTCCCACCGCCTGGTACACGCGGGCGAGATGGTGAAGGCCGGTCAGCCGTTGGCCGACGGGCCGTCCACCAAGAACGGCGCGATAGCACTCGGGCACGACCTGCGCGTGTGCTTCCTGCCGTGGGAAGGCTACAACTTCGAGGACTCGATCGTCATCAGCGAGCGACTGCTGCATGATGACGAGCTGACCTCGGTGCATATCGAGAAGTACGAATGCGAGGCCCGGGACACCAAGCTGGGGCCCGAGGAAATCACGCGGGACATCCCCAACGTCGGCGACGACGCGCTGGCCGACCTCGACGCCACCGGAGTGATCCGCATTGGCGCGGAAGTGCGCGCTGAGGACATCCTCGTCGGCAAGGTCGCTCCGAAGGGCAAGTCGGAGCTGACGGCTGAGGAGAAGCTGGTCATCGCGATCTTCGGCAAGAAGGCCGAGGAGATGCGCGACGTGTCGCTGCGGGTGCCGCATGGTGAGAAGGGCATCGTGATCGACACGAAGGTCTTCTCCCGCCACAAGTTCGAGTGCCGGAGTTGCGGGACGATCCACGACTTCGGCAAGCAGCCCGAGCACGAGCGTTGCCCGCGCTGTGATGGGAAGCTCGACAAGCTCCCCGGCGACGAGCTCAAGCCGGGCGTGAACCAGCTCGTGCGGGTCTTTGTGGCCCAGCGACGTAAGATCATGGTGGGCGACAAGCTCACCGGTCGGCACGGGAACAAGGGCGTCATCTCCAAGATCCTTCCGGTGGAGGACATGCCCCACACGGCGGACGGGCAGTCGGTGGACATCTGCCTGAACCCGCTGACGGTGCCGTCGCGTATGAACATCGGGCAGGTCATGGAGACGCACCTGGCGCTGATCGCCCAGGAGACCGGCAGGGAGTACGTGACGCCGATCTTCGAGGGCATCACCGCCGAGGACATCATGGAGGGCATGGCGGCGCTGTCGATGCAGCAAAAGCGCGATTCGCTGGTCCGCTATGCCGACTGCGAGCTGAACCACTTCGGGGAGATCGTGGACGCGACGAAACTCGACGCGCCCACGCCCGAGGGCGTCTCGGAGCAGCTCACCGAGCACCTCGCGGCGCATCAGCCCGAGGAGCTCGAGAAACTCGCGACGTGGCTGGGCGTGAGCCCGCACGCGTGGAGCCGCGCGTCCGACCGGCGGCCCTACGAACTGATCGCCGAGGTCGCATGGGAGAACTCGCAGCAGCGCGCCGAGCTTGACCCGGGGACGGGGAAGACCACGCTCTACGACGGGCGCACCGGCGAAGCGTTCAATCAGCCGGTGATGGTCGGGTTCATGCACATCCTCAAGCTCCTGCAGCTCGTCGAGGACAAGATCCATGCGCGCTCGACCGGCCCGTACTCGCTCATCACCCAGCAGCCGCTGGGCGGCAAGGCGCAGTTCGGCGGCCAGCGCTTCGGCGAGATGGAAGTGTGGGCGCTCGAGGCCTACGGCGCCGCGAACTGCCTGCAGGAGATGCTCACGGTCAAGTCCGACGACGTGGCCGGGCGTGTCGCGACCTACGAGGCGATCGTCAAGGATCAGAACATCGAGGAGCCCGGAGTGCCTGAGGCGTTCAAGATTCTCGTGAACGAGATGAAGGCCCTGGCGCTCGATGTGGCGATCAAGAACGACGACGGCGATCTACTCGACATCAGCTCAAGCACCAGCGATCTGCGCTAGACGCAGCTCGCGCGGCAGGGACAGGCTCCACACGAGCGACCTGCGCGAGACGCGACGGCGCGCGCGGCGGCGGATGGCACTGCGCGCGACGTCTGCGGGAAGCAAGGCGCAGTGCGGGGTTTTGCACATAGAGCAATCAAGCCGCCGGACAGTGGGTTCGGCGGCGAGAAGCGCAATTTCAGGAGGCGATCGATAGTGCCCGTCTCCACTACAGAGTTCGACACAGTGACAATCGGCCTTGCCTCTCCGGAGGAGATCCGGTCGTGGTCGAAGGGCGAAGTGAAGAAGCCCGAGACGATCAACTACCGGACGTACCGCCCGGAGCGCGACGGGTTGTTCTGCGAGCGGATCTTCGGCCCGGTGCGCGACTGGGAGTGCCACTGCGGCAAGTACAAGAAGGTCAAGTTCAAGGGCATCATCTGCGACCGCTGCGGCGTGGAGGTCACGCGCTCGAAGGTGCGGCGCGAGCGGATGGGGCACATTGAGCTTGCGGCTCCTGTCTGCCACTCGTGGTATCTCAAGGGCGTGCCGAGCCCGCTGAGCCTGCTGCTGGACATGTCCCGGCGCACGCTGGAGGAGGTCGTGTACTTCGCCTCCTACATCGTGACCGAGGTCGATGCCGCGCGTCTGCACAAGCGGCGCGCGGAGATCCTCGACGCGGTCGAGCGTGAGAAGGAGAAGCTCCGCGCGGACAAGGAAGAGGCCCTCGAGACGCTGCGCATCAGCTACGAGGAGCACCTCGCCCGTGGCCCGCAGGAGGAGACCGCGGAGGAGGAAGAGGACTCGCTGGAGGCGATCCTGGACGGCAACTACCTGCCGACCCGCGCGATTACCAGCGAGGAGCAGCTCTCCGCGGCGGTACGCGATGAGGAGACCGGCACGGTCCGGCGCATCCAGGACCTGGACGAGACCGTCGAGCTGCTCTTCGACCTCGCGTCTAAGCAGCTCATCAGCGAGATGAACCACCGGCGGCTGCAGGACCTTGTGGAGATTCTCGAGCGCCAGCTCGGCGAGGACTTCGGTCGGATCTTCAGCGCCGGCCTCGGCGCGGACGCGATCAAGGACCTGCTGGCGGAAGTTGACCTCGACGAGTTGGCCCGTGAGCTGCGCAAGGAGATCGACGAGCACGGCGGCGCCCGGCGCACGCGCGCGGTCAAGCGGCTGAAGGTCGTTGAGGCCTTCCGCGGCTCGAAGAACCGGCCTGAGTGGATGGTTCTGACGGTGCTTCCGGTGCTGCCGGCCGAGCTTCGGCCGATGGTGCAGCTCGACGGCGGCCGCTTCGCCACGTCGGACCTGAACGACCTCTACCGGCGCGTAATCAACCGCAACAACCGCCTGCGCCGGATCATCGAGATCAACGCGCCCGAGTCGATCGTGAACCATGAGCGGCGCCTGCTGCAGGAGGCCGTGGACGCGCTGATCGACAACAACCGGCGCAGCCGGCCCGTGACGGGCAGCAACCGGCGCCAGCTCAAGTCGCTCTCCGACATGCTCAAGGGTAAAGAGGGCCGGTTCCGCAAGAACCTGCTGGGCAAGCGCGTGGACTACTCCGGGCGTTCGGTCATCGTGGTAGGCCCGGAGCTACATCTGCACCAGTGCGGCCTGCCGCGCGAGATGGCGCTGGAGCTGTTCAAGCCGTTCGTGATGAACGACCTCGTGGACCACGGTCACACCACGAACATCAAGACCGCCAAGCGGATGGTGGACCGGGTCGATCCGGTCGTGTGGGACTCGCTGGAGCGTGTCATCGAGGGGAATGCCGTGCTGCTCAACCGCGCGCCGACGCTGCACCGACTGGGCATCCAGGCGTTCGAGCCCACGCTGATCGACGGCAAGGCGATTCAGCTCCACCCGCTGGTATGCCAGGCCTTCAACGCGGACTTCGACGGCGATCAGATGGCGGTGCACCTGCCGCTGTCGGCGCATGCGCAGGCGGAGGCGCGGCTGCTCATGATCGCGTCATCGAACCTGTTCAAGCCCGCCAACGGCGACCCGATCGCGCATCCGGTGTACGACATCGTGCTGGGCTGCTACTACATGACCCAGCAGAGCGGTGAGACGCCGCCGCGCGAGAAGCGCAAGTCGTTCGAGTCGGGCGAGGCGGTCATCAGCGCGTACGCGCACCGCAAGATCGACCTGCACGGGGCAGTGGATGTGCGCCTGCCGAGGATCATTGTCGAAGCGCGCGACGACAAGGGCAACGAGGTCGAGCTGAACTCGCGCGCGTGGATGGCGCTGGACCGGACGGTGGCCGAGCACGTGACCCACGAGCACCCGGTGCGGGAGCGCATGCTCACATTCACGCTCACCTCGGAGATCGTGGACGGCGTGCAGTCGGGCGAGATCGTGGCGCCCGAGCCGGTGACCGAGGGGTCGCAGGCGGGCGAGACGACGCACGAGGTCGAGGAGGTACTGCTCGCGGCACTGCAGCACACCGCCGCCGAGAAGTGCTTGGAGGGCAACTGCGCGGTGGACACGGAGTTCACGGTCGGCGTCCGTCGCGAACTGGTGCTGACCACGGTCGGCCGGGTCGTGTTCAACAGCCACCTGCCCTTCGACATGCCCTTCTACAACCATGACATCGCCAGGGAACAGCTCTCGCAGCTGGTCGTAGACTGCTACAAGCGTTACGGGCAGAAGCAGACGGCGATACTGATCGACGAGATCAAGGAGCTCGGCTTCAAGTTCGTGACGCGCTCGGGGCTGAGCATCTGCCTCGACGACACGGAGATCGAGACGGGCAAGGACAAGATCATCGCCCGCGCCGAGCGCGAAGTGGAGCGGATCAACAAGGCCGCGGGCGAGGGCGTGATCGCGGAGGACGAGCGCGAGCGCTCCGTGCTGTCGCGCTGGGAGCAGGCTCGGCAGGAGATATCGAGCAACATCCTTGACGCGGTGGGCACCTTCAACTCGCTGTGGATGATGGTCAACTCCGGCGCTCGCGCGTCGATGACGCATATCTCGCAGATCGCCGGGATGCGCGGCCTGATGAGCGATCCGTTCGGCCGCCTGATCGAGGACCTGCCTGTGAAGAACAACCTGCATGATGGCCTCAACCTGCTTGAGTACTTCGTCTCGACGCACGGCGCGCGCAAGGGTCTGGCGGACACGGCTCTGCGCACCGCGGACGCGGGGTACCTCACGCGCAGGCTGGTGGACGTCGCGCAGGATGCGATGATCCAGGCGGTGGACTGCGGCACCTCCGAGGGCATCTCCGTTACTCCGATGTACGTCGACGACGTCTACTGCCCGCAGTGCGGCATGGTGGACTACCACCGCGAGGGAGTGTGCAAGTACTGCGAGTCGCAGGTCCCGGTTCCGGACAGCGCGGAGACCTACCAGGAGCTCTACGACCGCATCTTCGGGCGCTTTGCAGCCGAGGACGTCATCGACCCGGAGACCGGCGAGGTGATCGCTGAGGGCGGCTTTGAGATCGACGAGCTCGCGGCCCAAGCGATCGTGGACGCGGGCTTCAAGGAGGTCAAGCTGCGCTCGCCGCTGACCTGCGAGCTCACGCGCGGCATCTGCGCGCACTGCTACGGTCGCGACCTGGCGACGCAGCGGCTCGTGGAGATCGGGACGGCCGTCGGCATCATCGGCGCACAGTCGGTCGGTGAGCCCGGCACCCAGCTCACGATGCGCACCTTCCACACCGGTGGCGTTGCGGGTGAGTACATCACCGGCGTTGCCGACGTGAAGAAGCGCAAGCAGCAGGCGTTGCGGAGCCTGCAGGAGGACATCGACCAGGGCCGCGTCTCGCTGGACATGGCGGGCGGAGGCCGGACGCGCCGCAAGGCGATCAAGGACATGCTCAAGGTGCTGGAGACCTCGGTGCGCGGTCTGCTGCGGGTCGAGGAGCTGTTCGAGGCGCGCACACCCAAGGGCCAGGCGATCACCGCAGACGTGGACGGCGTGGTGGCCGAGGTCAGCCAGCGAGGCATGCGCACCGTGGTCATCCACTCCGAGCACCCGATCACCGACACGGACGCGGTTCGTGGCGAGCGCCTCGCCGAGGACATCATCCTGCCGGGCTCGAAGGAAGAGGGCCCGATCGCCAAGGAGGGCGAGAAGCTGCTCAAGAAGGTGCGCGATCGGCTCAAGAAGTACGGGGTCGAGATGGTGAAGATTCGCACAGAGCATCTGGTGCCCCACCGTGGCGAACTGCTGGTGTCCGAGGGCATGGACGTCCGCGCGGGCGACCCGCTGACCACCGGCCCGGTCGATCCGGAGAAGCTGCTGGCGATGCAGGGGCGCGAGGGCGTGCAGGACTACCTGCTGCGCGAGATCCAGCGCGTCTACCGCGACCAGCACGGGATCGCGATCAACGACAAGCACATCGAGACGATCATCCGCCGCATGCTCCTCAAGGTCAAGGTGGTCGATCACGGCGACACCCAGTTCCTGCCGGGCGAGCTGGTGGATCGCTTCGACTTCATGGAGGAGAACGACCGGGTGCAGGAGCTCGGTGGCGAGCAGGCGACGGCGGAGCCGGTGCTGCTGGGGATCACCCAAGCGTCGCTGGCGACGGAGAGCTTCCTGTCGGCCGCCTCGTTCCAGCGCACCACACGCGTGCTCACGGAGGCGGCGTGTGAGAACAAGTGCGACCCGCTCTACGGCCTGAAGGAGAACGTGATCATCGGCCGGCTGATCCCGGCGGGTTCGGGCATGCCGATGCACCGTGACCGCGAGGTCGGCTTCTCGGGCGACGTGCTCGAGGACATCGCGGCGCGCGGCGCGGCGAAGAAGTCGAAGGAAACCGAGAGCATGGAGAAGCTGCTCGGCGACGTGGAGGCCGCCGCCGCCAAGCGCGAGGCACAGGCGGACGACGGCGAGTAGCAGGGAGCTGTCGTGAGGCCAACGGGGCCGCCGGATCGCTTCTGGCGGCCCCCTGACGGTCAAAGACCGCACCGCCGCGAGGTCGGATGAAGAGAACCTTGGGAATCGGCCGGACTCACCTTGACTCTTCGGCGCGTCTTTCATATACTTAGCCCTCGCTGCTCGGACAAGCGGGTTGCACTCGTACCCAGGAACCGCAACCTCGAACTGTCCGATGCGGTCGTTGCTGTGGTGGGGCTGGAAAACCCGGGCTGGCTTGCGACGCACTTCGTGACCGGCCACCGCACAAAGGGGCGCACGCCTACAACGAGGATATCTCCGAACCAGGGACGCCTGCCACCGGCAGGTGTCTGAACTCGGCAGAGTCTTTGCTGGCCCCTCTGGTGTGAGGGGCCTTTTGCGTCTTTGCAGTCCGGGTGTCAGCGCCGAAGCGCCGCACAGTGCAGCGCAGTGAAAAGGAGCAGAGCATGCCTACGATCAATCAGCTCGTGCGTATGGGCCGCGACAAGAAGGACAGAAAGATCAAGGCGCCTGCGCTCAAGTTCAGCTGGAACTCGATCAAGCGCAAGAGCAAGCGTGTAGACGGCGCGCCGCAGAGGCGTGGCGTTGTGACGCGCGTGTGGGCCCAGACGCCCAAGAAGCCGAACTCGGCGCTGCGCAAGGTCTGTCGCGTCCGGTTGTTCAACCGGCAGGAGATCACAGCGTACATCCCCGGTGAGGGCCACAACGTGGCGCCTCATAGCATCGTGCTGGTCCGGGGCGGCCGCGTCAAGGATCTCAACTCGGTGAAGTACCACGTGGTGCGCGGGACGCTCGACGTTGCGGGCGTCGCCGACCGCCGCCAGAGCCGCTCCAAGTACGGCACCAAGAGGCCGTAGCTACTCCCGGGGCTCCCTCAGGTCCAACGAGGGCACCCTTTGCATGACTGTTTCCCGGTTGCGGAGGACTCGCGGCCGGCGCCGGAGATAGAGCACGCCGCGCACGTTTCGAAAGAGGTGCATCCGATTGCCCAGGAAGGGCCCAGCTCCCAAGCGCGTCCTGAAGCCGGATGAGGTTTTCGGCAGCCGGCTTGTCACGCGCTTCATCAACAAGATCCTGCTCGGCGGGCGCAAGTCCGCCGCTGAGAAGATATTCTACGGCGCCATGGAGCTCGCCGCCGAGCAAACGGGCGAGAACCCGCTGGTCGCGCTGCGCAACGCGATGCGCAACGTCATGCCGAACCTGGAGGTACGGCCGCGACGTGTTGGCGGTGCGACCTACCAGGTGCCGGTTGAGGTCGACACGCGCCGGCAGCTTACGCTCGCGGTCCGCTGGATGGTCGACGCGATGCGGGAGCGAGGCGAGCGCACGGCCGTGCAGCGGATGGCCGGCGAGATCGTGGAGGCCGCCAACCGCGAGGGCGCCTCGGTGCGCAAGCGCGAAGAGATGCACCGGATGGCGGAGGCCAACAAGGCGTACGCGCACTACCGCTGGTAGATGGACCGCCGGAGCGGGCCCGGAGACAGTTAGTCGGGCCCCTCATGCGCCCTGCGCGCCGATCTTCCGGACGCTTGCGATGCCCGCGCCGCGCGCAGGACAATGCTCTGAAGACTGAACCGGCTGACGCTCGTGCTCAGCCGTTCCCATAGATTGCCGCTCACGCACACGGGTGAACTAACTTGTCGTTCGAGACCGAGCTGCGAAAAACCCGAAACATAGGCTTCGCCGCGCACATTGATGCCGGGAAGACCACCACCTCCGAGCGCATCCTGTTCTATACGGGCAAGGTGCACCGGATGGGGGAGGTCCACGACGGCGACGCGACGATGGACTGGATGCCGCAGGAGATGGAGCGGGGGATCACTATCACCTCCGCGGCCACCACCTGCACGTGGAAGGACCACCGGATCAACATCATCGACACGCCCGGCCACGTAGACTTCACGGTGGAGGTCGAGCGTTCGTTGCGGGTCCTGGACGGTGTCTGCATCATCTTCTGCGCGGTCGGCGGCGTGCAGCCGCAGTCCGAGACAGTCTGGCGGCAGGCAACCAAGTACAACATCCCGCGCCTCGCATTCGTGAACAAGATGGACCGGATCGGCGCGGACTTTCACGATGTGTTGCATCAGATGCGCAAGCGCCTCGGCGCTGAGGCCGTCGCGATCCAGCTCCCGATCGGGAACGAGGAGAAGTACCGCGGGGTCGTGGACCTCGTCGAGCAGAAGGCGTGGGAGTTCGAGGACGACGAACTGGCGCCTCCGGTGGAGGTCGAGATCCCGGAGAAGCTGCGTGAGATGGTGGCGGCGTTCCGCGAGCACCTGGTCGTGAGCCTCGCGGACATCAATCCTGCGCTTGAGGAGAAGTTCTTCGCGGGCGAGGAGCCGACCGGCGACGAGATGTGGGACACGATCCGGGCGGCCACGATCGCAGGAACGCTGGTCCCGGTGTTGTGCGGCGCATCCTTCAAGAACAAGGGCGTGCAGTTGCTGCTCGACGCAATCGTGCGCTGCCTGCCGTCGCCGCTTGATGTGCGGCCGGTGGTGGGCGAGCACCCGTCGACGGGGGCGGAGGAGACGCGCGCGCCCGACCCGGCAGAGCCGTTCAGCGCACTGGCATTCAAGGTAGCGGTGGACCCGTTCGTGGGCCACATCACCTACATCCGCTGCTACTCGGGCACTGCGAAACTGGGCGATCGACTCCTCAACGCCGATAGCGGGCGGAAGCAGCGCATCCAGCGCCTGCTGAGGATGCACGCGAACCGGCGCGAGGAGATCGAGCAGATCGGGCCTGGCGACATCGTGGCCGCGGTCGGCCTCGATGAGACAACAACGGGCGATACGATCTGCGTGGAGAACGCCCCGCTGATCCTGGAGCGGCCCGTGTTCCCGGAGCCTGTTATCCAGATGGGTATCGAGCCGAAGTCGCAGGCCGACGAGGAGAAGCTCGGAGCGGCGCTGGCCCGGCTCACGAGGGAGGACCCGACGCTGCGGGTGGAGGTCGATCGCGAGACCGGCCAGCAGCTCCTGTCGGGGATGGGCGAGTTGCACCTTGAGGTCATTGTCGATCGGCTCAAGCGCGAGTTTGGGGCCGAGGCGAACGTAGGCCGGCCGCGGGTGGCGTATCGGGAGACGATTCGGAAGGCGTCATATGGCGATGGTCGGTTCATCCGGCAGACGGGTGGGCGCGGCCAGTACGGGCACGTGAAGCTCGAGCTCGAGCCGATGGACACCGAGGAGCGGCTGGAGTACGAGGACGACAGCAAGGGCGACGAGATCCCGGTGGAGTTCCGCAACGCGGTCAAGTACGGGATTGAGGAAGCCATGGGCGCGGGGACGCTCGGTGGCTACCCTGCGGTGGGGGTTCGCTGCCGGATCACGGGCGGCTCCTTCCACGACGTGGACTCGTCGGATGTTGCGTTCAAGATTGCAGCGGGGATGGCGTTCCAGGATGCGTTCGAGGGGGGCAGCCCGGTGCTGTTGGAGCCGGTGATGTTGGCGGAGGTCGTGACCCCCGAGCAGTACTTCGGGGATGTCGTGAACGACCTGACGACGCGGCGAGCACAGATCGTCGAGGTCACGTCGGCCACAGGCGACAGCAAGACGATTGAGTTGCGAGTGCCGCTGGCGAACATGTTCGGGTACGCGACGGCGCTACGTTCGGTGACCCAGGGCCGCGCGACCTATAGCATGGAGCCGCACTCCTACGAGCCGGTTCCGGTGGAGCAGCAGCGGGAGTTACTGAGCTGACGCTCGGGCGAACAGGCAGATGGGCCAGAGGGCCCGGAGGTAGCATGAGATGGCGGATGAGAACAAGATCCGGATCAGGCTGAAGGCATTCGACCACAAGCTGCTGGACCGCTCGACGCAGAAGATCGTCGAGACCGCCGAGCGGACCGGGGCGCGCGTGTCGGGCCCGATTCCGCTGCCGACGAAGAAGCACGTGCACTGCGTAGTCAAGCCGACGGCGCTGGGTCGAGCGACCCGAACGATGGAGCACTTTGAGATGCGCGTGCACAAGCGGCTCATCGACATCGTGGACTCGACGACCCGGACAGTTGATGCGCTGATGAAGCTCGATCTGCCCGGCGGCGTTGACGTCGCCATCAAGACGTACACCGCGTAAAGCAACACGAGACGCCCAGTTGGTGACAGCTATGCCGACAGGACTGCTAGGGAAAAAGGTAGGGATGACGCGCATCTACGACGCGGACACCGGCGAAGCGATACCGGTGACGGTCGTGGAGGCCGGTCCCTGCGTGGTCGTGCAGTTGAAGACCGCCGAGACGGACGGCTATGAGGCTGTCCAGCTCGGGTATGAGCAGGTTGCGCACAGCAAGCTGAATGAGCCGAGGCTGGGGCACTTCCTCTCCAAGAGCGTTGAGCCGCACCGACACCTGCGGGAGTTTGAGCTGCTGGCGGATGAGCAGCTCGAGCCAGGGGCGGCGGTGACGGTGGAGATGTTCGAAGAGGGTCAGTTCGTCGAGGTGTCCGGGACAAGCAAGGGCCGAGGCTTCACCGGTGTCGTGAAGCGTTACGGCTTCCGCGGCGGCCCCGCGTCACACGGCTCGAAGGTGCACCGGGCGCCGCAGTCGGCGGGTGCGACGGACGCCCAGCGCGTCTTCCGCGGCAAGCGCATGCCCGGACACATGGGCGCTGCTCGCTGCACGACGAAGGGCCTGAAGGTCGTCCGCGTGGACAAGGAGCGCAACGTGCTGCTCCTGCGCGGATCGATCCCGGGCGCCCGCGGCGGCCTGCTGGAGATCAAGCACCAGGGCGCGGCCAGGGGAGGTAGCGAGTAATGCCCGAGGTAGCGCTCTACGACAGGCAGGGCGAGAAGGTTGGCCAGATTGATCTCGCTGACGAGATCTTCGGGGCCGAGGTGAACGTGGACCTGATCCACCAGGCGGTGGTGGCGGTCGAGCGCGCGATGTCTCAGGACTCGGCGCGGACCAAGCGGCGCTCCGAAGTTGTGATGACCAAGGCCAAGTGGTACCGCCAGAAGGGGACGGGTCGGGCGCGGCATGGCGCCCAGTCGGCCCCGATCTTCGTCGGCGGCGGCGTGGCGCACGGGCCGAGCGGCCCGCGGCGCGTGCCGAAGCTGACGCGGAAGATGCGCCGCAAGGCACTGCACGCGGCTCTGTCGGCGAAAATCGTGGACGGCGCGGTCATCGTCGTGGACGAGGTCACGTCGGAGGACTTCTCCACCAAGCGCTTCGTGGAGATGCTCACAGGGCTTGGCGCGAGTGGCCGCATACTGATGTTGCTGGGCAGTGACGAGGCCCGCGACGAGAAGGTGTACCGCAGCGGGCGGAACATCCCGAAACTGATCATGCGCGAGTCGCCGCACATCAACGCCCGCGACGCCATCTGGGCGCAGACCATCATCATCAGCGAAGCGGGACTGGCGGCGCTGAGCGAGGGAGTGGAAGCGAGTGCTTAGCACCGATCAGCTCAACTACTATCGGACGATCATTCGCCGACCGGTCGTGACAGAGAAGAGCATGAGCGGCTCGGAGGCGCGGAACGTCTACACGTTCGAAGTCGATCCGAGCGCCAACAAGGTTGAGATCCGGCGCGCGGTCGAGGCGCTGTTCAATGTGAACGTGACGAAGGTCAACACGATGCGTGTGATGGGGAAGACGCGGCGGCGCAGCTACCGCCACGGCATCGGCCGGACGGCGGAGCGGAAGAAGGCGATGGTGACGCTCGCGCCCGGGGAGAACATCGACGTGGTGGAGATGGGCGGCTGAGCGTACGGGGAGTAACGCGCACCGACTGACGGGAGAGTGCGATCCATGGCTTTGAAGCGACATAATCCGACGAGTCCGGGGCGGCGCCAGCTTGTGACGCCGGATCGCTCCGCGATCTCGAAGAAGAAGCCGGAGCGGAGCCTCACGACCGGCCGACGGAATAACAAGGCCGGGCGCAACGCCCACGGCCACGTGACGGTTCGGCACCAGGGCGGCGGGCACAAGCGGCGGCTGCGGGAGATTGACTTCCGCCGCGACAAGGACGGCATCCCGGCGACCGTGGCGGCGATCGAGTACGATCCGAACCGCTCGGCACACATCGCGCTGCTGTTCTACGCCGACGGGGAGAAGCGCTACATCATCGCCCCGGACGGGGTGGCGGCGGGCACGAAGGTCATGTCGGGCCCGCAGGCGCCGATCCGCGTGGGCAACTGCCTGCCGCTGGACAGCATGCCGGTGGGCACTGTGGTGCACTGCGTGGAGCTCACGCCCGGCAAGGGCGCGCAGCTTGCGCGCAGCGCCGGGGCGGAGGCGCAGTTCGTGGCGCGCGAGGGTCGCTACGCGCTGCTCAAGCTCCCGTCCGACGAGATGCGCATGGTGGACGTGCGCTGCCGCGCGACGATCGGCCGAGTTGGCAACGTGGACCATGACAACCTGTCGATGGGCAAGGCCGGTCGGAACCGCTGGCGCGGGAAGCGCCCTTCGGTGCGTGGCTCGGCTATGAACCCGGTTGACCACCCGCACGGCGGCGGCGAGGGCAAGGCGCCGATCGGGATGGACTCGCCGCGCAGCCCGTGGGGGAAGAAGACACTCGGCAAGCGGACGCGCAAGGTCGGCAAGCCTTCGAATCGTTTCATCGTGCGCCGGCGCTATGGCCGGTAGTGTGAGAATGCCTTCGCACAGAAGCGAGGCCTGACAGATGGCGAGATCACTGAAGAAGGGTCCGTTCGCGGACAAGCACCTGTTGGACAAGGTGCGGGCGATGAACCGCGAGGGGGAGAAGAAGATTATACGGACGTGGTCGCGACGATCGACGCTTTTCCCCGATATGGTGGGGCACACGATCGCGGTGTACGACGGACGGAAGCACGTGCCGGTCTACGTCACCGAGAACATGGTCGGCCACAAGCTGGGCGAGTTCGCCCCGACGCGGACGTATCGCGGGATGCGCGGCGGGCGCGCCGGTGGCGAACGCGTGACGCGCGTGGATGACCGCTAAGTAGGGAGACATCCCATGGAAGTCAAGGCACAGGCAAAGTATCTGAGGCGTGGTATGCGCAAAGTCCGGCGTTACACCGAGTTGATCGTGGGCAAAGACGTTGGCGCGGCCCGTGCGATCCTTGCGGTGCAGGTGAGTCCGGCGTGCCGAGAGCTCGAGAAGGTGCTCGAGTCGGCGATCGCTAACGCGGAGAACAATTTCGGGCTGGAGTCCGAAGAGCTCAAGGTCCGCAGGGCATTCGTAGACGCAGGCATGACGATCCCGCGCATGAAGCCGCGGGCTCGTGGTCGGGCGGATCGGATCCGCAAGCGCACCTGTCACGTGACGGTGATCCTCACGGACGAGACTGAGGAGAACGGGCAGGCCACGCAGTAGGGCCGTCAGTATAAGCGCCGCACGTCGGGCGGCGAAGAACTGCCAGGGAGCTGAACACCGGATGGGTCAGAAAGTGCATCCTTACGGATTCCGTCTCGGGATTATCCGCGACACGCGGAGCAAGTGGTTCGCGGAGGGCCGCGAGTACCGGGATCAACTGGTGGAGGACCTTCAGGCGCGCAAGATGATCCATGAGCGCCACCACCACGCCGGGATTTCGAACATCCTCATCGAGCGCGCGGCGGGCACCACCAGCGTGACGATCGAGAGCGCAAAGCCCGGTATCATCATCGGGCGCGGCGGCTCCGACGTTGACAGGATGCGCCGGGACTTGGACCGCTTCATGTCCGGACGAGTGCGCGTGAACGTCGAGGAGACGAAGAATCCCGAGCAGAATGCGCAGCTGATCGCCGAAGAGATCGCGGGTCAGATCGAGCGACGCGCCTCGATCCGCCGGGCGATGTCGCAGGCGATGGAGCGCGCGGAGCGCGTGGGCGTCAAGGGCATCCGCATCGCGGTGAGCGGCCGACTGATGGGCGCGGAGATCGCGCGCACCGAGCGAGTGGGGCCGATGGGCAGCGTTCCGCTGCACACCCTCCGCGCGGACATCGAGCGCGGCTTCTCCGAGGCAG
Organism: Candidatus Zipacnadia bacterium; assembly: GCA_029821635.1. Classification (GTDB taxonomy): domain Bacteria; phylum Armatimonadota; class Zipacnadia; order Zipacnadales; family UBA5352; genus UBA5352. The sequence goes on from JALGSW010000007.1 coordinate 25,658, forward strand.
TGACAAGCTACGGGCACATTGGCGTGCAGGTGCTGGTGTGCAACGGCATCATCCTGCCGCCGCCGCCCTGCCCGCCGGAGGGCCAGCGCATCGAGGCCGCCGAGGAGGCTGAGGCCGCCGAGGAGGCTGAGGGCGTCGAGGAGGCTGAGGGCGTCGAGGTCGCGGAGGCCGTTGAGGCCGACGCCGCTCCCGAGGCCGTCGAGGCCGCCCCGGCCGTTGAGGCCGCCGCCGCTCCCGAGGCCGTCGAGACCGCCCCGGCCGTTGAGGCCGCCGCGGCTCCCGAGGTCGTCGAGGCCGCCCCGGCCGTTGAGGTCGCAGCCCCGGTAGTGGAGACTGCGGAGATCGACGAGCTGCTCGCAGAGTCGAGCAGCGAGGAGGCGCCGACCGCACCCGCCCCGAGCGTGCAGGCCGCCGCGCCGGTGGAGAGCGAGGCGGCGCCGGAGCCGCCCGTGGTAGCACCTGCGGAAGCGACTGAGACCAACGCCGAGGAGGACACCGGCGATGTTGATGCCTAAGCGAAGCAAGTACAGGAAGCACCACCGCGGACGGATGCGCGGCAAGGCGTATCGCGGCTGCAACGTTGACTTTGGCGACTTTGGCCTGATGGCCCTCGAGCCCGCGTGGGTCACGTCGCGGCAGATCGAGGCGGCCCGTGTCGCGATGACGCGCCACGCGCAGCGTGGTGGCAAGGTCTGGATCCGCATTTTCCCGGACAAGCCCGTGACCAAGCGTGGCCAGGAGATGCCGATGGGCAAGGGCAAGGGCACGCCCGAGTACTTCGTGGCGGTCGTCAAGCCCGGCCGGATCATGTTCGAGATGGCTGGCGTTGACCCCGAACTCGCCCGCGAGGCCATGCGCCTCGCAGGGCACAAGCTGCCGATCAAGACGCAGTTTGTGAAGCGGGAGGGGATCGAGTAATGCTTATGCCCGATGACGCGAAGAGCACGCGTGCGTTCATCGAGGAGTGCCGCGAGGCGACCGAAGAGGAGCTTGTGGAGCTGCGGGCGCAGGTGACGGAGAGCCTGCAGAACCTGCGCTTCCGGACGGCGTCGGGGCAGATCGATGATCCGAAGAGGATTCGGAAGTATCGCAAGGCGATCGCCCGGATAAACACGATTCTGCACGAGCGCGAACTGGGCATCAACGAAGCCCGCCGAGCGTAAAGAGAGGCAACCGTCATGAGCGAGCGCATAGGGAACAAGCCGACCCGCGAGGGCTTCGTGGTAAGCGACAAGATGGACAAGACCATCGTGGTGGAGGTCGAGCGGACCACGCGGCACCGCCTTTACGGGAAGGTGCTGCGGCGCAGCACGAAGTTCAAGGCCCACGATGAGCAGAATGAAGCCCGAACCGGGGACCAGGTGCGGATCATGGAGTGCCGGCCGCTGAGCAGGGACAAGTCGTGGCGCGTGGTCGAGATCCTGCGCCGCGCCAAGTAACACCCGCTAGTCGGCCTGAGGCGCCAGTTTGTTGACCGCACGCTTGGAGGAAACGAACGTGAGCTGGCAACCAAAAGATCTGCGCAATGTCGCCATCGTCGGCCACCGGGGCGTGGGCAAGACCTCCCTCAACGAGGCACTGCTGCACGCGGCCGGAGCGATCACACAGCTTGGATCGGTCGATGAAGAGACGGCGACCGCGGACTACGAGGAGCAGGAGCGGGAGCGGAAGATCTCGATCTCACCCGCCCTGTGCCATCTCGAGCACCGCGACGCGAAGATCAACCTGATCGACTGCCCGGGCTACTCCGAGTTCTACGTTGACGCGCTCTACGGCCTGTGGGCGGTAGAGAACGCACTGCTGACCGTGGGCGCGGTCGCCGGCGTCGAGGTGCACACGATCAAGATGTATGACTCGGCCCGTGAGATGGGCGTGCGGCTCATCGGTGTCGTCAACAAGCTCGATGCCGAGCGCGCCGACTTCGGCGAGGCCGTCGCCAGCATGAACGAGAGCCTCCCCGAGTGCGAGGCCGTGGCGGTGCAGCTCCCGATCGGTGAGGGACCGGAGTTCGGCGGCGTCGTTGACCTGCTGTCAGGGAATGCGTGGGTGGGCGGGCAGAAGGCTGACGTGCCCGGCGACATGGCCGACGCCGTCGAGGAGGCGCGCGAGGCGCTCATCGACGCGGTGGCCGCGACGGACGATGACCTGACGATGCAGTATCTCGAAGAGGGCACGCTGTCCGAGCAGGAGCTCATCGTCGGCCTGCGGGCCGCGATCCGTGCGGGCACGCTGCTCCCGGTCCTCGCGACCAGCGCCGCGAAGCAGGTCGGCATCAAGTCGCTGCTGGACTTCATCGTCGATGCGGCCGTCTCGCCCGAGGACGCCACCCCGCGCACTGGGATGGCAGACGAAGAGGAGGTCGAGGTGGCCGGTGACGCGAGCGGCGACCCCGCCCTGATCTGCTTCAAGACGCTCAGCGACCCGTACGTGGGCCGGGTCAGCCTGCTCCGCGTGCTGCGCGGGACGGTCAAGGCCGACCAGGACGTATACAACACCGGCAACGACGAGCGCGAGCGGCTCTCGAGCCTCTCGGTTAACCAGGCTCAGGACGCCAGTGGCGTCGAGCAGCTCGTCGCAGGGGACATGGGCTCGGCAGTTCGGCTCGAGGACACCGCGACGGGCGACACGCTGAGCACGCAGAGCAGCAAGCTGAGTATTCCGCCGCCTGAGGCGCCCGACTCGATGTATGCCGTGGCGGTCACGGCGGCGACGCGCGCTGACGCGGACAGGATGTCCGATGCCCTGACGCGGTTGACCGCGGAGGACATGGGCTTGAAGTACGAGCGCAACGTGGAGACCGGCGAGCTGCTGCTCAAGGGCCTCGGCCCCATGCATCTGGACGTCGCGGTCGCGAAGCTGCGCGAGCAGTATGACGTCGATGTGCAGATGAGTGAGCCGCGCGTGGCCTACCGCGAGACGATCCGCCGGGGCGTGCGCGTGCAGGGCCGGCACAAGAAGCAGACGGGTGGCCGCGGTCAGTTCGGCGACGTGTGGCTGCGGGTCGAGCCGGGCGAGCGAGGCACGGGCTTCGAGTTCGCCACCGAGGTCAAGGGCGGTTCGGTGCCCTCGAACTACATCCCGGCGGTGGAAAAGGGCGTGCGCGCGGGGATGGAAAAGGGCCGCGTGGCCGGGTACCCGGTGGTGGACATTCGCGTCACGCTCGACGATGGTGGCGCGCACCCGGTGGACAGCTCGGACATGGCGTTCCAGCTCGCGGCCGGGATCGGTCTGCGCAACGCGATGGAGCAGGCGGACGCGGTGCTGCTCGAGCCGATCATGGACGTGACGGTGATCGGCCCCGAGGACATCATGGGCGACATCATGAGCGACCTGAACTCCAAGCGCGGTCGGATCCTCGGCACCGAGCAGGTTGGGACGATGCAGGCGATCAAGGCGCAGGTTCCGCAGAGCGAGATGATGCGTTACGCGGCGGATCTGCGCTCGATCTCCCAGGGCCGAGCGAGCTACGAGGTGGCGTTCTCGCACTACGAGGAGTTGCCGCCGCACATGACGGAGCAGGTCGTCGCGCAGGCGAAGCAGGCCAGCGACGCCGAGGACGAGTAATCGGACGGGCCCGTTGACACAGGCCGCAGCAGATGCGAGGTAGACACGATGATACAGACGACAACCCGGCTCAGGGTCGCTGACAATTCAGGTGTTCGGGAGATCTACTGCATCCGCGTGATGGGCAGGGGTCGATCGAGGTTTGCGTCGCTTGGCGACGAGATCATCTGCTCGACCAAGGCGGTCACGCCACAAAGTCCCATCCCCAAGGGGGAGGTCATTCGCGCGGTCGTTGTGCGTTGCCGGGACAAGGTGCAGCGTCCGGACGGGACCGTCATCAGCTTCGATGACAACGCGGCCGTGATCGTTGACGAGAACAAGAACCCGCAGTGCACGCGCGTTTTCGGGCCAGTGGCGCGGGAGCTGCGCGAGCGAGAGTATATGAGGATCGTGTCCCTGGCCCCCGAGGTCATCTGAGACACGCCGGGAGAAGTGAGACAGCGATGGGCAAAGTTAAGATGCGCATAAGAGTTGGCGACACCGTCGAGGTGATCGCGGGCAAGGACCGCTCGACGCCCACGCGCGTCCGGCGCGGCGAGGTTATTGCCGTCGATCCGGAGCGGAACCGGGTGACGGTGGATGGTATGAACATCGTCAAGAAGGCGGTTCGGCAGACTCAGCAGATGCGTCAGGGCGGGATCGTTGAGACGCCTGCTTCGATGGACGCGTCGAACGTAATGCTGGTGTGCACGGAGTGCGACGAGCCGACACGTGTCGGCAAGCGCGTGCGCGAGGACGGGTCGAAGGTTCGCGTGTGCAAGAAGTGCGGCGCGGACGTGGCACAGCAGTAGGGTCGTTCAACAGAAGCTGCGCGGCGGCGGGGGGAGCGAGAGTTCGCGGGCGGCGTGACGCGGGCATCGAGCGGAAGCGGGCTGTTCAAAGAGGCGGCGTCAAGTCGCCGGGATCGGTGAGAGCGCGATGGCAGAGACAGAGGTCAAAGAGACAACCCAGGCTGCGAAGCCGCGGATGAAGCAGCGGTTCGAGGACGACTTTGTGCCCCGACTCGTGGAACGCTTCGGCTACGACAACGTGTGGCGTGTGCCACGGCCGCGGAAGGTCAGCCTGAACATGACGGTGCCCGAGGCCGACACGGACATCGAGGCGCTGGATCGCGCGCAGCGGGAACTGGCGCTGATCGCCGGGCAGCAGCCGGCGGTAACGCGGGCGAAGAAGGCGATCTCGAACTTCGGGATCCGCAAAGGCCAGCCGATCGGCCTGCGAGTGACGCTGCGCGGAGATCGGATGTGGGAGTTCTTGGACCGTTTGTTCAATGTCTCGCTCCCGCGTATCCGTGACTTCCGCGGACTGTCGGCGGACGCGTTTGACGGTCGTGGGAACTACAGCATGGGGATCCTTGACGAGCTGATCTTCCCCGAGCTGAGCTACGACGACGTGCAGTCGTCGCGTGGCCTGGACATCACGATCGTCACGACGGCCGATACGGATGAGGAGGCCCGGGAGCTGCTGACCGCGATGGGGCTGCCCCTGGCCCGTGGTTAGTCAAACAGGCACGGGAGGCGCACAAGATGGCGAAGAAGTCGTGGATCAACGATGCTCGTCAGAAGCACAAGTTCAGCACGCGGGACTACAACCGGTGCCAGTTGTGCGGCAGGCGGCGCGGCTACATGAGGAAGTTCGGCATCTGCCGGATCTGCTTCAGGGAGAACGCGTTGGCGGGGAACATCCCGGGCATTCGCAAGTCAAGTTGGTAGATGGTCGGCGGCTCGAGGAGCGCCCGCGCGAGACCGAACCTGAAGGAACGCTCCCCAGACGCATGGAGGTCGCGACGGTGGCGACCACGGGAGGAGAAGAATGGCAGTCCTGACAGATCCAATCTCAGATATGCTCACCCGGGTGCGGAACGCAGCGCTCGCCCGGCATCTTGACGTGGATGTCCCGGTGTGCAAGATGCACCTGGAGATCGCGAAGATACTGCATCGCGAGGGCTACATCCGCGGCTACCAGCTCATCAACCGCGGCCGGACGGTGCGGATTCGTCTGCGCTACGACGAGCACCGCATGCCGGTCCTGCAGGGGCTCAAGCGCATCAGCAAGCCTGGACGGCGGGTCTACCGTGGCAAGGACGACTTGCCGCGCGTGCTCGGCGGACTTGGCGTGGCGATCATCAGCACGAGCCAGGGCGTGATGACCGACCGTGATGCGCGCAAGCGCCGCATCGGCGGCGAGATCATCGGCGAGATCTGGTAGCTCGCGCAAGACAGGGAGACAAAGCCATGTCGAGAATCGGCAACATGCCAATTGAGGTCCCAAAGGGGGTCAACGTGGACATTGACGAGTCGAACTTCGTCAGCGTCCGCGGCCCCAATGGGGAGCTGGAGCAGCAGCTCAGCCTGCGCATGAACATCGATCGGGAGGGCGACACGATCACGGTGTCGCGCCCGAGCGATGAGCGCGATGACCGCGCGATCCACGGGCTGACGAGGTCGCTTCTGGCGAACATGGTCACCGGCGTCACCGAGGGGTTCGAGAAGCGGCTCGAGATCCAGGGCGTCGGCTACCGCGCGGAGGTGCAGGGCAGGGAGCTCGTCATGCGCCTTGGGTACTCGCACGACGTCAGCTTCGATCCGCCCAAAGGGATCGAGTTTATCGTGGAGGACAACACGAATGTAATCGTGCGGGGCGCCGACAAGCAACTGGTCGGTGAGTTTGCGGCCAGAATCCGCAAGTCGCGCCCTGCCGAGCCTTACAAGGGCAAGGGCGTACGCTACCTTGGCGAGCACATTCGGCGGAAGGCCGGCAAGGCGGCCAAGGTTGGCACGGAGTAGTAGTGGTAGCTCATCACGCGATCAGGCGGCGACGCAAGCCGAGGTGTCATAAGTGAAAACTGAAGTGGCCAGGAAGCGACAGCGCGCAAAGCGGCACATGAGGGCCCGCCGGAGGCTCATCGGGACCCCGGAGAGGCCGCGTCTGAACATCTACATCAGCCTCAATCACATCTACACCCAGGTCATCGATGACTGGGCGGCCGGGACGCTCGTGTCGGCGACGACGGTTGAGGACGAGGTGGCCGCGCAGTGCGACGGTGCCACCGCCAACATCGGTGCCGCCGCGGTTGTCGGGCGCGTCATCGGTGAGCGGGCGCTTGCCGAGGGCATCAGCAAAGTCTGCTTCGACGGTGGCGGCCGCAAGTACCACGGACGTGTGAAGGCCCTCGCCGACGCGGCGCGGGAGGCCGGGCTCGATTTCTGAGTGACGGGCCTCCGCGGCACAGTGTGGGATCGGAGCCCGGCGTCATGCGGGTGGCTTCCGGCTCTGTGGCGCGGGTGGGCCTCGACCTGTAAGGTGGCGACGACGATGGCCGAGATGCTCAAAGTAACGCAGCGGCGCAGCCTGATCAGCGTGAAACCGAAGCTCCGGGCGACAGTCCGGGCGCTGGGGCTGCGCGGCATCAACACGACCAACACCGTGCCGGACAACGACGCGACGCGCGGGATGATCCGCGCGGTCTCGCATCTTGTGGAATTCGAGCCCTTCGAGGGGCAGTAGGAGCATAGACGATGGATCTGAGCGATCTGCAGCCCAACCCGAAATCACGCAAGTCGCGTAAGCGAGTAGGGCGTGGCATCGCCGCCGGACAGGGCAAGACGGCCGGTCGCGGTGAGAAGGGGCAGAAGCACCGCTACAGCGTCTCGCGCGGCTTCGAGGGTGGTCAGACACCACTCTATCGGCGTCTGCCCACGCTCCGCGGTATCTCGAACAAGGCACACAACATCGGGATGTTCCGCAAGGAGTTTGCGGTTGTCAACGTCGGCTCGTTGGGGCTGAAGTTCGAGGCCGACGCTGAGGTGACGCCGGAGACGCTGCTCGCGAGCGGGCTCATCAGTAAGGTCCTCGACGGGGTAAAGATCCTCGGCGAGGGGGAGCTGGACCGCCCCTTGAAGATAAGCGCACACGCCTTCAGCGCGTCGGCGCGTGAGAAAATCGAGGCGGCCAACGGTACGGTCGAGGTGATCGGCGAATGAGGGAGCGGTTGGCGGCACTTGGGCAGGCGATGCGCGTACCGGACATTCGTAAGCGCCTCGTCTTCCTGATGGTGATGTTCGGGGTGTACGTGGGATGCGCTCACGTGCCACTGCCCGGCATCGACAAGGCTGCCCTCGAGAACATGTTCCGCGCGACGGGCGGCATCGGCGACCTGCTCGATGCCTTCTCCGGCGGCTCGCTCAAGCGCTTCTCGGTCCTGGCACTCGGGATCATGCCTTACATCTCGGCGTCGATCATCATGCAGCTTCTCGCGATGGCGATCCCCGCGCTCGAGGAGCTGCAGAAAGAGGGCGAGTACGGGCGGCGGAAGATCAACGCCTGGACGAAGTACCTCACGATCGGCGTCGCGCTGCTGCAGTCATTCGGCATGCTCGCGGTCTTCCGCGGCGCATTCCTCGGTAACACGATGCTGATGTTCTACGTCGTGCTGATGATGGTCGGTGGCACTGCGTTCCTCATGTGGATCGCGGATATGATCACCGAACACGGGATCGGACAGGGCGTCTCGATCATCATCTTCGCCGGCATCGTGACACGCATGCCGCAGGACATCGCACACACGATCCGTCTGTGGCAGGGCGGCGAGATAGGGGTCGCAAACATCGCCTTCCTCGCAGCGATCATGATAGTCACGGTCTACCTGATCGTGAAGTTCCAGCAGGCGCAGCGCAAGATCCCCGTGCAGTACGCGCGACGAGTGCGCGGGCACCGGGTCTACGGCGGGCAGAGCAGCTACCTGCCCCTGCGCGTGAACCAGGCCGGCGTCATGCCGATCATCTTCGCGATCTCTGTGGCGATGTTCCCGGCGCAGATCGCCGGCGCGCTCACCGCTCCGGGGCCGGTCGGCAAGATCTCGGGCTTCTTGAACGTAAGCGAAGAGGCCGTGAGCAGGGCGATGTTCTCGATGAGGCAGTTCTTCTCGCCTGGCGAGAACCACTTCGCATCGATGCTGTACTTCCTGCTCGTGATCCTGTTCACGTATTTCTACACCGCGGTCACGTTCAATCCCGAACAGATCGCCGAGAATCTGCAGAAGAACGGCGGCGCGATCCCAGGCATCCGTCCCGGATCGAGCACGCGCGACTACCTGGACAAGATTCTCTACCGGATCACTCTCGCGGGCGCGCTGTTCCTCGGCGTTATCGCGATCATGCAGTACTACGTCGGTGACATCACCGGGGTCACGACCTTCACCCTGGTTGGAGGCACGTCGCTGCTGATCGTTGTCGGTGTTGCGCTTGACACGATGCAGCAGATCGAGGCGCAGTTGCTGATGCGCCACTACCGCGGCTTCCTGAAGTAGAGGGGCGAGACGACGATGGCCGATCGGGAATACAACGTCATTCTGCTGGGCGCGCCCGGCGCGGGCAAGGGCACGCAGGCGAAGATGCTGGCGGCACAGCTCAGTGCGCCGCACATCTCCACCGGCGACATCCTTCGTGGCGCGGTGGCGGACGGGACCGAGCTGGGGCAGACCGCCAAGGGCTACATGGACTGTGGTGAACTTGTGCCGGACGATCTCGTCATAGCCATTGCGCGCGAACGCCTCGCTCAGTCGGACTGCGAGACGGGTTTCGTGCTGGATGGCTTCCCGCGCACCGTCGAGCAGGCGGAGGCGCTGGGGGAGATGCTCGACGACCTCGGCCGCGAGCCTCTGATCGTAGTGAACTTGACTGTTGACGAGGACGAGATCGTTCGGAGGCTGTCCGGCCGACGTCTGTGCAACGGCGACTGCGGCGGTATCTACCACGTCGATCAGGAAGACATCGAGAGCGGCGCGGCGTGCCCGGCCGAAGGCTGCGACGGACAGCTCTACCAGCGCAGCGACGATCAGGCTGAGGCGATCCGCGAGCGGCTGGACGTCTACAAGCGGCAGACACAGCCGCTGATCGACTACTACGGTCAGCGCGGTGTGCTTGTGAACGTGCCGGGCGAGGGCGAGCCGCAGTCGATCGCCGGCCGCGTTCTGCAGGCTGTGCGAGGCTGAGTGATGTTTGCCCCGCGCATCCAAGGCGCGAAGATCCACCGCAAGGGCCCGCAGGAGCTGGAGTTGATGCGCCAGTCCGGACGGATCCACGCCCGGACGGTGGCTCGGCTGCGTGAGGCGATTGCGCCGGGGGTGAGCACCGCACAGCTCGACCGGATCGCCGAAGACGTGATCCGAGAAGCCGGGGCGGTCCCGTCGTTCAAGGGCTACCAGGGCTTCCCGGCGACGATCTGCTCGCAAGTGAACGATGTTGTGGTGCATGGAATCCCGTCCGACGACGAGATCCTGCGCGAGGGCGACATCTTCGGCGCGGACCTGGGCGTGATCTGGGAGGGCTGGCACTCGGACGGGGCGTTCACGGTGCCGGTCGGTGAGGTGGACGAAGAGTCCTTGCGGCTGATTGAAGTGACGGAACAGTCGCTGGGGTTGGCGCTGGAGCAGGTGCGCGCGGGGAACACGATCCGGGATATCGCGCACGCGGTTCAGAGCTACGTTGAGGCGGCGGGCTTCTCGGTCGTGCGGGCGCTGGTCGGGCACGGGATCGGCTCACAGATGCATGAGCCGCCACAGGTGCCGAATTTTGTGGACGGGACGACCGGCGAGGTGTATGATACAAAACTCAAGCGTGGGATGACGCTGGCGATCGAGCCGATGGTGAATGCCGGCGGACACGAGGTTTTCCAGGACGCTGACGGCTGGAAGGTTCGCACACGCGACGGCAGCCGCTCGGCGCATTTCGAGCACACTGTGGCCGTGACGAAGGACGGCTGCTGTATACTGACCGCGCCGTAGCGGGATGCCGTGCGGCGAGGACAAAGCGATTGGGGCACGACACGCCTATGGCGAAGAAGCAGACCCAGCAGAAGAAAGAGCCCAAGATGCTCCGGGTCCTGGGGAGCGTGGCGGAGAAGCTGCCCGACGCGGTCTTCAAGGTGGAGCTGGAGAACGGGCACGAGCTTCTGGCGCATGTCTGCGGCAAGATTCGCATGAGGTACATCCGGATTATGCCTGGCGACAGGGTGACGGTGGAGATCTCGCCGTACGACCTGACGCGCGGGCGCATCGTCTGGCTGCACAAGTAGCCTGGATGCACAGGCGGGCTGGGGCGGGCAGGCTGTCCGGGTGAGGTGTGGAGCGTGCGGGCGTGTGGTTGGTGATAGTGATAGCGTCCGGCGGCGCCGATGAGGCGCGGCCGGGAACTTTGGGCGGGTAGCGCAGACGTATCGGGAAGAGTGAGAGCGATGAAGGTTCAGGCTTCCGTGAAGAAGCGTTGCGACAAGTGCAAGGTTATCCGCCGCGAGGGCGTCGTGCGCGTGGTGTGCTCGAATCCGCGGCACAAACAGCGGCAGGGCTGATCGGCGCGCACGACGAGACAGGCTGATTGAGGAGGATTACCAGTGCCGAGAATAGCTGGCGTGGATCTGCCGGCGAATAAGCGGGTCGATATCGCCCTGACCTACATCTACGGGATAGGTCGCTCGACGGCGAAGAAGATTCGTGAGCAGGCGCAGATCGATGACATGACGAAGATGCGCGACCTCACCGAGGACGAGGCCGCCCGGGTGCGTGAGATCATTGATCGTGACTACACGATCGAGGGCGACAAGCGGCGAGAGATTGCCGCGAACATCCAGCGGTTGATCGAGATCGGGACGTATCGTGGTGGGCGACATCGCCGAGGCCTGCCGGTACGCGGGCAGCGGACGCGGACCAACGCGCGCACGCGCAAGGGCAAGCGGAAGACGGTTGCGGGCAAGAAGAAGGCAGCGGCGAAGACGTAGCAGGTCTTGGCCCGTCGGCACGGCAGGCGTCGCGGGGAAGTGGCGGGAGCCGGTCGGCGGGACGTAGATGCGCCGGCTGGGACCCGATCGAGCGCGGCCGGACCGGCGAGCACATACAGGAGGCAGGACGATGGCAGAAGAGCGCGAGCAGGGCGAAGCGCAGCAGGAGCAGGCTGAGACCGAGGCGGCCGCGGCGGCGCCGAGTGAGCAGCAGGCCCCGGCCCCGGCTCAGGAGGAGCAGCGCCGCGAGGGTCGCCCGCAGGGCGGTCCTGGTGGCCCCGGCGGACCGCCGGGACGGCGTGGCGCGCCTCGTGGGGCGCAGGGCCGCGCGTACATCAAGGCTACCTTCAACAATACCATCATCAGCATCACGGACCAGCGCGGCAACGTGCTGACCTGGCAGAGCGGCGGGACCGTGGGCTTCAAGGGCACGCGCAAGGGCACCCCGTTCGCGGCGCAGCTTGCGGGTGAGAACGCTGCCCGCAAAGCGATGGACGCTGGCATTCGCCGGATTGATGTGTTCACGAAGGGCCCGGGATCGGGGCGGGAGACCGCCGTCCGGGCGATGCAGGCGGTTGGGATGGACGTCGGTGAGATCAAGGACGTTACACCGACCCCGCACAACGGCTGCCGACCGAAGAAGAGGCGACGGATGTAACGGCAGGTTGGCGGCGGCCTTCGGGCCGCGCGACCGCCTGCGGAGGTGAGTCTTGCATGGCGCGACATACCGGACCGGTCTGCCGGCTCTGCCGGCGTGAAGGACAGAAGCTGTTTCTGAAGGGCGAGCGCTGCCACGGACCCAAGTGCGCGATGGAGCGGAAGAACTACCCGCCCGGCGAGCACGGGAACTCGAGGCGCGGTCGGCGCCGCCCGTCGGACTACGCACTCCAGCTCCGCGAGAAGCAGAAGCTGCGAGCCATCTACGGACTGCTCGAGCGCCCCTTCCGGCGCTGCGTGGAGCGTGCACTCAAGTCGAAGGGCGTCACGGGCTTCATGCTCCTGTCGCTGCTTGAGCGGCGTCTCGACAGCGTGCTGCGGCGCGCGGGCTTCGCGACGAGTCAGAACCAGGCCCGTCAGCTCGTGCGACACCGGCACGTGTCGGTGAACGGACACGTGTGCGACGTCCCCTCGCGGCTGGTGCGGGAGGGCGACGAGGTCGAGATTCGTGAGAACTCGAAGGACTCGATGCATCTGAACGCGGCCATCGCGCGGGGCTACCAGGTTCCGGGCTGGCTGAACGTCGATACCGGCACCAAGGTCATCGTCGTCGCTCGGATGCCCGAGCCCGAGGATATTCAGGTGGATGTTGACGAGCAGCAGGTCGTCGAGTTCTACTCCCGCTGACACAGTGTGACAGCCCGTGATGGCGGGTGCGTTCGCGTGCTCGCGATCGCGAAAAGGAGAGTATTCAATGATAGAAGAGCTGGCCCCCGGCATGGTGGCGCTGGAGCTTTCCGAGAAGTACGGGAAGTTCGCCATTGAGCCGCTGGAGCGGGGTTTTGGGCATACGCTGGGGAACGCCTTCAGGCGCGTTCTCCTGGCGCATATCCCCGGCGCCGCGGTGACCGATGTGCGGATCGACGGCGTCCCGCATGCATTCACCACCATTGAGGGCGTCTACGAAGACGCGACGGAGATCTGCCTTAACATCAAGGAGCTTGCGATCAAGTTCCACGACGAGGCGGATGACGATGAGGAGCATGTCGCGCGCATCGAGGCCGAGGGCAAGGGCGAGGTGCTGGCCGGCGACATCAAGTGCCCGCCGGGGATCGAGATCATCAACCCCGAGGTGCACATCGCTGAGCTGACCGAGGACGATTCGACGCTCTACATCGACCTGTGGATCCAGCGCAGCACGGGCTACCAGCCGGTGGAGGAGGCGGGGCGCGAGAAGCGGTCTGGCGACGTCATCGCCCTCGATACACTCTTCTCGCCGGTAGCGCGTGCAACCTACCGCGTCGAGGCGACGCGGCTGGGCCATCGGACGGACCTTGATCGGCTGATGCTGGAAGTGTGGGGCAACGGAACGATCATGCCCGACGATGCCGTGCGCGGTGCAGCCGAGATCCTGGTGCGCTACATCACGATCTTCTCGGAGATCGAGCTGCCGGTCCAGGCTGAGGAGGAGGAGGCGCCGGCGGAGGAGGAGGTCAAGAACAAGATCCTCTCCTTCCCGATCGAGGAGATGGAGTTCTCGGTGCGCACCTTCAACTGCCTGAAGAAGGAGAACATCGACACGGTCGGCGAGTTGATTCAGCAGACCGAAGAGGACCTGCTGAACATCCGCAACTTCGGGAAGCGCTCGCTAGAAGAGGTCATAGAGAAGCTGGCGGCGGTGGAACTGGCGTTGACGGAACCGGCGGCCGCCGAGGAACTGGTAGAGGAAGAGGACGGCTAAGACGACCACCGGTGCCCGCGCGGGCCGTGCCGAAGGAACGAGACTTATGCGACATCGCAAGGATCACAGAAAACTGGGGCGGGCCACCGACCAGCGCATAGCACTGCTGCGCAGTCAGGTGGACGCACTGCTGCGGTACGAGAAGATCAAGACTACCGTGCAGAAGGCAAAAGAGACCCAGCGGATGGCGGAGAAGGTCATCACCACCGCCAAGCGCGGGGATCTGCACTCCCGACGACTGGTGCTGCGCCTGGTCCGTGACAAGGACCTCGTCGCCCACCTGTTCGAGGAGATCGCGCCGCGCTACGCCGATCGCAATGGCGGCTACACGCGCGTCGTCCGCGCCGGTCGGCGCACCGGCGACAACGCCGAGATGGCCATCCTGGAGCTGACGGACTAGGCTGGCGGACAGGGCGATGCGGAAGCTACTGCTGGTCGTGCAGTACGACGGCACCGACTACTTCGGGTTCCAGCGGCAGCCCGCCCTGCCGACGATCCAGGGCGAGCTGGAGGACGCACTGAGCCAGCTCCTCGGGCGGCGGACGACCATCACCGGGGCGGGCCGCACCGACGCGGGTGTGCATGCCCTGGGCCAGAGCGTGACCTTTGAGACGGACAGTCCGATCCCGGCCGTACGCACGGTGGCTGCGCTCAACGCGCTGCTGCCCGACGCGGTCGCCGTGGTTGAGGCGACAGAGGTGCCGGAGAGCTTTCATCCGCGCTACGGCGCGCTCGGGAAGCTCTACGGCTACCGCATCCTCACCCGGGCGCTACGCTCGCCCTTCATCGGGCGCTACGCGTGGCATGTGACGTGGGAGCTGGACCTCGACGCGATGCGCGAGGCGGCAGGAGTGCTGCTGGGCGAGCACGACTTCGTCGCTTTCAGTTCATCGGGCAGCTCTGTCGAGGACACGGTTCGCGAGCTGCGGCGTCTCGATGTCGAGCGGCATGGCGACATGATCGAGGTGCGAGCGGAGGCGAACGGCTTCCTCTACATGATGGTTCGCCGGATCGTTGGGACGCTCGTGGACGCCGGGCGCGGGCTGGTGACGGTTGACGAGGTGCGTGAGGTGCTGCGCAGCCTGGACCGGACGCGCGTCAAGACGATGGCGCCGCCGCAGGGCCTGACGCTGATCAAGGTAATCTACTGAGGAGAAATCACGATGCACAATAAGACAGTGTCGGCGAATCCGGCGCAGGTGGAGCGAAGCTGGTACATCGTGAGCGCCCGCGGCAAGGTTCTTGGGCGGCTCGCGGCCGAAGTTGCGACGATCCTGCGCGGGAAGCACCGGCCGGACTACACTCCGCATGTGGACTGCGGCGACTTCGTCATCGTGACGGACGCGGCGGAAGTGGAGTTGACGGGCAACAAGCTCGAGGACAAGAGGCGTTACTGGCACACCGGGTATATCGGGCACCTGCGCTCGCGGAGCTACGGCGAGCTGCTCGAGCGTGATCCCGCGGACGTCATCCGGCGGGCGATTGGCGGGATGCTCCCGCACAACATCCTCGGCCGCAAGATGCTCAAGAAGCTCAAGGTCTACGCGGGCTCGGAGCACCCGCACGAGGCGCAGCAGCCCGAACCGCTGGAGTTGTAGAGCGCCCGATAGATATTGCCAGGAGGCGACCATGCCGAACTACGCAGGGTACGGAACAGGGCGGCGCAAGGAAGCCGTCGCCAAGGTCTGGCTGATCCAGGGCGGATCAGGTCAGATCCAGATCAACGGGCAGAGCCCGCTCGACTACCTCAGGCGCGACCGTCTCGCGGTGATTGTGCGCGAGCCCTTTGACACGACCGAGACCGGCGACCGCTACGATGTCAAGTGCATCGTGCTGGGCGGCGGGCTGACGGGTCAGGCGGGAGCGGTGCGTCACGGCATCGCGAACGCGCTGGTGGATGCCGATGCGGACCACCGGCGCCTCCTCGGGCCGGCCGGGCTGCTCACGCGCGATCCGCGCGTCAAAGAGCGCAAGCACGCCGGCTTCCGCAAGGCGCGGCGCGCGAAGCAGTTCTCGAAGCGCTGACGGGACTACATCGGCGTGCGCGCACGGCACGGCAGCGGCTATTCCTTTTGGATGGTCAGGATACAGGCAATGGCGGTGGCAAGCAGCGCGCCGCCGACGGGCCCGCAGCCCGTTGCGCACGCTTGATCGGATACCGGGGCCGCCACCAACGCGTGGCGGCCCTTCTTCGTGCCTGCAATACGAAACCCCAGGGCGGTCGAGGCAGTCTATTGACCAAAGACCTCGACAAGGAGCCTGATTGACCATGCGTTCGCTGCGTCAGTTCGTGCCGATCCTCCTGGGCCTCGCGACCCTCGTGCCCGCGTGCGCGGCCGAACACGGTCCGTATCTGACGCTGCTGGTGGCTCAGCAGGGGCTGGAGCAGTGGGAGCGCACGCATCCGGCGGACGCGGAGGCGCCACAGAGCCCACTACTGACGGACGCGGGCGGTCGCGCGAACATCGCGGAAACGAACCTCAATTGGGCGGTCGCCCTGCTGCGCAGCGGTGGGCGCCCCGAGCTGGCGGCGCAGGTGGTCGTGGCGGCCCTGGCTCATCAGGACACCGCTGAGGGCTCGAAGACGCGTGGGCTGTTCCGCTGGTACGCCGATCCAGACGAGCCCTACTCCGCGGACGCCACACTCTACCTTGCGCCCGCGCTGGCGGAGCTTGCGACGAATGCGGGCGGCGGCGAGTCCGGCGAGCAGCTTCGGGCGCGGGCGGCGCTCGCCCTGCAGGGCCTGCTGACGTCGGCGCGGCCCAAGGGCGGCTTCGGCGCGGCGATGTGGGCGGGCGGGGTCGCGGCGCTCGGGCAGGCGGTCAACGATCCGGCGGGCCAGACGGCCTCCGCGCAGATCACCGCCGAACTGTTGGCGCGTATGAAGCGCGATGGCCTCGGCGCGATCCCGAGCCCGACATTCGACGCGTTGCGCATCGGCGGCCTTCGTTGGGCACGGCAGCTTGCTACCGACGAGACGGCGCGCGCGACTGCCGACGCGTGTCTTCAGATCTGCTACGCCGACATGCTGCAGCGCTACGACCAGACCACCGCGATGGTGACCGGCGCGATCGGGAAGGCCTACCCGGGCGAGTACCTCGGGCAGACGGGAGTGGCGCAGTACCTGCTGGCCTGTGACCTGCCTTCGGCGCTGGCGCAGACGCGGTCGGTTGCGCCGCTGGCGATGTACTTCACGATGTCCGAGTATGCGATGCCTCCGGCGCTGCTGGCGATGGCCGAGGGCGAACGTGGGGCGGTGGAGGTGCGCTCGCGGGTGCCCGCGGCGGAGGGCGAGGGGATTGAGTCGCTGAGCACGTGCACGTGGGTCGGGACGGGGATGAGCCTCGGGACGATGAGCGGGCCGGTGGACGCCGGGCGCGTGCCGGTGCTGATGACCTGCGACCTGCCCGAGCGGCCGACGAGCTACCTCTACCCGTTTGGCGGTCCGGCGACCCTCCACTCGGCGCAGACGGGCGGGCTGGCGCTGTGCAGCTTTGGCTTCGATGGAGTCGGCCTGGGCCCGCGGGTGCGCGTCGGTGTGGCGTGCGTGATGGGCAGGCGCGATCAGATCGATCGGGTGCTCATCGGCCGCCACGAGTGGGTCGAGCAGCCTGAGGCGATCGGTCAGAACACGGTGGTGGCGGTGCGGCGCGGGAACACGTTCGTGGGGCTGAAGATCCTCGACACGGGGCCTGCGGAGTCGAGCCCCGCGCCGATCAAGCCCGGCGGCATCGAGTGGTTTGCCGAGGGGAACATGGACTCGCTGGTGCTGAAGGTTTACGGACGCCGAGCGGACTACGTGCTCGA
Organism: Candidatus Zipacnadia bacterium; assembly: GCA_029821635.1. Classification (GTDB taxonomy): domain Bacteria; phylum Armatimonadota; class Zipacnadia; order Zipacnadales; family UBA5352; genus UBA5352. Next base: position 43,200 of record JALGSW010000007.1, read on the forward strand.
CAAGCCGATGTACGACGTGAAGGTCGGACTGCTGGTCGAAGTGGCGCCTGCGTCGCAGTTCGGCGGGCTCGAGGAGTTCGCCGAGCACGTCTCGTCGCGGCGAGTGGCCCAGAGCACTTCGACGGAGAGCATCCGGACGGATGTGACGGACAACCCGGGGATTCCGGGGCGGCATGAGATCAAGTCGCTGTCGCAGATGAAGTGGGCGCGATACCTCTATCACGACATCGCGCTGCGAGATGAGACGCTTGGGCTGGGGCTGATCGAGGAACTGCTGCGCGACCAGATCGTGTCGCGGACGCTGCCGGTGGAGCTCCCGGAGGACTACCTGTGGGCGTCGCCGGGTCTGTCGCTGGTGCGGGGTGGCGAGCCGCTGATCGGCCCGCAGCCGTGAGGCCCCGACCGTTTGAGGCACGAAGACGCGAAAGAACACGCCCGGTGACCGGGCGTGTTCTTCGTTTCAGTGCCTTGCGGCCCTCGGGCGCGCGCTCAGAAGACCGGCGGTGAGGGCGGCTGCACTCCGCCTGTATCGCCGCCGGGGGGCGGCGGAGGCGGCGTGGTGCCACCGTCATCCGGCGGGGTGGGCGTGACGCCACCGTCGTCGGACCCGCTGCTGCCATCGACGGGGCCGACGTAGGGCAGGCTGTTCGACCCTTCACAGCCGGCCAGGATCATCGTGAGCACGATCATCAGGGCGAGCACGAGACAGATCTTCTTCACAGCCGAACTCTCCTCGCAGTAGCGGTCGTTCCGCGGTATGAGTGTTCGTTGACCTCCGCTGGATCTCCTCCGCGACTGTATGGTATCAGTCGGCCGCGTTCGTGTCCAGTGCCTGAGTGCTCTCTTCGCCCGTCGGGGTGTACCAGATGTAAACCAGCAGCAGCGCGAGACACAGCGCCATATCGAGTCCGGTTATGTTGGTCAGCAGGTGTTCCATCCGTAGCGGCTCCTTTCTTCGAACGACAGTTCGTAGCTTAGCGCAATCGAACAGATGTGTCAACCGCTCGGGGAGATTGTTGGGTCAATTGTCTCAATGACTTGACCCGCACTCTTATTGTAGTGTAAGCTGATCTCCAATAACACTCTGATAACAGCCTCGCTTGATGGCGGCAGAGAGAACCGCCGCGCCGGCCGAAGGCCGGGCGGGAAGGAGCACATGATGATCGACCCACATGGCGGCACGCTGGTGAACCGCATCCTGAGCGGAGGGGCGCTGGAGGAGGCGCAGGCGCGGGCTGCGGAGCTTCCGAAGCTGGTGGTGGCCGATGAGATCGCCGGTGACGCGAGGAACCTCGCGCGCGGCGTGTTCAGCCCGCTCGAGGGCTTCGTCGGCCGCGCGCAGTTTGATGGCATCGTCAATGACGAGCGCCTGCCCGACGGCACCATCTACACGATCCCGATCTTCCTGACCGTGGACAGTGCCGACGCGGTGTCCGTGGGCGGGGAGGTCGTGCTGTGTGCCGAGAGCGACCCGGAGACGCCGGTTGCGCTGATGACAGTCGAGGAGGTCTTCGAGTGGGACAAGGCGGCCGCGGCCGCGTCGGTCTTTGGCACCGATGACATGGCGCACCCCGGTGTTGCGGGCTACCACGCTCGCGGCGACTACATCGTCGGCGGCCCGATCGACCTGCTCGACAACGACCGCGGCCCGTTCGCGAGGGTCAACCTGTTCCCGGCCGAGACGCGGGCGGCGTTCGAGGAGCGCGGCTGGCAGACGGTCTGCGCGTTCCAGACCCGCAACGTCCCGCACGCGGGGCACGAGGACCTGCAGAAGACCGTCCTGGGCCTCTGCGACGGGCTGATGATCCAGCCGATCATCGGCAAGAAGAAGACCGGCGACTTCCGCGACGACGTCATCATCGCGGCGTACGAGGCACTGATTGCCAACTACTTCCACCCCGAGCGGGTCTTCCTCAACATCCTGCCGACGGAGATGCGCTACGCAGGCCCGAAGGAAGCGATCATGCACGGGATCATGCGCAAGAACTACGGTTGCACGCACATTATCATTGGCCGCGACCACGCCGGAGTGGGCGACTACTACGGCGAGGAGGAGGCCATCGACAAGTTCGAGTCGCTGGCGGGCGAGCTGGGCATCCAGCCGATCACGATCCGCGGCGACTTCTGGTACTGCTGCACCTGCGGGCGGGTAGCGAGCAATCGCACGTGTCCGCATGAGGGCGAGGCCTGCCTGTCCTTCTCGGGGACGCAGATCCGCGCGATGATCGTCGATGGCACGCCGCCCCGGCCGGAGATCATGCGCACCGAGGTGTTCGAGACCATCCGGCAGTTTGAGCAGCCGTTCGTGCAGTAGGGCGGCACCAGGAGAAAGAGGAGAGCACAATGGAGCAGGGCATAGTCGTCTGGTTCACAGGGATACCCGCATCGGGCAAGTCCTCGATCGCTACCGATGTTCAGAGGCGCCTGGAGGCCATGGGGCTGCCGGTGGAGAACCTCGATGCAGACGAGGTGCGCGCGAACCTGAGCCCGAACCTGGGCTACACAGAAGAGGCGCGCAATGAGAACACGAAGCGGCTGGCGTGGTTCGCGAGCAAGCTCTCGGGCTATGGTGCGCACGTGATGATCGCCGCGGTGGCGCCGATGGCGCGGTATCGCGACCGGGCGCGCGAGTGGTGCGAGAACTTCGTGGAGGTCTACGTGGAGACGCCGCTGGAGGTCTGCCAGCAGCGCGATCCCAAGGGCCTGTACGCTCGCGCCGCGCGCGGCGAGGTCAACGACATCGCGGGGATGCACCAGCCCTACGAGGCGCCGGCGACCCCGGAGGTCCACGTGCAGACCGCCGACCGCAGTATCGAGGAGTGCACCGGCGCGGTCATGGCGAAGCTCGTCGAAATGGGCTATCTCCCGGCAGCCGCACAGGAGGCCGCAGAGTAGATGCTGAACTGGTTCCGCCGCACACCTGATCGAAGAGCGCTGGTGATCGGCCTCGACGGTGTGCCGCATTCGTTGCTGACGGAGCTGATCGATGGTGGCGAGGCGCCGAACCTCGCCGCCATCGCCGCCTCCGGCGACCTGCGGCGCGCCGAATCGACGCAGCCGACGGTGTCCTGCGCCGCATGGACGTCGTTCGTGACGGGCGTCAATCCCGGCACGCACGGCGTGTACGGCTTCGTGGACCGCACACCGGGGAGCTACCAGCAGTACATCACCGGGACGGGCTACGTGCGTGCGCCGCAGGTGTGGCGGACGCTCGGCGAGCGCGGGCGGCGGGTCATCATCATGAACGTGCCGGTCACCTCGCCGCCGCCGGAGGTCAACGGGCTGCTGGTGAGCGGCTTCCTCGCCCCGGCCCTCGATGGCGCGACGTATCCGCCCGAACTGCGGCAGCGGCTTGAGCGCCACGGCTACCGGATCGACATCGACCCGTGGAAGGCGCGCGAGTCGCTGGACCTGCTCTTTGAAGACCTCGACGCTACGCTGGCCGGGCGCGTCGCGGCGGCGAAGGACCTGCTGAGCAACGAGCGGTGGTCGTACGCGATGGTGCACATCATGGGCACCGACCGCGTGAACCACTTCGCGTGGGGTGAGTGGGACGATGGCGACGAGCAGTACGCCCCGCGCTTCCTGGACTACTACCGGCAGGTGGACGCGGCGGTGGGGGAGATCGCGCAGGCGGCAGGCGACGAGGCCGAGCTGCTGATCCTGAGCGACCACGGCTTCACTCGCACGCTGCACGAGGTCAACCTCGACGTATGGCTGCGCGAGCACGGCTACCTGGCTGTGCCCGTGGCGGAGGGTGCGAAGATCACCGACGTGGACGAGTCCACGCGCGCGTTCTCGATGACGCCGGGACGCATTTACGTGAACCAGCGCGGCCGCGAGCCTCGGGGGAGCGTAGAGGCGGGCGCGCAGTACGACGCGCTGCGCGATGAGATCGCGGCGGGGCTGATGGAGCTGCGCGCGCCCGAGTCCGATGAGCCCCTGCTCGAGCGCGTGGCGAAGCGCGAGGAGCTGTGGAGCGGCGAGGCCCTCGACACCGCCCCGGACCTGCTGGCGATCCCGCGCAATGGCTACGACCTCAAGAGCGCCCTGGGTGGCGCGGAGCTGTTCACCTCAAGCCCAATCACCGGCATGCACACCTATGACGACGCGTTCTGGCTCGTGCGCGGACGGAAGTTCGCCGAGGGCACCCCGACGGTCATGGATGGCGCGCCGACAGTGCTGCGGATGCTCGACGAGGAGCTGCCGAAGCACTACGAGGGACGGGCGCGGGTGTAGGGGCGAGTAGCGAGTGGCAAGTGGCAAGTGAAACGGCGACGGCGCCTCACCCCCCGGCCTCCTTTCCTCCCTGTGACTTCGCTGCGCGAAATCCTGGCGGGAGAGGGGGAGGACGGTGTACGGCCGACGCATCTGAACGGACGATGCGTCGCTCCGAACGACGACGACCCCACTTGACGGCACCCCCAGACTGTGCTACGTTTGCCGCGAACGTGCTACGGAGGTGAGGGCGATGGCTCCGATCGAGCGCTTCGGCGTGTCCATGCCGGAGGACCTGCTCAGCGAGTTCGACCGTGCGATCGAGGACGCGGGCTACGCCAACCGCTCCGAGGCCGTGCGCGACATTGCGCGCGACTACCTCGTGCGGCGGCGCTGGGACCTGCCCGAGGGCGAGGTCGTCGGCACCATCACCCTCGTCTACGACCACCACGTGCCGGGCGTCGAGCAGGGCCTCACCGAGGTGCAGCACGACGCGGAGGCGACCGTGGTGTGCAACACGCACGTGCACCTCGACCATCACAACTGCGTGGAAGTCATCGTGGTGCGTGGTCAGGGGGCGGAGATCCGCAGGCTGGCGGATCGGATGCTCGCCATGCGCGGTGTGAAGCACGGTGAGCTGAGTTGCACGGCCGCACAATGATGACGCGCCTTTTTTTACCCGCGGGTAACACGTTCCGCTCAATCGTGCCACGATGAGATGAGGTGTCCGTCATGTCACGCAAAGGTTTCACGCTGATAGAGTTGCTGGTGGTCATCGCAATCATCGCAATCCTGGCGGCGATCCTCTTCCCGGTCTTCGCGAAGGCGCGGGAGAAGGCGCGCCAGGCCAGTTGCATGAGCAATCACAAGCAGATGGGGCTCGCGTTCTTCATGTACAACGCGGACTACGATGAGCTCTACGTGACGAACCCGCAGTGGAAGTCGAAGCTGCAGCCCTACATCAAGAACACGCAGATCAACCACTGCCCGAGCCGCCTGCGGATGCCGTGGGACCCGAGCCAGGAGATGCCCTGGTACTACGGGCAGGGCTTCAACTGTGGCGTGCCGGCCGGGCGCGGGTCGGCGGTCGTGGCCGGGTTCGTGGGGCGGTCGGAGGCGCAGATCGAGTCGCCCGCATCGAAGATCCTCATGGCTGAGTGGGATCGCTGCAGTGCGGGCCCGCCCTGCGGCGACACGGGGCTGTTCGACGGCGGCGCCACCTGCTACTGGGCCTGCACCACCGTGCACAACGGCGGCTCGAACGTGCTCTTCGGCGACGGGCACGTGAAGTGGCTCAAGCCCTCGACCTACCACTCCAGCATGGAGAGTGTGGACGCGAGCGGGAACCCGGTTCCCGCAAGCGCATCGGCGGTCTCCGAGAGCGTCTGGCGCGAGTACTGGGACACGGAGTTCGATGGCTGATGGAGGCGCGGCGAAGTGAGAGACCCGAGCCGACGGTGGCCGAGGAGTTCGCGCGGGCGCGCGAACTGAGCCTCGGCGGGCTGTTCATCGCGCTGGGCGTAGTGATCCCGGTGGCCTTCCACGCGCTGGGCGGCGGGAAGCTCGGCTCAGTGCTGCTGCCGATGTATCTGCCGGTGCTGGCCTGCGCGATGCTCGTGTCGGCGCCGACCGCGGCGGCGGTGGGGCTGTTGACGCCGGTGCTGTCGTCGGCGCTGACGGGCATGCCGCCGATCATGCCGTTCCTGCCGATCATGGTGGCGGAACTCGTGGTCATGGCGACGCTCGCGAGCCTGCTGCACCGGCGGCTGAGGTTGCACCCGGTGCTCGCGGTCGTGCTGGCGCTGCTGAGCGGGCGCGTCGTGCTCGGGCTCGTGGCGGCGCTGCTGATGACCGCGCTGCCGGCAGGGATGCGCGAGGGCCTGCCGCCGATCATGCGGACGCCGCTCGCCTACGTGGCGGCGGCGACGGTCACCGCGCTGCCGGGCCTGGCGCTGCAGATCGTGGCGGTGCCCGCGGTCGTGGCGCTGGTGGAGAGGAGACGAGGGGCAGCGCGCGGAAGACAGGTGTGACATTACCACGATGCAGGCCGAGGGGGAACCAGCCATGCGCCGCCTGACGTGTATCTGCGCCATCGCTCTCCTGCTGCCGACCCGCTACGCACTGCCCGACGATGATCTCGCCGCACGCCTCGGCTCGCCGGACCCGCACGTGGCCCGGCAAGCAATTGAGGACGCTGCGAGTCGAGGTCCTGACGCCATCCCGGAGCTGCGCGCAGTTCTTCTCAGCGATGACGACCTTGCGGCCGAGTACGCCGCGGTGGCGCTGGGGCGGATCAATTCGCCCGGCGCGGAGTACGCGCTGCTGGAGTCTCTGCGACGCGAGGCCCTCGCCTGGGACCCGTACCTGACACAGTTCGCCGGTGAGGCGCTGGCGGCGCGAGGCGCGGATGCGGTGCCGCTGCTGCGGCGGGCGCTGTGGCTGGATAGGCCGGTCGCGGACGTCGATGACGAAGAGATGTGGCGCTACAACGTCGGCGCGTGCATCGGCGCCCTGCCGACGGACCTGATGAATACGCTACTGGCGGACATCGTTGCGCGCTCGGTGGCGTCCGCAGCCGGCAACCCGGCAATCCTGTTCCTCGAGCAGGGCGAGGCGGGGATGCGGCTGTGGGCGGAGAGCTTCCTGCGCGACGACCCGCTGCCGACCGTCGAAGAGGCCAACGCCGCGTGGAGGTTGCCGCCGGACAAATGGGGGCACTTGACCCAGGAGGCGGAGAGCACGCTCCGGTTCGGCTCGATCGATTCCGGCTGGCAACCCAACCCGTACCGAACCGCGATCAGTCAGTACCGGCCCGACTACCTGTGGGACCTCGGGTGGGAGTACGCGCGCTCGGATCGGCCGGAGCAGTGCCTGTGGGGCTTCGCGCAGCTTCTGATGCAGATACCGCACTTCAGTGCGTCGACGCCGAGGAACGACGAGGTGATCCGCGCGATCCTCACCGATCCACACTGGCGCATACCGCTCTTGCTGGAGCGCGACGGTCTGCTCGACCTGCACGAAAAGCGCCCCGCCGCCCTGCGGGACGCGCTTCGCACGTGCATGAAGAACGAGGGCGAGGCGGGCGCGGCGCTGGCGGCGGTCACGCTGCTCGAGATCGCCGACCGCCAGGCGATTGAGTTCGCGGCGGAGAGGCTGCCGGATGCCTGCCCGCAGACCGCGCAGATACTGGCGCGGGCGATCGCCAACTCGGACTACCTGTCCGATGAGCAGCGGATGTCGCTGCTGGATCCGCTGATCGAGTGCGCAGAGGCCGGCCGTCTCGATTACGTGATGATCGCGCTTTCGCGGATGCCGGCGGCCGCGGCGCCGCAAGTGGCGGAGCTGCTGGGCAGCTCCGATGAGGGGACACGCGCCGAGGCGGCGTGGGCACCGGGTGAGATTGGGTCCGCCGAGGCCGGCGGGCCGCGCAATCCGTCTCCGCCGGTGCTGCAGCAGGCCGCATGGGAGGTGCTGCGGGACGAGGGCCGCTCCGATCGTGCACGCTGGAACGCGGCAGCGCTGATTATCTGGGACGCGTTCGAGCGACAGGGCGGCCTGCGCGATGAGGACCCGAACCGGATGGCGGGGGACATCGCGCTCGTGAACGGCGACCTGTGGCCGGCGGTCGAGATGGCGCTGCGGCATCCGGAGTTCTACGACCACAACGACGTGCCGCATGTGGGATGGGCTGTCGAGCACGCTCGCAGGGACGAGGCAGTCCCGCTGCTGCAGGCATGGGCGACGCGTGCCGTGGAGATATACCCACGGCCGGACAACATCCTGGCGCTGGAGACGCTGGCCCGGATCGAGCCGCGGGGCGTGCAGTGGCTGATCGAGCAGGTCCGCGAGGACCATCGGTCGCGCATCGGGTTCGCCGCCGCGCGGGCACTGATGGCCGCCGGCGTGGTGGAGGGCATCACACCAATCACTGAGAGGGCGCGCCGGCGCGACCGGCGCGCGTGGCTTGACATCCTCAGCCAGTTCGAGGGCGAGGCGGGGGATGCCGCGATCCGCGAGACCGTGGTGAGTCTGCCGCCGGATGAGCTGACCTCGGATGACCTGCTGGCGCTCATGCACGCTGACATCGGAGCGGCGCAGGAGATTGCGCGTGGGGTGCTCACGAGCAGTCGTGACTGGCGCCTGCGAAGCACAGCGGTGGAGACCTTCGTGTGGCAGGCGGCGCCGGAGGCCCGCAAGCTGCTGCTGCGAGTGGCGCGCGATGACCTCGAGCTTTGCGTCACGCGCTACCGGGCGCTGCGGGCCGTGGAGAAGTTCGACCTGGAGCTGGCCAGGCGCGTCGCCGAGCAGTGGACGCACGACCGTCGCTTCGTCATGCGCGACTTTGGGCGGCAAGTGTTGCGCGGACCGGCCGTCGCATACTACTAGGGACGATGCTTTCGCACGACATGCTGGACGCGTGGGCGCACCTGGGCTCGCCAGTGCATCAGCTTGATGCGCGGGTGAAGCTCGTCTGCGCGCTCGTGCTCGTCGTGGCGATCCTCGCCACACCTGTGGCCGCCAACGTGTTGCAGGCGGTCTACGCGGCGGTGCTCGTGGCGATTGCGGCCGCCTCGCGACTGCCCGCCGCGTGGGTGCTTCGGCGCATGGCGATCCTCGCGCCCTTCCTCGTGCTGGGGACCGTCGCGGTCATGTTTCTACCATCAGCGGAAGCCATCTCGCTCTGGATCTCCGTCGGCGGCAAGTGCGTGCTGGCACTCCTCGGATCTGTCCTGCTTGCCGGGACGACCACCTCCGCCGACCTCCTGCGCGCCGCCCACGCCCTGCACGTGCCACGCACACTCACCGCGCTGAGCGGCTTCGCGCTCGCCTACATCGCCGTGCTGGCCGAGGAGGCCGGGCGGATGATCACCGCCATGCGCAGCCGAGGGGGCGTGCGCGGCCTCGGACGGCGGCTGCGCGTCGGCGTCTCGATGCTCGCGACGCTCATGGCGCGGACGGCCGAACGCGCTGACCGCATCGCGCTGGCGATGGTCGCGCGCGGCTACCGCGGCACCATGCCCGCGCTCGCGCAGGAGCGCGTCCCGGCGGCGCAGTGGGCGGTCGTGGGCGGTGTGGTGGCGCTCACGGGCGCGCTGACGTGGCTGGGGGTGAGCGCGTGAGCCTCCTCGAGATCGACGACCTGCGCTTCGCCTGGCCGAGCGGCGAGGAGGCGCTGCGCGGCGTCTCGCTGACCGCGCGCGAGGGTGAGTCGCTGGCGCTGATCGGCCGCAACGGCGCGGGCAAGTCCACGCTGCTGCTGCACCTCAACGGCATCCTGCACGGAAGGGCAGGCCCGTCGAGGACTGGCCCGCTGACAGGCTGCGCGCGACGGTCGGGCTGGTCTTCGAGGACCCGCGCGATCAGCTCTTCATGCCGACGGTACTCGAGGACGTGGCCTTCGGTCCGCTGAACCTCGGCCTGCCGAGCGACGAGGCGCGCGAGCGGGCGCTGAGCGTGCTCGCGAGCGTCGGCGCGGAGGGGTTCGCCGACCGCGCGCCGCACCACCTGTCCGCGGGTCAGATGCGGCGGGTGGCGCTGGCGACGGTACTGGCGATGGAGCCGGAGCTGCTGGTGATCGACGAGCCGGTGATGGCGCTCGACCCGGAGGGGCGCGAGGCGATCATCGCACTGCTGGCGGGCCTGCCGCAGGCGAAGATCATCGCCACGCACGACCTCGCGCTTGTGCTGGAGCTGTGCGACACGGTGGCGGTGATGGAGGGAGGGCGCATCCACGCGACCGGCCCCGCGCGGGAGCTGCTGGCGCATGAGACGCTGCTGCGGGCGCACGGGTTGCGGGTGCCGCGGAACGGCGTATGATCGCCGTTTGCCGCACGGAGGGGCCGCACGAGTGTCAATCGCGCCAGCGATTGACACGAGGTCGGCCCTGTGGCCGTTCGGCGAGCGAGATGCGAACAGCCTGGGCCGACCTCGTGGTCGCTCCTTCGTCGCGACCGCTCGTGCGGCCCCTCCTGAGACACGACACGACACAGGCCGTCAGACGCGAAGCGTCTGCCGGGGGCCGACCTCTCCAGTGATGCCCCTCGAAGGACCTCGCGCCCCTGTGCTGGAATACCCCCGCTGAGACTTCGCTGGAAAGGGGCGCACCATGCAGATCGCACAGGATGACCTGCGCCGGATGCTCCGCCTGATGCACACCATCCGCAGCTTCGAGTTGACCGCACAGACACTGTTCCGCGAGGGGCTGGCGGTCGGCCAGTTCCTTGGCGCCCTGCACTCCTACGAGGGCGAGGAGGCGGTCGCCGTCGGCGTCTGCGCGCACCTGCGCGATGACGACTGCGTCTTCAGCAGCCACCGCGGGCACGGTCACTCCATCGCAAAGGGCGCCGACGTGCGCGCGATGATGGCCGAACTGCTTGGCAGGGAGAGCGGCATCAGCCGTGGCCGCGGCGGCTCGATGCACATGTTCGCGCCGGAGATCGGCCTGATGGGCGGCAACGGGATCGTCGGTGGCGGGACGCCGCTCGCGCTCGGGCCGGCCTTCGCGGCGCAATACCGCGGCACCGACCAGGTGAGCGTTTGCTTCTTCGGCGACGGCGCGGCCTCGCAGGGCGTCTTCCACGAGTGCCTCAACCTCGCGTCGCTGTGGAAGCTGCCGGTCATCTACGTCTGCGAGAACAACCTCTGGGCCGCGACCACGCCGATCTGCGATGGCTGGCCCGTGGCGGACCTCGCGCCGCGCGCCGAGAGCTTCGGCATGGCCGGCGTGGCCGTGGACGGCAACGACCTGCTCGCGGTCTACGAGGCGGCGGGCGAGGCCGTTGGCCGGGCACGCGAGGGCGTTGGGCCGACGCTCATCGAAGCGAAGACCTACCGCCATCGCCCGCACTGCATGGTCATCCCCGAGCACCGCCCCGAGGACGAGCTGGCCGACTGGCACGCGCGCGACCCCATCGCGCGCCTTGAGGGGCACCTGCTGCGCGAGGGCGCGATCAGCGACGTGGAGCTGGCCGACCTCGTGACCGAGGTCGAGGCGGAGCTGCAGGCCGCCGCCGACTTCGCCCGCGAGAGCGCCTCGCCAGACGCAGCTACGTTCGCCGACTACCTGTGGGCGTGAGCACGAGAGACGCCGCGCAAGGAGCGCCATCATGCGAAACGTGACCTACATCCGGGCGCTGAACGAGGCCATCGCGGAGGAGATGAAGCGCGACGAGGCGGTCTTCGTGATCGGCGAGGACGTGGCCGACTGCGGCGGCGTCTTCGGCGTCACCGCGGGGATGATGAAGCGCTTCGGGCGCGAGCGCGTGCGCCAGACGCCGATCTCCGAGGCGGCCTTCACCGGCCTCGCGGTCGGGGCGGCGATGGCGGGCCTACGGCCGATCTGCGAGATCATGTACGTGGACTTCGCGACCACCTGCATGGACCAGATCCTCAACCAGGCGGCGAAGCTGCGTTACATGTCGGGCGGGCAGGTGACGGTGCCGCTGGTGATCCGCACCCAGCAGGGCGGCGGGACCTGCGAGGCCGCCCAGCACTCGCAGAACCTCGAGGCGATCTTCGCGCACGTGCCGGGGATGAAGGTCGCGATGCCCTCAACGCCCTACGACGCGAAGGGGTTGCTCAAGAGCGCGATCCGCGACCACAACCCGGTGATCTTCCTGGAGCACAAGCTGCTCTACGAGACGAAGGGCGAGATGCCGCGCGAGGAGTACCTCGTGCCGCTGGGGGAGGCGGACGTGAAGCGCGAGGGCACGGACGTGACGGTCGTCGCGACCTCGCTGATGGTGCTGCGCGCGCTGGAGGCGGCGGAGACGCTCGCGGGCGAGGTCAGCATCGAAGTGATCGACCTGCGGACGCTCGTGCCGCTGGACTTCGAGGCGATCGCGGCGTCCGTGCGTAAGACCGGGCGGCTGGTGGTGGCGCAGGAGGCGTGGACGAGCGGCGGCTTCGGCGGGGAGATCGTGCGGCGCGTCTGCGAGGAGTGCTTCGACGCGCTGGTAGCGCCGCCGAAGGTCGTCGGTTCGGCGGACGTGCCAATGCCCTTCAGCCCGGGGCTCGAGCAGGCGGTGCTGCCCGATGCTGACGCGATAGTCGACGCCGTGCGGGCGGTAGCGTAACAGGGAGGCTGACCGATGGCGTACCGGGGCGTAGTCGAGGACCTGCGGATCTGCGCGCGGCTGGGTGTGCCTTCGCGGGTGCCGGTGTTCGCGCTGGGCGAGGAGTTCGACGTCGAGATGTGCGGGGTGGACTACCGGCGCTATGTTCGCAGCCCGGAGCTGATGGTGGACTGCCAGGTGCGCGCCGTGGAGCGCTTCGACTACGACTGGATCCTGCTGCACCCCGATGACTACATCGAGCTGGAGCCGCTGGGCATCGAGACGGTCGTAGATGAGCGCATGCCCCCGGCGGCAGTGCGCGTGCTGCCGACCGGCCGAGGGACGCTGGCGGAGCTGCGCGTCCCCGATCCGGCGCGCGCCGGTCGCATGCCCGCCCACCTGGAGGCGCTCGGGGAGATCAAGTCGGTCTTCGGCGACCGACTGGTGGTGGCCGGACGGGTCGCCGCGCCCTTCAGCGCGGTCGCCCTCCTCTACGGCATCCGCGACGGCCTGCTGCTGCTCTACGATGATCCCGAGCTCTTCCGCGCCACCGCCGAGTTCTGCGTCGAGCTGATGACCGCCTGGGGGATCGCGCAGCTCGACGCCGGCGCCGACGCCATCTGGCTGGGCGACTGCGTGGCCGCCTCAGGCTTCCTCTCGCCGCAGCAGCACGCCGACTTCGCACTCGAGCCCGCGGCACGCGTGAGTGACAACCTGCGCGCGCATGGTGGGGTGGTCATCTACCATGGCGGTGAGTCCTCGCGCGCTCACCTGGAGCTACAGGCGCCGCACTTCGAGGTCATCAACGTGGGCGAGGGCTGCGACCTGTCCGAGATCAAGGCCGCGATCGGCGACCGGGTGTGCCTGTCGGGCAACGCGGACCCCATCGCGCTGATGAACTGCGATGACCTCGCCGAGGTGGCGGAGGAGACAGCGCGCATCGTCGAGGCGGGCAAGCCCGGCGGCGCTTACATCTTCAACACCGGCGAGGGCATCCCGCGCCAGACACCCCCGGACGTGGTCGAGACCATGGTGCAGACAGCGAAGCGGTGCGGTCAGTAAGACCTCAGGCGGCCGCCCGGCGGCTCAAAGCAGCAACCACACCGGGCTCGCCCAGGCCATCTGTCCGTCGGACTGGAGCACGCGCAGGTAGTACTGCACGAAGCGCGGCTGATCCTCGTCCACCGGCGTCTGCGCCAGCGGCTCCAGCGGCTCCTCGTCCGTCCACTCCAGCGTCAGCTCTGAGCCCTCCGGCCGCGTGGAGTAGACGACTTCGTTGTTCCGCAGAATCTCCACCTGCGCGAGCTTTGCCTCGGCTGCTATGAAGACCTCGATCGGCCGCGCGTCCGCAAGATCTGGGCGCTTCGCGACCTCGATCTCATCACCCATGAACGCGCCGGCTACGCGGAAGAGCACGACGATGCGCGCGCCGGTGGTGGCGTAGGTGTGCCGATCGTACATCGCCTGGAAGACCGCTTCGCGCGTGAGCTCGGGCGCCCACAGGCCCATCAGGCCGTCGGCGTAGGCGAAGGGCTCCGGGCCTGTCTTGACCGGGTCGCCGGGGTGGCCGAGGTGGTCGTCGCCGCCGCCCACGAAGCCGAGCCGCCGGCCCATCGCGAGCGCGTGCTGGACGAAGCCGCGCGGGACCTCGCCGCCGGCCATCGGCACGTTCGCGAAGCCGCCCTGAGGCAAGCCTGAGGGCGTGATCGGGTAGGGGTTACCGTCGTGGACCGAGCACTCGGAGTTGCCCCACGAGGAGTAGATCTCCACGAGCCGCTCGATCTCCGGATCGTGGTCCTTGTAGTCGCAGAAGTTGCCGTTGGAGGCCGTGTGGTGCGGGATTACCACGGCCCGGCAGTCGCACTCGTGCAACGCCGCGAAGAGCTCGGGCGGCGTGGGGTACTGCTCGTCGCCGGAGCGCAGCATCGGCAGCCCGTCGCGGTCGAAGTAGACGTTGCGGTCGCCGTCCCCGTTGCGGCGCCACTTCGCCCACTCGTAGCCGAGCAGCGTCACGAAGCTGCCGGGATCGTTCGACTCGGCGGTGACGCGCTGGATGACCTCCCAGTCGGCGTCGGAGGTCTCGTGGTCATGGTCGTGGTCGCCGACCGCGCCGAAGTCGAGGCGGTTGTCGTCGCGCATGCAGGAGTAGTAGTCCTCAACCGTGCCGACGCCGTCGGAGCGCTCCGTGTGACCGTGGATTACTCCGAAGAAGAGCTGCGCCTGGTCATGCTTGGTGATGAGGATCGGGTTGGAGACATACTTGATGTCGCTGATGCCGTCGATGGCGATGATGCGCACGAGCCCGCGACTGAATGCCTTGAAGCCGCCGACCGTCACCACGCCGCCGGGGCCCTCGAAGTTCACGCTCTCTGGCCCGGTCACGATCTCCGCGTCGGTGATCTCCAGCGTCAGCTCGCCCTCGTAGTGCGAGGCGACGTTGCCCTCGACGTCCTCGGCCTTGAGCGCGATGCTGAACTCCTTCCCGGCGGGCACGGACGCGGGCGCGAGCACCCGGACGGTGTCCATCGGGCCGCCGGTCACGTTGATGGTGGCGAGGCCCATCCTGCTGAAGCGATGCGCGTCCGGCTCAGCGGGTTCGGCGACCAGCACTTCGACGGCCTTGGCAGGCTGCGAGAAGCTCTGTGGCGTGGAGCCGCCACCGCCCGCGGAGGTGTC
>JALGSW010000105.1 GCA_029821635.1 Candidatus Zipacnadia bacterium
GCCGGAGTGGGCGTGGTACCAGGTGAAGCTGCTGGAGCTGTGCCGGAGCGTGCCGGAGTGGTGGATCGACAACCGGCAGGTGGCGACCGGCGAGTTCGGCTCCAACGACGGCCCCAACGATGACTCGGTGCTGGTGCAGGACTTCGCGGGCATACACCTGATGGACGGGCCGAATGAGAAGTTGCTGCAGTCGGCGCGGAAGGTCGGGCTGATGACGTGGGCGCGGACGATGGAGGATGGCATCAACCGCCAGGTGACGGACCCGCTGCACGCGTATGAGTGGGGCGCGAACGTCAACAACATGCTCGCGGTGATGGACTACGGCAGCCCGCGCTGGTACGAGCGGATGCTGGAGATCGGCACGCACTACGACGAGTTGACCGGCATCAACTCGCTGGGGCACAGGCACTACCGCTCGAATCGCTACGGGGCGTCGCAGATCGTGACGGAGGGCCGCTACGGCTGGGACGCGACCTCCAACGCGCTGAACATGCAGGCGGCGGCGCTGCTCGGCTGGTACAGCGGCCACCCGCAGTCGCGGACGCTGATGACCGAGTGGGTGGACGCGTGGATGGAGGACATCGTGGACCCCGAGGACGGAAGGGGCCGCGCGTACACCGTGGAGTTCGAGACGGGGGAGAAGAAGGCCCAGCGGCTGCTCAGCTACGCGTTCCCGCTGATCCCGTGGGCGTGCTACGATCAGACGGGTGATGAACGCTACCTGGCCGCGCTGCCACTGATCTGGGAAAGCGATCGGCGCCACTACGACGGCCCGCAGCGCAGCCGCGATGTGCTCCAGCAGCTCGTCACGAACACCGACCGGGAGGACATCCGCGCGAACCTGCGCGAGGTGATCGCCGGGGTGGACCTGTGGGGCACCCCGATCCGCTACACCGACACGCGGCCGGAGTACAAGTACATGGAGTGGCTCATGACCGGCGACGTGAGCGCGGTGACGGAGGCGCTCAAGGCGACGCTCTCGGACATGACCTGGGAGCTGCCGATGTACACGGAGGCCGAGCAGTCGCCGGACCGGCTGTGGCTGCCGCAGCCGATCCTCAATCACATGATGCTGGGCGACATCGCGCTGCTGCGCAACCGCATCTACCCGCTGAACTGGGTGAGCTGGGAGGGCCACGATGGGAAGATGGCCGCGTGGGTGCTGGAGAAGCGGCCGGACTACCTGCGCGTGTGGCTCGTGAACACCGGCGAGGAGGCGCTGGCTCCGCTCATGCGCGCCTGGCGGCTGGAGCATGGGCGCTACAGCGTGCGGCTGGGCGCGGACGATGATGGCGACGGGCAGATCGATGGAGCTGCCGACGAGGGACGGGGCGAACTCTGGCGTGGCTCGCGGCTGCCGGTGCCGTCTCTGCCGCCGAAGCGGGTGGTGGTGCTGGAGATCACGCAGACGGAGGAGCTTGAGCCGATCATCGAGCGCGCGGACCTCGCAGTGGCCGAGGGCGACCTGACGGTGGACCCGGACACGGGCGCGGTGACGCTGATCGTGCATAACATCGGCGCGCTGGACGCGGGCGCCTTCACTGTGCGCGTGGCGAAGGAGGGCCTCACCGCGCAGGCGGCTGCGGAGGTCGCGGGCCTTGCCGCGCCGGAGGGCTTCGCGCCGAGCCGACTTGAGGTCGCGCTGACGGGGCTCGACCTGTCGCCGGGCGACCGGGTGGTGGCAGCGCTGGACACGGATGACGCCGTCGCGGAGATCACCGAGGACAACAACCAGGCGGTGCTGACCGCGATGCCGCCGGGAGCCGATCCGCGGGGGGCGATGCACCCGGTGGCGGATTGATTGGGCTTGTGATACGCGAAGGTTGGGGGTATACTGCCAGTGACGCTCGATCCGCAGGGGGAGAGGCCATCATGAGTGACGAAGCGCGCCCAGACATCGAGGTTGTCGAGCGTCCGGAGACGGCTGCGCCGGACTGCGGCTGCAACGCCGAGCGCGAGCGGCGCGTGGCTGCATTCCTGATCGAGCGGCTGAAGGACGTCAAGGGCGTCGCGCGGATCTACTCCACCCGCGAGGGCGGGAGCATCGACTTCACGGTTGAGGTGGCGGATTTCTGGCGCGCGGACGTCCGGCGCGAGGTCTACGACGTCTTCAGGCGCCTGAGGCGGACCACTCTGTCGGACGGCGTAGATTTCATGCTCTACCAGGTGAACACGATGCCGCGGCCCGGCGGTTCGTCAACCGTCTGGCTGGGCTGACCTTGGGGGAAGACATGCCGACGAACCATCTGGATCAAGCTCGGCGGAGCTACCGTGCGTACCAACTGCTGCGCGACGAAGGGTTCGTAGACTGGGCAGCCACCGCGTTGTTCTACACGGCTCTGCACGTGGTCGATGGGTGGCTGCAGCTCACCTTCGGGACGACGCCGGAGAGCCACCGCGCGCGCGACAGGTGGCTCTCCCGGGCAAGCATTCCGGCCGAGGTCGAGGATGCGTACGCCGACCTCCACTCCGTGTCCCACACTGTCCGCTACCGAGACTGGACGGCCATCCTCGACGGGGACCGCCTTGCCGCCCTCCTCGATGGCCCCTACCGCCTCGTCTGCGAGCACTTTGACGCGCCGGACGCGATCGTTCCCGATTGACAGGCCGGAATGCCTGACGACTGACAGGCTGGAAAGCCTGTCCTACTTACTCCCGCACGATGGCCGCCGCGTAGCCCTCGGGGATGCGCACCTCGGCGAACGCTCGCCCGTCGCGCTCGATGCGCTGGACAGGATACTCCTCGGTCGGAGCGCCGTTGCGGTCGTAGACGTACGCCGCGAAGCCCGAGTCGTCCGCCCATCCGAAGAGCCCGCTGCGGTTGGTGATGATGCGCTCCTCGCCGATGACGTAGCCCTCATGCAGCTCGATCGGCGTGAACGGGAACATGTGCGAGGTCAGCGTCGGCTCGGGCGGGACGACCTTGCTCACGTACCAGTTGTAGAGGCAACCGAAGTCGAGCGCGCGCAGCATCACGCCCCAGGCATCCCCGAAGGTGCGCTCGGAGAGGTGATCGCCCAGCGCCACCGGCGAGTAGAGCAGCGTGTTGCGGCAGTTGCCGATGCTCCCTGTTTCAGTGAAAGCCTGGAACTTGCGCTGCGCGAGGCTGCGCGTGCGCGGCATGCCGTTGACGATGAACGGTTGCCCCGCGTCCTGGATGCGCTCGACCTGCTGCAGCCGCCAGTCGCGGCTCATCAGCGTCGTGTCGGCCTTGAGGCGCGTGATCTGCATCGTGGTCGGGTCGATGTCGGCGGTGAAGCCGTCGTCCATGTTGTAGGCGGAGCCGCGGGCGTAGGCGAACTCGTCCCAGTAGATGCCGTCCACGCCGACGTCGTCGAGGATCATGTCGATCCAGCGCTCCATATCCGCCCCGAAAGCGCTGCCGACGGTCGGGACGTAGTACTTCATGTAGGCCGAGCGGCCCTCGCCGTAGGTCAGGTGCGTGCCGTCTGCGGTGAGCAGACGGTCATCGGCAAGGCGCTGCTCGTTGCGCTCATCCACGTCGAGGAAGCAGTGGAAGTAGATGGCGGTCTTCGCGCTGTCGTCGGGGAAAAGCTCGTCGATGCGCCGCTGGAAATCCACGTAGGGCTGCAGATCGCTCTCCATCCACAGTGTGCCGCGCTTGACGCCGCCACCGGGCAGCCGTCCGGCGCCGTAGAGCGACTTGACCACGAGGTTCGCGCCCTTGTTGACGACCCACGAGCGGAAGTAGTCGTCGGACCAGTCGTAGACCGGCTCGATGTAGAAGTGGAAGGCGAACATCCACGGGAGGGTGAAGTTTACGTCGAGCATCCGACGGGCGCGGTTGACGAAGTCGTAGAAGTCGGTGTTCGGCACCGGCACGATCGCCCACTCGGCGGTGTACTCACTGCCGGGGCGCAGGTAGAGGCTGCGGTCGGCGAGGCGCACGGTCCCGTCCTCAAGCTCCTGACGGGAGTGCACGCGGAAGACGTCATCGAGCGGTACAAGCCCGAAGCCGGCATCGCCGGCGGTGGCGAAGACGCTCGGGTTGTCGCCGCGATTGCGCTTCGCGGACGCGCCGGGGATCTTCGCGCCCGCGAGCCACACGCCCGTGGCGCGATCGCCCAGCGCCGCGACGTGCTGGTGCATCACCGGCACGTTCTCATCGCTCAGGTTGCGGAAAGTGTCGCGCACCTCGATCCACTCATCGTGCTCGATGACCTCGCGCGAGTGCGCGTAATGCTCGGTCGAGGCCTGGTGCCACCGGCCATCGGGGGCGCTGAAGTAGCTGCTCAGCTCGAAGTCCTCGCCGCCGACGGTGAACTCGACCGTGGCCTCGTCGCCGCGAATAAGCTCGTAGTGCTTCGGGAACTGCGTCTGCGGCTCGTAGACGGCCAGCTCACCGGTCGGCGCCGGGCGCAGCAGGCCGAGGCCGGGGGCGTTGGGCCGCCCGCGCAGCTCAACGTCCGCGATCGTCAGAATGTCCTTGTCTGGCTCGATCTCGTAGCACACGTTGCGGAACTCGACGGTGCTCTCGCCGTCCACGAGCAGGCCGCCGATGTAGAACTCGTACTCGCCGGCATGGGTCTCGACGAGGCCGTAGGCGGGGTGTTCGTCGGTGGAGGTATAGTCGGCGGCCCAGGGGAGTGTGAGCCGGCCGTCGGGCGTGACCCAGGTCTGCATGCGGCCGTCCTTCATCTGCGCGACAACCGGGCCGCTGCTCAGGCGGTCGCCCTCCGGGACCTGACCGTTCACCGCGATCTGCAGAGCCCTCGTGCTGTAGCCGCCGACGCGGTCGCTGTTGCGACGCGCGCGGAAGAAGACGAACGGTTCCTGGTCGGCGGGGAGCTGCGCGCGGTCGAACGTGAGCGTGGCGGCTTCGCCGCGCTGCAGCACGATCTCGGCGGTGAGGGGCACGCTGACGGAGGGCCCCTCGCCCACGCCGTTCCCGTCGCCGAAGACCAGTGGCTCAAGGCGCGCGCGGGAGATCTCCCACGGCTGGGTGCTGCGCGTGACCATCAGCTCCTGCGGCTCCTCGGGGGAGTCCGAGTCGGAGATCGCGACCTCGAAGGTCGCGTAGTCATTCATCGCCACGGTCGGCGCGCCCAGCATCGCGAAGGGGAGCCACGCCTCGACTACGTAGCCGGTTGCGGTGCGTCGGGAGGCGACCAGCGCCCCCTCGGCCTCAATGCCCTCCGGGCGGTAGACACGCACCTCGGGTGGTGCGTCGCCGGTGTCGAGGGAGCCGGGGCTGACCGCGAGCTGGTACTGCCCCTCGCCGGGGAGTTCGCGCTCCGGCTCGGTCGTCGGGGTGAGGTCGAGCCAGAGCATGATGTGATCGGCGCGCCAGAGGTCCGCGCCCGAGTGTGGCTGGAGGACGGTCTGATCGACCACTTCGGCCGCCAGCAGCAGGCCGTCGGCGCGCCACGCGAGGCGCACGGTGCCGCTCAGGTCGCTTGGGCCGCCCCACGCGCGCTTGCGGTAGGTGACGTTCTCAGCGGCGTCCATCACGATCGGGTTCGGCACGCTGTCCCAGTCGGCGAGGTCGCCGTCGATCTGGATCGGCGGGTCGATGTCGAAGGGCACACCGTAGAGTGGCATCTCGGCATGAGCGCCGGCGATCGTGGCGACCAGCAGCGCGATGATTGCGGGCAGGATCGAGCGGGTCATGTCGGCCTCCAGTGTGGCGGGTTGTGCTCAACGACACCTCACCCCTGAGCCCGTCGCGCCTCACCGGCGCCCCTCGGTATTGCCCAGCGCCGCGAGGAAATCCTCCAGGTCGAACACGTAGCCGAACGCCAGCGCGACGCGCCAGAGTGCGATCTGCTTGCAGAGTTCCTCGCGCGCGGTCTCGCGGTTCTCGACGGCCGTCGTGGCCTCGCCGATTGTCGAGCACATCACGCCGTGGCGGCTCATGTCGGCCATGCCGCCGGGGGAGAGCAGCAGGCACCAGTTGATCGCGAAGCCGACGTAGACCAAGTGGTTGACGCCTGCGTCGCGGCAGAGGGCGAGGAGCTGGTGCGCATTCTCCGCGACGGCCTCGTCGCCGAGCGGCCGCGCCTCCGCGGGGAAGTCCACCTGCTCGAAGCCCCGGCGCGTGTCCTCGAGATCGTGCGCGATCAGGTCCTGCTTGAACTGCCGCAGGCGCCCGAGCGACGGGTCGGGCTCGACCTGCTCGAGGGCGGCCGGAGCAGGGCCGGCCAACTCGACCGCGCGCTCGTGACCGGGCAGGTCGCGGTAGTAGCTGCCGCCACCGACCACGTGGAAGAGTTGCAGCGGCGATGCGCGCACCGCCCCGAGCAGCGTGGGGAAGACCTCCTGCACGATCTCGTTCGCGCGCGGGATGTACTCCACGCGCTTCCACCAGCCGGGGAACTGCTCGTAGGTGCCGCAGTCCCAGGCGTGCATGACCACCAGCGCGGTGCGGTCGGGGTTGATCTCAAGCTCGGCGGATTTCCAGCCGCCGAAGCCCTCGCCCGGCACGTCCAGCGAGTAGTCGGCGTCGAACTGTTCGTAGTAGCGGGCGCGGATCGGGATGGAGCACTCGGCCATGGTGACACCTCACAGACGAAGTCGGCGCATGTGGAGAGGATAGCAGGATTCGGGGGAGTGGGGCAACAGGCACCGGGCGCCGGCGGTCAGGAGGGAAGCCCGGCTGGGCCGTCGAACCGTTTGCGGTGACGGTGCTGTGCGCGCGCGGGGGCCCAGGTGGGCTCATGGAGGCAACATGGACCAGCCCGACGTTCCTGACGCAGAACCAACCGATGCCCCCGCGAGCCGCGTTGGGCGAGCGCAGTACATCGCGCTCGCGATCGTGCTTGCCATCTACGTCGCGCTCGCGCTGCGCCTGCTGACGCTGCTCCCGCTGTGGGGCCCGGTGCTCGATGAGCCGATCTACTTCGGCTACGCGAAGTCCGTGGCGGTCACCGGGCGGCTGCCGGTGATAGAGCACGTGGAGGTCGGGGGGCTGCAGGACTACTACACGTTGCCGAGCGCGGGCGACGCCGGGCATCATCCGCCCGGCTACTTCCTGCTCGGCGCGCTCGTGCTCCGCATCATGGGGAGCGGCGCGTCGCTGGCGGCTCAGAACTACGCGCTGAGGGGCTTGAGTCTCGCGCTGGGCCTCGGCGCGCTGCTGATGCTGTTCTTTGCGGTGAAATGGCTGGTGCCGCGCAGCCGCTGGCTGCCGGTGGGCGTGACCGCGGTGGTGGCGTTCTTCCCGGAGTGGCTGCTCGTCTCGTCGGTCATCTACCTGGAGGCCTACGGTGGCTTCGCAATGTGCGCCACGCTGCTCGCAATCGCCTGGTACATGCGTGGCCGGGGAGGGGCGTGGCCGGTGGCGGTCGCGGGGGCATGCGCCGGGCTGATGGCGCTGACGAAGTACACGGTGCTGCCCTTCTGCGTGGCCGCCGGCGCATCGGTGTTCGTGATCGCGCTGAGGCGGCGGCGGAGCTGGGGGCAAGTCGTGGGGCACGTGGCGATCTTCATGCTGGCGGCGCTGGTGGTCGCGGGCTGGTGGTATGGCCGGAACGTGATGCTCTACGGGAAGCTGCTGCCGACCACTGATGAGCTGCTCTCGACGACCCAGCACACCCGGCTCGTGCTGCGCGACGGCTCGTCGGACATGATCGCGATGCTCTTCCTGCCGCAGGGGCGGGTGTACTGGAAGCTTGCGCTGACGGGCGCCTTCAAGCACCTGTGGAGCCCCAGCGACTGGCTGCCGGAGGCCGCGCGAGTGACCATGTATGCCATCGGCGGCGCGTTGCTGGTGGGATCGCTGGTCGGGCTGATCTACGGTCTGCGGCGCAAAGGCTCGGCGCTGAGGGAGCTTGCGTGGCCGATCGTCGCGCCGTGGATGGGCGCGCTGGCACTGCTCTTCGGCGCGTACCTGCGCTGGACGCTTGAGGTGTCGATCCAGGCGCACGGTGAGTTCGGGAAGTTCGTGATGCCCGCGATCGGGCCGCTGGGGTTCATCGCGGGCCTGTCGCTGCGCACGCTCACCGGTCGCTGGGCCGCGATCGTCGGGCTGCTCGCCATCGCGTTCCTGCTGACCTGGGACGCGCTGGCGGTGCATCACCTCGCGACCGTGCTGATCCCCCTCCACGCCGGGAGCATGCCGCCACCGTAGGCGGCGCGCGGACCGCAGGCCGTCACCTCTCGTGCGGCGAAATGACTCCACGATCACCCGTCGAAGACGCATCCGGAGGTCCGTCATGAGACACACCTGCATCGCGCTCATCGCGCTGGCGTCGTGCGCACTCGCGCTCGCCCAGCGGCCCGCTCGCGTGACCATCGGCACCGACCCGCTGCCGTCCGCGGTCAACATGCTCATCAACCCCGGCTTCGAGGAGGGCGTCGGCGAGGACGGTGCGCCCGTGGGCTGGCGCGTCAACACCGCCGCGCCCGAGGACTTCATCTTCGAGCCCACCGATGGGCGCGTTGGTGAGGTCGGCTGGCGCGTACACGCCGACTCGCCCGCGATGTCCGGCTATCTGCAGCAGAACGTGGCGGTTGAGGATGACGTGCAATACCGGGCGTGGACGTGGCTGCGGCTGCGTGGCGGCCGCTACATGATGCTGCTGCGCGGGCTCGTCAACCCGCCGGACGGCGCGCCGTACCGCTTCGATGAGCGCACGGACACCATCTCCACGAAGAACCACTGGCTCGCGCCGCTGTACCTCAACCCCGCGCACCTGCAGGGGCCGCCGGCGGACGAGTGGATCTTGATGCCGATGACGATCGCCGCGCCCGCGGGCCTTGGGAACGTCCAGGTCTGGATCGGCTCGTACTTCACCGCGTCGGAGATGCACTTCGACGACACCTTCTTCGGCCCGGCGAACTGTACGGTGACGATGACCATCGCCAGCGACTCGCCGATCCGCAAGGTGCGGCTGATGGACCTGACCTCGGGCCGCCCGATCTTCCGCGACGACGCGGCCGGTGGCGTGGCGACGTGGGAGCGCGCGATCCCGGAGATGCCGATCGCCGACGCCTACCGTGTCACCGTCGCCACCGACGCAGGCGAGCAGACGCAGCTTGTGCTCGCGAATCAGTAGCATTCTCCGAATACCAGTGCGCGCAGGAGTGATTGGCGCAATGAAGTCTGCCAGGATTGGCCCCAGCAGTCGCGAACGGCGCCTCCCCCGTCCTCACGCCGCCCGAGGGGGCGTCGTGAGGACAGCCCCCTCCGTTCCGGAGGGGGCGGGCGGTTGCCGGACCTCCCGGGGTGATCGCCGGCCGTCTCCCCTCTCCGGAACGAAGAGGGGAAGAGCCCGACGAGCCTCTGGCGAGGAGGGCTCAGGGGTGAGGCGCCGTTGGCTGCCCACCATCCCCATCGCACTCGCCATCCTGCTCACTGCCCTCGCGTGCGTCCCCGCCTGGGCCGTCGTCGACCTGAGCTGCGGCTCGCTGGTCATACGCATAGACGAGACGACCGGCCGCATCACCTCCGCGCGCATCCCGGGCCTCAACGCCGAACTCGCGCTTACCGGCGGCCTGCGACTCACCGAGGGCGCCGAGGCGCGGGAGATCGAGCTGACGCCCGTGAGCGTCACGGGAGGCACGCCGACCGTGCTGCGCTTCGCGCCCGAGGGCGAGCAGCTCGCGGTCGAGGTGCAGGTCGCGATCAACGGTGGCTCGTTCGCGTGGCATGTGACGCTGCGCAACACAGGCGACCGCCGGCGGCTGCTCGCGCTGTCGCTGCCGCTTGACGTGCCCGGCGACGGGCCGATCGCGGTCTACGACGGCTTCCTGCCCACCGACGCGCTCACCGAAGCCTTCGACGGGCCCATGTACCGCACGCCGATCCCGCTGTGCGCCGCGTGGAGCGACGCGGGCGGCGCCGCGACGGGCATCGACCCGCGCGAGCACCTGTCCTTCATCGCGACGAGCGGCGAGCCGCTGGCGGCGGGCGGGGCGCAGGTGGCGACGCGCACGCAGATCGTGCTCGATCCGGGGCAGGAGCTCTCGGTGGAGCTGTTCCTGTGCGGCATGACCGGCGAGTGGGGGAGAGGCGAGGCGCTGCACCACTGGTACGCGACCGCGCCGGAGCTCTTCAAGCCGACGCCCGGCATCGACCAGCGCATCCTCCGCACGAGCGGCCAGTACCTCGCGTGGAACCGCAACCCGCTGCAGAAGGAGGACTACCAGGTCCGCGAAGTCGCCCGGCGCACGCGCACCGGCTGGGACTGGTGCATCAACCCCTTCAAGCGCGCGGGCGAAATCGTCGTGCGCGAGGAGTGGTACGACTACGCGCCCGCGAACCCGGAGAAGCTCGCCGAGGAGGATCAGGTCTCCTGGGCGGAGTACCGCGCGCGACGCGAGGCAAGGTTCGCCAGCGGCAACCGCCTCGGCGTGGCGATGCTGCTCTACACGCCCTCGCAGATCTGGCTGGAGGAGCAGCTCGCGCGCGAGCAGTTCGCGGACGCGATCGTGGACGATCCGTCGCAGCAGACGCGCTACCCGAGCGGCTACGTGAAGCCGCAGGACAGCGTGATCCGCGTCTTCCCCTACAACACGAGCTGGGGCGAGCAGTCGAAGAAGGACCTCGCCGAGGTCGCCCAACTGCTCAACCTCTACGGCTTCAGCTTCGACACCGCGACCGGCCCGGCGAAGTACCGCGGGCCGGGGATGGACGGCCTGCCCGAGCGCGGCTGGGATGAGAGCGGCCCGTTCGTGCGCGAGGGCGTGGCGATCCGGCGGCTGATCGAGTACGTGCATACGCTGCGCAACGAGGACGGGACGACGCTGGGCGTGGTGCCGAACATCCGCAGCTCGGCCGACTACAACTCGTGCATGGCCGCCGACGCGGCGCTGAAAGAGGGCGAGCCGTGGAAGGGCATGCGTGGCGGCGAGTGGGCGCTGCGTGACGCGCTCGGCGCCAAGCCCGCGTGCTGGTGGGAGTCCTACGCGCTCGACAGCTTCGTGGACTACAAGAATATGACGCGCGACGAGATCGCCGCCGCCTACCAGGGCATGGCCGACTTCATGTGCATCGAGAGCCTGCACATGGGCTTCTGGCCCACCGCGGCCTTCGCGCGCGGCTTCGAGTCGATGACCGAGCGCTACCTCCCGCGCATCGAAGACTGCATCGACGCGGGCTGGCAGCCGGTGACCGCCGCGCGCAGCGACGACTTCACGTGGCTCACGCGTTACGGCTCCGGCCTCGACACGCACATCGCCATCGGCAACGAGACGGCCGCGCCCGCCGGGGGAACGCTGACGCTCGGGCGCGGCTGGCTGAGGGCGCCGTGGCCCGCGCCGACCGTGGCGCTGCTGGCGGAGATCCCGATCATCGGCAGGCTCTTCGAGGCGCCCGGCGTGCCGGCGTTCACCGGCTACGATGGCGCGGAGCTGACCACGCAGGCGACCGAGGACGGGCTCACCGTGACGGGCGTCACAGTCCCGACGCGTTCGGCTGACGTGGTCGTGGCCTGCGCGTCGGTGCGGCTGGCGCAGCCCGTCGCCGACTCGTCGGTCACCGCGGCCTTGACCGGCGATCGCACGAGGCGCTCGCTGACGCTGAACGTCACCGGCAGCCGCGCGATCGAACCCGCGGGCGGGGTGCGCATCCCCGACGGCATGGCGCTCACCGGCGCGCGCGTCGATGGCGAGCCGGTCACCTGCCACGAGCACAACGGCGTCGCGTTCTACGGCGCCGAGGGCGAGCGGCAGACCTACCGCGTGGAGATGGACTTCCGCTCGGCGATCATCCAGCCGGAACAGGCGAGGCTGCTCGACGTGGAGTTCCTGTTCGAGGACCAGCCCGCGGGCTTCATCGTGCTGCCCGAGGAGCCGACCGAGGCGGAGGAGATCGCCGCCGAGCGGATCGTGGACTTCTTCCGGTGGTTCGTGCACGTCCAGACGGACGCCGAGGAGCCGCCGAGCTTCCCCGTGGTGCGCGGCGAGATCCCGCGCGATGACTCGCTGATGATCGTCATCAACCGCGTGGACGTGGACGCGCCGACCGTGGCGCTGCCGGACATGCGGCACTTGAGCATCGACGCGCCGGATGCCGCGGGCCTGCGGAGCGCGGTGGACGAGCTGCTGCACGTGCTCGACACGAAGTACATCGCGCCGCCGACGTTCGTCTGGCGCCGCTCGACGAACCAGGCGGGGCTGATCGGGGAGTGGCTGGAGGATCCGGTGGCGGCTGAGTGACGGCTAGGCAGACGGGCTGGAAGCCCGTCCTACAAACGAAGACGACGGACGACTACGGCGAACGGCAACGGCGGCAGGCTGGAAGCCTGCCCCACGAACGGCGAACGGCGACGACATGCGCAAGTCAGGGAGGCAGATCAATGAAGCCGGTACTCTTCTCAGTGAGCTACGCCGGGCTGTGGGGGCAGGACGCGCTGGGCGTGGAGGAGTTTGTGCGCCACGCCGCCGAACTCGGCTACGAGGGCGTCGAGCTGATGGGCAAGCGCCCGCACCTCTCGCCGCTCGACTGGTCGGTTGACGACTGCGCGCAGCTTGCGGGCGTCTGCGCCGACGCAGGCATCGAGGTCTCGTGCGTGGCCGGCTACACGGACTTCAGCGGTGGCGCCGAGGCGGGCGAGGTGCCCTTCGGCGAGATGCAGGTGGGCTACGTCGAGCGGCTCGCGCAGATGGCCCAGGCGCTCGGCTGCGGCCTCGTGCGCGTCTTCACCTCCTATGAGCGAGCGGACATGCCAATCGCCGAGGTCTGGCGGCGCACCGTTGCGGGGCTGCAGGAATGCTGCGACCGCGCGGCCGACTGCGGCGTCACCATCGGCGTGCAGAACCACCACGACCTCGCCGTGCACTCGAAGGCGCTGGGCGAACTGCTGCGCGACGTTGATCGGGAGAACTGCGCGCTGATGTTCGACCCGTGGTCGGTCTGCTTGCGCGGCGAGGACCCGGCGGAGGCTGCGCGCGAGATGGCTCCGCACGCGGTCTACACCACGCTGGCCGACTACGTGCGCCTGCCACGCTTCCAGTACCAGCCGGCGCTCATCAACTACCAGCGGATGCCCGAGGATCTTGCGCGCGCGGTGCCGATGGGGGAGGGCGACATGGCGAACGTGGAGTTCGTGCGGGCGCTGCTCGACGGCGGCTTCGACGGCCCCATCGCCTACGAGATGTGCTCGCCGGTGCGCGGCGGCGGCAGCCGGGAGAACCTCGACTACTGCGCCCGGCGGTTCTTGGAGTGGATGGACGAGAACGGGCTGTGAGGACCGCTACTCGGCCGGATAGCCGAGGTCCGGAACGTCCATCAGCTCGCCGCCCTGGAGCGCCGATTCGTGTGCCACCAGGCCGGGAATGAGGTAGCGCGCCGCGTCCCAGACGTTGTTCGGCGGCGTCTGCCCGGTGACGCAGGCCGTGACGAAGTCGTGCACGAGGAACTGGTGCGAGCCATTGTGACCGTTGGGCAGGCCCGCGAATTCGTTCGGCAGCAGGTGGACGGGATGCACATCGCTGACGCCGTGGTGCGTCCCGTCCGATGACGTGACCTTCGCCATCTCCCCGGTGTCGGCGCCGATGGGGATGCTTTTGCATTGGAGTTCCTCCGACAGATCGACACAGCTCGCGCGGTCCTTGGTGACCCACGTGCGGGCGCCGACCTGCTCCTCGTAACCGGCCTCGGTGCCGTAGAGACTCATCCCCACGGTGCCGGGATGACCGATCCGCCGGAATTCGCTGATGCGGGCCGTGCTGCCATCGGACATGCGGCACAGCATGGTCTCATTGCTGAACGGGTTCTTCCAGACGTTGTCCTCGCGAGCGTACAGATTGTCCTCGTGGCGGTCTACGAAGCCCATCCCGCAGACATGCGTGGCATACGCGCCGGTCACGGAGACGATCATGCTGGTCGAATGCGTCGGGTAGAACATGGGAGGCATGCCGAAGTACTGCTCCCACTGGTCCCCGTGGCGCCACTTGATCACGTCGTACATGCCGTGAACGTAGTCGTGGTAGTACTCGCCCTCGCCGTAGACGATGTGGCCGAAGTCGCCCTGCCGGAAGCGGTTGCGGCAGTAGATGGCGCAGGGGTAGTAGTAGCTCGTCTCGCCGATCATGTAGATGCGGCCGGTCTCCTCCACGGTCCGGACGAGGTCGGTGATCTCCGGCAGCGAGATCGCCGATGGGACCGCGGAGTAGACGTGCTTCCCGGCCCTCAGCGCCTGAACGGCCTGGGGGCCGTGGAGGTGGTGCTGGGTGATGATGGCGATCGCATCGACGTCCCAGGTGCACAGCTCATCGAGGGACGCGCAGCGGTCCTCAATCTCGAACTGTTCGCACCTCTCCGTCAGCTTCTCCTGGTCGAGGTCGCACAGGACGACGTTCTCGACCTCCGGATGGGCCTTGAAGAGCGGGATGAAGTTCCGCGCGAATGAGCCGACTCCGCAGATACCGACGCGGATAGACATGGATTTCGCTCCTCCGGGTGTGCGGCCGTCAGCTTGGCAGGCAGGATGCCTGCCCCACGGGGCTGCCTGCGCCAGGCATAAGCACACTGTGGCGCAGGCTTCCAGCCTGCGGTCGTCAGCATGGCAGGCAGGATGCCTGCCCCACGGGGCTGCCTGCGCCAGGCATAAACGCACTGTGGCGCAGGCTTCCAGCCTGCGGCCGTCGTCGGTCTCAGCTCTCGGCAAGCACCTCGCGCACGCGGCGGCGTGTCTCCGCGTGGGCGTCGGTGAGGAGCTTCGCGTCCGCCTCGATCTCCTCGGCGTCCGCCTCGAGGTCGCAGCGCAGTTGCGCCGCCGCCGCCAGCACCTGCTGGGGGTTGGTCGAGCCGAGGCTCTTCTGCGCCCGCACGACCTCGCGCGGGTCCACGATCGCCGCGACCTCTTCCGCCGAGATTGGCTGTCCGGCCTCGGTCATGATCTGGGCCACGCGCGCGTGATCGTCCAGCGTCAGCCCCTCGCTCACCAGCGCGCCGACCAGCGTGCCGACCAGCTCGTGGCAGTCGCGGAAGGGCATGTTGCGCTCGCGCACGAGCCAGTTGGCCAGCTCGGTCGCGGACGCGAACTCCGCGCCCGCAAGCTCCGCCATGCGGCCGAGCTTGAGCGTGAGTGTGCGCCACATCGGCACCATGACGCGAAGCGTGGCGAGGACGTGCTCGCACGCCTCCCACACCGGTGGCTTGTCATTCTGAAAGTCGCGGTTGTAGCCGCTCGGCAGCGCCTTGAGCAGCGTGAGCAGCTCCATCAGCCGCCCGTGCACCGCGGCGGTGCGTGCGCGCGCCAGCTCCCCGGCGCAGGGGTTCTTCTTCTGCGGCATGATCGAGCTGCCGGTCGCGAAGGCGTCGTCCACCTCCAGCATGCCGAACGCGGGCGATGAGAAGACCACGACCTCCTCGGCCATGCGCGCGATGTTGGTCATCAGCCCGCTGAGCGCGGCGAGTGACTCGATCGCGAAGTCGCGCGACTGCACCGCGTCGAGCGCCACGAGCACGACGCCCTCGAAGCCGAGCAGCTCGGCGGCGAACTCGCGGTCGGTCGGGAACGAGGTGCCTGCCAGCGCGGCGGCACCGAGCGGGCACTGGTTCGTGCGCAGGAACGCGCCCGTGAGGCGTTGCTCATCGCGCGCGAGCCCCGCGGCGTGCGCGGCCAGCCAGAAGCCGACGGTGATCGGCTGGGCGTGCTGGGTGTGCGTGAAGCCGGGCATCGTGTCCTCGGCGCGCTCGGCGGCGAGCTCAAGCAGTATGCCGCGCAGCTCGGCGACGCCCCGGCGGATATCCAGCAGGTAGCGGCGCAGGCGCATGCGGAAGTCGGTGACGACCTGATCGTTGCGCGAGCGCGCGGTGTGCAGGCGTCCGCCCGCCTCCGGCCCCGCGCCCTCGCGCAGGTAGCTCTCGACGTTCATGTGCACGTCCTCGAGTTCGGGCTTGAGCGTGAGTTCGCCCGCCTCGAACTTCTCGCGCGCGGTCTCGAGCCAGCGCAGGATCTCGGCGAGGTGCTCGCGCGAGAGGATACCGCACTTATGGAGCATCAGCGCATGCGCCTGGCTGCCCCAGATGTCCTCGGCAATCATGTACGAATCGGCCGCCGTGGACTCGCTGAAGTCCAGCATGGCGCTGTCTACGTCCGACGAGAACCGTCCGCCCCACAGCTTCTCAGAGCCGCCCTGAGTCATCGGAAACACTCCTGACAAACGGATCGGACTGCACCGGCGGACGCGCCGGTCGCAGTCCGAGATCGCGACGCCGCGAGAATCAGCCCGTGACGATCCACTGCTCCTGCTTGAAGTTCCAGTAGTGCGTGTCGTTGAGATACTCCTCGGTGGTCGCGAGCAGGTTCAGGTGCCCGCGCTCCTGGCCGAGCAGGAACTCGTAGAGCTGCGTCTCCGCATCGCTCTGCGCCTCATCGAGCTGCGAGCGGTAGAACGCGATGGCCTTGCGCTCCTTGTCCATCGCGGTGGCGTAGGCGCCCTCGAGGGTCGGGTCCTCGCCGAGCGTCTCCGAGACGTCCTCGAGCGCGCTCCTGAAGATCGTTCCAGCCGCGGCGATCATGTCGATCTGCTCGGCGTCCAGTTCGGAGAGCGCGGGGCAACTGTCGGTCGCCTCGGTCTTCCCGTGGACGTCGCGCAGCAGCTTCTCGTGCTCGACCTCCCACTCCGAAAGCATCTCGAAGGTGCGCTTCGCCAGCGGGTTGCTCGACTGACTCGCCGCGTGCTGGTAGAAGCGCTGAGCGTCCTGCTCCATCTCGATCGCTACCTGCATGACCTCACACACATCCACAGTCGATCACTCCTCGAAATACCTCGCCGGCGAAGGTGAGCAGGTCTTCGGTCCCTTGCGCACGAAACGCCGGTCTGACCGCTCACCGCGGTCCTCAGGATACACGAACTGACCGGAGGGGGCAACTCTGATGCGACACGCTCCGCTCGTCACTGGATTCGCGCTGCTGTGCTGCTGTTCCTGCCCGGCTCAGGAGGCGGATGGGATGCATTCTGTCACGATCCGCGCGGGCGACCTGACCGCCATCATAGGCGACAGCTCCGACCACGGCGCCGGCAAGGAGGCCTACGAGGGCATCTGGAGCCTGACCCACACGCAGCGCGACGTGAACGTCTTCCGGCCGATATACGCGGGCGTGATCGCGCACCGCCAGCCCTGTGAGGTCGTGGCGCTCTCCGAGAGCGCCGCGGAGATCCGGCGCGAGGGCATCGGCGCGGTCGAGCGCTTCGAGGTCGTGGTGCCCTGCTACCTCGACTACACCGTGCGCCTCAGCCCCGGCGGCGAGCGGCTCTGGTGGAACACCGCGTCCTACATGAACGCGCCCGAGGACCCCGCGGTCTACCTCATCAACGTCGCGGGCGAGTGGATGCGCCACTACGACCCCGAGCATGGATCGGCCGCCAGTGTGCTGCCTGAGGGCATGGAGCCGCCGGTGCTCGCGACCGTCGAGAACGCCCGCTACGCCCACGGGACAAACAGCTTCGCCGACGCGGTGAGCGACCTGCGGTTCGACCCGGCACGCGCGCTCTTCTACGGGAGGATCGACGGCGGGATGGTGCTCGTCTACATGTTCGAGCGTGGTAGCGAAGTCATCCCATACATGTCTCCTTCCGGCGGCGGCTCCGATCCTGAGACCGGGCGCTCCTGCCCGGCGTGGGACTTCCGCTACTGCCTGGAGGGCCTCACGCCAGGTGAGGAGGTCGTGCTGCGCACTCGTCTGATCTACAAGCCCTTCGTCTCGGAAGAGGACGTGCTGGCCGAGTATGAGTCGTGGAAAGCCGGCCTTGCGGGCGATGATTGATCTCACGCGCAACACCGTGCACCTCGGGGACAATCTGCCGCTGCTGCGGGAGATGCCCGACGGCTGCGTGCCACTGATCTACGTCGACCCGCCCTTCAACACCGGCACGACGCAGTCGCGCACGCAGATCACCGTCGAGCGCGATGAGGCGGGGGACAGGACGGGCTTCGGCGGGCAGCGCTACCGCACGCGCGAGGTGCTCTCGCACGCGTGGGAGGACGAGTTCGACGACTATCTCGGCTTCCTCGAGCCGCGGCTGCAGGAAGCGCATCGCGTGCTCGCGCCGCACGGCTCGCTCTATCTGCACCTCGACTACCGCGAAGTGCACTACGCGAAGGTGCTGCTCGACGCGATCTTCGGCCGCGAGAGCTTCATCAACGAGATCATCTGGGCGTACGACTATGGCGGGCGGAGCAAGACGCGCTGGCCCGCCAAGCACGACAACATCCTCTTCTACGCGAAGGACCCGGGCGAGTACACCTTCAACCGCGACGAGGTGGACCGCATCCCCTACATGGCACCGGGGCTGGTAAGCGAGGACAAGCGCGCGCGGGGCAAGTTCCCCACGGATACCTGGTGGCACACGATCGTCTCGCCGACGGGCAAGGAGAAGACGGGCTACCCGACGCAGAAGCCGGTGGGGGTTCTGCGCAGGATCGTGGCGGCGTCGTCGCTGCCAGGTGAGCTGGTGCTGGACTTCTTCGCGGGCAGCGGGACGACGGGTGCGGCGGCGCTGGAGCTTGGGCGCACGTTCTGCCTCATCGACAGCAACCCCGAGGCGTTTGAGGTGATGAGGGGGAGGCTTGACGGTGAGGATGTGGAGTTTGTGAGGGGCTGAGGCGGGGCGTGGCATCCGGGATTCGTGCGCCGTCAGCCGTGGCTGTTGTGGCCCTCGCGCCCTCGCGAGGGGCTATCTTGCTGTTGGTGTCCGACGCCCCCCGGCGAGGGCGCCGGGGCCACAACGTCAACGACTAACAGCAACAGCCGACGCATCCAAACGACAGATGCGTCGCTCCAAACGACAACGGCAGACGACAACGGCCGCCGCGATCGTCGCGGCGGCCGTTGGATTCGCCTAAGCTGCGGACCTACTCAGCCTGCAGGAACGGGATCCCGCGCTTGCTGACGATCTTGTACTGCAGCGCGTGGATCTTCGTGGCCGGGCCGGAGTCGGGCTGCTGGAAGGCCGTCGTCGCCAGCGAGCGCAGCTCGGGCGCGAACAGGCCGCTGTCCGTCTCGCGGCTCAGGATGTCGATGCTGCCCTTGTAGAGCTGCACGACATACTTGCCGTTGACGACCGACTGCGAGTTCTCGAGGAACACCGCGCAGTCGTCGGTGAACGGGTGGAACCAGCCGCCGTGGTAGACCTGAT
>JALGSW010000106.1 GCA_029821635.1 Candidatus Zipacnadia bacterium
GCCGAAGCCGATGGTCCTCTGCTGCTTCTCATCGCGCGGCTCCACCCAGCCGCCGCAGTAGACGAAGTAGTCGAGGCCGCGCTGGTCGAGCTGCGCGCGCAGGTCCTCGATCGGAGTCTGAATGACCGTGTCCGGGCTGAAGAAAGCCCACGGGCCGGGCGTGAGGTAGTTCGCCCCCCAGTCATTGCGCACCGCGTTGATGAAGTCGAAGTAATCGTTCGAGGCCATCGAGTAGATCGCCCAGCGCAGCGTGTACTCGCCGCCCGCGGGCAGCCAGAGCATCTCTGTGCGCAGGCCGGTTGCGTTCTCCTCGACGTCATAGTGCAGCCACGCCTGGTTGCGGTAGACGTCGTCCTCGCAGATCATGCCGATGCCGTGGTCCTCGCCCGCCACGTAGACCGACGGGTTGCCGGGCGAGTAGTAGCGATTGCGGCTCGGATCGGCGCTGCCCGCGATCTGAATGCGCCGGTCGCCCTCCAGCATCACGCGGTTGTCCACGATCAGCCCCAGGTCGCGGTCGCGCTTGTTGACCCACGTGTCGGCGACCTCGATGTGGCCCTCGCCGAAGGTGATCGAGCGCCCCAATTCGTAGTCCGGGCCCTCCCCGACGATCAGCGACTCGGAGCGCGCGCGCTCACCGCCGCGCAGCGAGGTATGCCAGCCGATCTGCCCCTCTACCGTGGGCTCAGCGGACGCCTCCAGGCGGTTGAAGCCGCCACCGGGGTAGCTCACGAGCGTCTCGATCGGGTAGAGCTCGTCGCCGACGGTCAGCTCGAAGCCGCCCGTGTTGAACGCCCCGTGCTCGTACCGCGCCGCGCCCGCCAGCGGCTCGCCGCGGTTGATCGGCTGGTCCATGACCGCCTCGGCCTCCTTCACAGAGCTGCGGCCGTCGCGCACGTCGATGCGCATCATGCCGATGACCAGCGGCATCTTCCCGCCAACGCGCGCGGCGAGGCCGGGTGTGCCGAGGTGCGTGATCTCCACCGTGTTGTCGCCATCCGCGCGCAACAGGTCGCTGATGTCCAGCACGAAGCGGTAGGCCTCGCCGGCATACATCGCCTGCGTATTGCAGACCTCGAAGTCTGGCGCGTAGACCACCCGCCACTGCCCCTGCTCCTGCCACAGCAGCGTGAGCGTGGGGTTGTGCTGGAAGCTCGCGGGCTTGTTGACCAGCCGCATGACCCGCCGAGACTTCGCGCCGGTCACCAGCTCACCGTTCACGCGAATCTCCATCATATACGTGGAGCCCGACGCCGCCGGTGCGTCCGTCCGCGCGGTCAGCTCCAGCAGGGCGGTCTGCGCCTCGGTTTGCACGGCGCCGACCGTCCATTCGCGAGATGATGCGACCTCGACCGCGGCGGGCTCTGTCACGATGTCGAGCATCTCGGTCAGCGACCACGCGGGCAGCATGGCCATCAGCCCCAGCATTGCACAGATGGTTGCTCTCACTTGAATCAGCCTCCTGGCGAAGCGGCGACCTCGAACGCCCCGCAACTCGGCGGGTCGGGGCGCGGGTTGCCGTAGAAGTCACGGGTCACGGCCGGTCGCAGATCGGCGGAATCGAGCATCTCGCCCGTCCCCGCGCCCACGGCGGGGGACTCGGGCAGCAGGCGGTAGTCACCGGCATCGGCGTCTACGAAGTGCGGATCGGCCTCCGCGAGCGTGCTGTGCTCGTCGAAACCCGCCTCGCGCCACTGCTGCCAGGCGCCGATCTCCGGCGTGTTGGCGGTGCGCGCGGAGAGCCAGCGCCGCGGCTCGGGCATCAGGTAGACGAGGAAGTCCGGGCGCAGGACATGGATGTCCTGCTCGGGCGTCTCCCCCATCGACTCATACATGTCGCTGAACCCCACGGGCGAAGTCAGCAGGCAGTTGCGCAGAAAGGTCGGGCCCTCGCGGTAGTGCATCACGTGGAAGTAGCCCTTGTTGCGTGTGAAGGCATAGGTCTCATGCACCCGCCAGTTCTCCCACCCGACGTGGTAGTCGGTGAGCGAGCTGTCCACGTAGAGGTTGTTGCACCACAGCAGCGAGCACGAGGGGCTGCCCTCGGCCCCGTTGGTCTTCGCCCGGTGGCAGTTGCGGAAGACGCAGCGCTCGATGCGATGCAGGTGGTCCTGGTAGGCGGCGTCGTTGCGACGGTGCGAGTCGTCAATCGCCGAGTCCGCCTCCCAGTCCTCGAACCAGCAGTTGAAGACGATCCCGTCGGCGGGCGCGTGGAAGAGGATGGCGTCATCGTTGCGCACCGGATCGGTCAGCCCGTAGTCGTGGAAGTACGAGTTCTGAATGACGCCGAAGCGCAGTTCGCGGGCATTGTCGTCGGAGATGTAGCGCTGGCGGCCGGTCTCGGGCTCAAGTCCTGCTCCGTTGTTGACGAAGATCCCCGGGCCGCAGCGGGCGGGGCCGCCGATCTGCTTGTCGATCGCCCCGGAGATCTCAACCCGGTCCACGAAGTACTCCTCGCAGCCCTCGATGCGGATGAACGCGCGCCCGCAGGTCCCCGCGAGGTAGCAGTTGCGGATCTCCACGCGGCCGCAGCTCTCGAAGAAGAACGTGGACGAGGCGCGCCAGTCGGGATCGCGTTGGATGACGATCATGTCCTCGATGACAACGCGCTCGCAATTGCGGAAGTAGTAGAGCGTGTGCCCGTACTTGTCACACTCGGGGCTGTCCCAGGTGACGCGCAGGCGCTCGCCGGAGATGCGGACCTCCTGCTCATCGGCAAAGCGCTTGCGCACGTCCTCGCCCGCGACCTCGCGCAAGGCCTCGAAGTCGGCGCCGTCGCGGCGTGCGAGCTCATTGCCTGTCGGCAGCGTAGCCCAGTCGGACTGGTAGCTCTCGGAGTACTTCCCGTGCTCGGCGATGAGCTCATCGGCGAGGGCCGCCGCGGAGAGTACGAGTGCGACCACGATCGGCAGGGCTCTGCGCATGGCGATCCCTCCCCGGGAAGCGTCAGATCGGCGCGATCAGCGCGACGGCTTCGGCGGCGATGCCCTCGCCGCGACCGGCGAAGCCGAGGTGCTCGGTGGTGGTGGCCTTGACGCCGACGCACTCGACCGCCAGCCCGAGCGCCCGCGCGATGTTCGCGCGCATCGCGTCGATGTGCGGCGCGAGCTTCGGCTGCTGGCAGATGACCGTGGCGTCCACGTTGACCGGCCGCCAGCCCGCCTCGGCGACGATCGCCACCACGCGCGCGGCCAGCGTGGCGCTGTCGGCGCCCTTGAACGCCGCGTCGCTGTCGGGGAAGTGCCGGCCGATGTCGCCCAGCGCCGCCGCGCCGAGCAGCGCGTCGGAGATCGCGTGGAAGAGCACATCCGCGTCGGAGTGGCCGCGCAGGCCCTTCGCGTAGTCGAACTTGACGCCGCCGAGGATCAGCTCCTCGCCCTCGACCAGCGCGTGCACATCGTAGCCGCTGCCCACGCGCAGGGGCGGGCGCTCGATCCCCTCCCGACGCTCCAGCAGCCACTGCGCGCGCGCGAGGTCCTCGGGCGTGGTGACCTTGAAGTTGTCCGCATGGCCCTCGCTCACGTAGACCGGGTGCCCGATGCGCTCGACCAGCGAGGCGTCATCGGTCACGTCGAGGCCCGCCACCATCGCGCGCTCGTAGGCGCCGAGAAGCAGCGCGTAGCGGAAGCTCTGCGGGGTCTGCGCGTGGTGCAGGTCGCAGCGCGGCGGGGTGGACTCGATGCGCCCGTCGGCGGCGCACTGCTTGATCGTGTCCGTCGCGGGTATGGCCGTGACCGCTGCGCCATGCTCGCGCGCAACCGAGATCGAGCGCATGATGCTCGGCTCGTCGATCAGCGGCCGCGCGCCATCGTGCACGCAGACGATCTCCGGAGCAGTCGCGCGCAACGCGTCGAGGCCCGCCAGCACCGACTCGGGCCGTTCGGCGCCGCCGGGCACGATCGCACGCACCTTGGCGCAGCCGCCGCGGTCAGCGGCGTCCTGCGCGAGGTCGAGGCAGTCTGCCGGGGCGACCAGCACGATCTCACCGATCGCCTCGCAGGCCTCGTAGGCCGCGAGCGACCAACCGACCATCGGCCGGCCGTTCAGCGGCACGAAGGCCTTCGGCAGCGGCCCTCCGAAGCGGGCGCCTCGACCCGCGGCTACGATCACGGCCGCGGCCTGGGACACGCTCAGTCGCCCTTGCTTTCGTCGCCCTCTTCGCTCTTCGCGCGCACCTCGGCGAAGAGCATCTTGCCGGCGTTGGTCTGCAGCACGCTCGTAACCATGACTCCGAGCGTCTCGCCGACCATCCGCGCGGCCCGTTCCACCACGACCATCGTGCCGTCATCGAGGTAGCCGACGCCCTGCCCCGGCTCCTTACCCTCCTTGATGATCGTCACCATGATTTCCTCGCCCGGCAGGAAGGTGGGCCGCATGGCGCCCGCAAGCTCGTTGACGTTGAGTACCCGCACACCCTCGAGGCTGGCGATGCGGTTGACTGAGTAGTCGTTGGTGATGATCGCCGTGTTGGTGCGCGCCGCGAGGTTGACCAGCCGTGCGTCAACCTCCATATGCTCCCTCGGCGGATTCGGGTCGTGGTAGATCATCACGTCAGTGTCCGGCAGCGACTTGAGCCGGTTGAGTACGTCCAGCCCCCGCCTGCCGCGCTCGCGCTTGAGGCCCTCGGCAGAGTCCGCGATGTGCCGCAGTTCCTGCAGGATGAAGTTGGGGATGCAGATCGGTCCCTCTATGAAGCCGGTCGAGCAGATGTCGTAGATCCGGCCATCGATGATGATGTTGGTGTCCAGCATCTTCGTATTCGGGGGCAGGTCCGACTCGACGCTCCTGCCGAGCTGCGCGAGCCCCGGGAAGACGTAGACGAGCTGCTCCTTGGCGCTCATTGCGAAGATGATACCCAGGATTGCCCCGATGATCGAGGCGAATATCTGGATACCCAGTCCGTACTCGAGCGAGACAAACGGTACTGTTGCGAGCAGCGCCGCCCCGAGACCGACGATTGTCCCCACGACCGCCGCCATTTTGTCGAGGACCGGAACCGCCTCCATGTGCTGGAGCCAGCCGATCAGTTTGCGGAAGAGGAAGAGTGATACCAGGAAACCGATCAGACCGAAAATAGCGTTGACCCCGAGCTGGAAGAGCAGCCCGTCCCGACCTGCATCCGGTCCGAGAAGCCTCCCCCCAAGAATGCCGCCGACCCAGTGCCCAACGATTACGAATGCGAATGTGATTGCCGCCACGAACAGGAACCACAACCAGCGGATGAGCATGTACTGAGCTCCTTCCTGCCGCCCCGCGCCCGTCAACGGGCGTAGACACGGCTGTACGCCTGCATGTGAATAGAGAATCGGGCGGATGTGCAGTATTTGCGACTTCTGTATTCCCCGCCCGCGCCCGTTGTCCTCCCTCCAAGAACGACAAATCGCCGCCGGCCTGTGCAGGCCGGCGGCGAGGTCGTTCACGTCACACTCGTCTGTCAGGCCGGGTGCGGCGTCACCGCCACCTCTACGAAGCGGAAGGTGACCTTTCCATCGTCATCGAGGTCCGCCAGGATCTCGCAGCCCGCCTTCACGTCGCAGGCCAGGATGTGCTCCGCCAACGGGTCCTCCAGGAGCGAGCGTATCTGCCGCCGCAGCGGCCGGGCGCCCATCGCCGCGTCGAAGCCCTTTTCCGCCAGCACCTTCTCCACCTCCGGCGTAATCGACAGGTGGATCTGGTGCTCACCGAGGCGCTCGTTCAGGTAGCCGATCTCGAGCTGCACGATCTCCCTGATCTGCTCCTGCGTCAGCGAGTGGAAAACGACGACGTCGTCCACGCGGTTGAGGAACTCTGGGCTGAACGCCTTCTTCAGCTCCTCGGTTACCTTCGACTTCATCCGCTCGTATTCGCTGCGCTCCTGCTCCGCGCTGTGCTCGATGTTCTCGGTGGTGAAGCCCATCTTCGTGGTCTCCGAGATCGTGCGCGCACCCACGTTGCTGGTCATGATGATGACCGTGTTCTTGAAGTCCACCACGCGGCCGTGCGCGTCCGTCAGTCGCCCATCCTCCATGATCTGCAGAAGGATGCTGAAGACCTCCGGATGGGCCTTCTCGATCTCGTCGAAGAGCACCACCGCGTAGGGCCGGCGCCGCACGGCCTCGGAGAGCTGCCCGGCCTCCTCGTAGCCCACGTAGCCGGGAGGCGCGCCGATCAGACGCGAGACCGCGAAGCGCTCCATGTACTCCGACATGTCGATGCGCACCATCGCCTCTTCGTCGCCGAAGAGGTAGTCGGCCAGCACTCGCGCCAGCAGCGTCTTGCCGACGCCCGTCGGCCCGAGGAACATGAACGAGCCGATCGGCCGCCGCGGGTCCTTGACGCCCGCGCGCGCGCGCCGCACCGCACGGGCCACGGTGGCAATCGACTCATCCTGGCCGATCACCCGATCGCGCAGCGCGCCCTCCATCTTCAGCAGACGCTGCGACTCCTCCTGGGAGAGCTGCGTGACCGGCACGCCCGTCCACGTCGAGACGATCTCGGCGATGTCGTGCCGCAGTACCTCCGGACGCGGCTCGTCGTCCGCCGCTTCGAAGGCGACCGTCTCCTCGTCATCTTCGAAGTAGAACATGTCCGGGCCATCCGACTCCACCGCGGCGCAGAACTCCGCCTCGAAGCCCTCGGCCTCGCACTCCTCGCGGTAGCGGCGCAGCTTCACGCGCGAGCCGGCCTCGTCGATCAGGTCGATCGCCTTGTCCGGCAACGCCCGGTCATTGATGTAGCGGCTCGACAGGTCCACCGCCGCACTCAGCGCGTCGGCCGTCAGGTCCACGTGGTGGAAGTCCTCGTAGCGGGCCTTGATCCCGTAGAGGATGTCCAGCGCCTCCTCCGGCGTGGGCTCATCGACGCGCACCGCCTGGAAGCGCCGCTCCAGCGATGGCGTCTTCTCCACGTGCTTGCGGTACTCGTCGGGCGTGGTCGCGCCGATGCACTGTAGCTCGCCGCGCGCCAGCGCGGGCTTGAGGATGTTCGACGCATCCATCGCACCCTCCGCCGCGCCGGTACCCACCAGCGTGTGCAGCTCGTCGATGAAGACGATTATCGCGCCCTTGGAGGCCCGGATCTCCTCCATCACGCGCTTCATCCGCTCCTCGAATTCGCCGCGATACTTCGTCCCCGCCACCAGGCTCGCGAGGTCCAGCGCCACGACGCGGCGGCCGTGCAGAGGCTTCGGGATGTCGTTCGTCGAGATCCGCTGCGCGAGGCCCTCGGCGATGGCCGTCTTGCCAACGCCGGCGTCGCCGATCAGGCACGGGTTGTTCTTCGTGCGGCGGCACAGGATCTGCACCACGCGCTCGAGCTCGCCGTCGCGGCCGACGACCGGGTCGAGCTCCCCCTCGCGGGCGAGCTGCGTCAGATCACGGCTGAAGTGATCGAGCGTCGGCGTCGCGCTCTCCTCGGCCTCCGACTCGCCCCGAGCGAGGTTCAGGATCGCGGTGCGCACGCGAGCGGCATCCACGTTGTGCCGGCGCAGCGTGCGGTAGGCCGCGCCGCGGCCCTCACGCGCCAGGCCCAGCAGGATGTGCTCGGTGCCTATGTGATGATCGCTCAGCTCGCGGGCCTGCCCGTACGCGAGCTGCAGCACGCGCTGGGCCTCGGGAGTGAACGAGATCTCGTTGGACGGCTGGTCTTCCGAACCCATGTCTATGTTGCGCCGCAGGTCTGCGCGGAGCTGTCCGAGATCCACGTTGAGCGACCGCAGGATTTCGGCCGCCATGCCCTCGCCCAGGCGAATGAGGCCCAGCAGCAGATGCTCGGTGCCGATCAGGTGCATGCGCATCTGCGAGGCCTCATCATGGGCGATGAGGATGGCTCGGCGGGCGCGATGTGTGAAGCGTTGCCACAATTCCATGCTGCGTTCGGCTCCTTATTATGAAGCGTGCGCCGGAATGAAAGATGGCTCCGCGATCACGGACCCAGGACCATGTCTCGCTCCGCCCCGCAGGACGGTCCGCCTGTCAGCGCACAGAAAAGAAGGTCTGGTTGCCCCCACGGGGACTCCGCGCGGCCGCGGCTGCAGCGCGCGCCGGTGCGCCGCGCGTCCACCACCACAGGACATCATTCCCGGATCGGGCGCCGTTTAGTCGTATATCGGCGTTCCCTCGGACTCTGTAAGGTCGCGGAACCTGTTTAGTAGACGTCTTGTGGTCTCTCCAGGTTTCCCGTCGCCGATGCTTCGTCCATCGACCCTTACGACGGGCACCAGCTCGGCCGCGGTTCCGGTCAGGAAGCACTCGTCCGCGGTGTAGACTTCCGTGATCGGGAACATCCGCTCCGAGACCGTGATGCCCTCGGCCTGGGCGCACTCGATGACGGCGGTTCGCGTGATACCGTCGAGGATCCCGGCCTCAACCGGAGGCGTCACCAGCTCGCCGTCAGAGACGACGAAGATGTTGTCGCCCGTGCATTCGGAGACCATGCCCCCGTTGGTGAGCATGATGCCTTCTTCTACATCGGCCTGAATGCACTCGATCTTAGCCAGAATGTTGTTGAGGTAATTCAGGGACTTGATGCCCGGATCGAGGCTCGCGGGCGAGTTGCGCCGCGTCGAGCACGTGATCAGGGGCAGCCCCGTCTCGTACAGCTCCTTGGGGTAGAGCTGGATATTGGCGGCGATGATGAAGACGCTCGGGTCGGAGCACTTGCGCGGGTCGAGCCCGAGGTCGCCCACGCCGCGGGTGACGACCAGGCGGATGTATCCGTCGCGGATATCATTGGCGCGGCAGGTCTCGACGGTCGCCTCGACAAGCTCCTCGTGGCTCAGCGGGATGTCCAGCATGATCGCCCGCGCGGAGCGGATGAGGCGCTTGATATGCTGATCGAGCCTGAAGACGCGTCCGTGGTACGCGCGTATGCCCTCGAAGACACCGTCTCCGTAGAGCAGTCCGTGGTCGTACACGGACAGCTTCGCCTGATCGCGCTCAACCAGGTTTCCGTCGAGGTAGATCAACTGCTCCATCGGTATTTGCTCCCCGTCGGGCGCCTCGTCAGTTCCGGTCGTGTGAGGGTCGCCCTGCAGTCGGATATACGTGTATACAAGGTCTGCGAATTAACGCGCACGACACTTATCTTCGATTGTAGCACATCGGACTCCTGCCCGGCAACCCCGCGAACTTGCGCATCGAGTGCCGTGAATGTGGTGAGATGTGCGCCTCGACGATGAGGTTTTCGGCGACCATCGCGTCCACGCCGGCGTCGGTAAGAGGGGCGGGGCGAGGGAGCTCGGTCCGCAGGTTGATCGGCAAACGCGGGTCGGTGCTGACGCAGCCACGCAGGGCCGCGGGCCCCGCGTTCTGCGACCGAGCGCTGCCGGCGCTGCAGGATGCCTGTGCGCGCGCAATGCAGTGACGAGCAGCGGAAGCCCTGCCGTTCCAGGCTGACCGTCCCGGACGTCTCGCGCGGGCGCTACTAGGGCGCGACGAGCTTCCCCGCGGTCGGGCGCATGGAGTTGAGCACGCGCAACTCGTCGCCGCTCCGGGCGCTCCAGATGCGTGCGGTGCCATCGTCCGCGCAGGAGACGAGGCGGTCGTTGTCGATGAACGCGACGGCGCGCACCCAGTCGGTGTGCCCCTCGAGGGTGCGCAGCAGGTGTCGTCGCTTGACCGACCAGAGCTTGACGGTGCCGTCGTCGCTGGCAGACGCGAGCAGCTTCCCGTCGGGGCTGAACGCAACGCCGCGGACGTAGTCCCAGTGCGGCTCGCCCTCGAGGGTGACGCCGTTGAGCGCGCCCGCGTTGCCGAGCTGCACGCTCCCATCCGCGCTCCCGGTCGCGAGCAGACGACCATCGCGTGAGAGAGCCACGCACAGCGTCCGGTCCTCCTCGGAACCGACGAACGCCCTGCTGCCGTCCTGGCGGAACGTGGCGGCCGAGATCTCCCCTGTTCGCTGCGTGCTGGTCACGACGCTGCCGGAGTTGGTGTCGAGCACCATGACCGAGTGCTTCGAGCCGCTTACCTGTCTGATGATCGCCCCCTC
This sequence comes from Candidatus Zipacnadia bacterium, assembly GCA_029821635.1. Taxonomy (GTDB): domain Bacteria; phylum Armatimonadota; class Zipacnadia; order Zipacnadales; family UBA5352; genus UBA5352. The sequence continues at coordinate 9,970 of JALGSW010000106.1, forward strand.
GGCCATGTCCCACGCGGTCAACGTGGCGTCCGGGCTCGCGGCCCACAGCCGTCCGCGCCGGTCCACCTGCAGCGCGATGACGGACTGCGGGGCGTCCAACGTGCGCACCAGTTTGCCGCTTGCGGACTCGATCAGCGCCACCTCGGGGCCGTACCCCCCGGCGGCGATACGGTTGCCGCTGCGATTGAAGGCAAGCGCGGCGACGCTTATGCCCTGGACCTGCACCGTGCGGGCGAGCGTCTCCTCGCTCGTCAGGTCCCACAGGAGCAGCCTATCAGTGCCCGAGCACGCCACCAGCGTCTGCCCGTCAGGGCTCAGCGCCAACGCGAGCAGCGCCGGGGCCCTGCCTCCCGCCGAGGCCAGCAGAGCGCCATCGGCGGCATCCCACAACGACACGACACCGTCCACGGCGCCGGTGGTGATGCGCGCCCCATCGGGCCCCCACGCCAGGGCAGTCACCCAGCCCGTGGCCTGCAGCGAGCGGATGGGTTCGTGGGACTTCACGTCCCACAGGTACACGACCGCGTCGTCGCCTCCCGAGGCGAGGACGCTGCCGTCGGGGCTGAAGGCGAGGTCGCGGATCCAGTCCACGTGCTCCGCCAGCACCGCGACCTCCTCACCCGTGACGGCGTTCCAGAGCCGGACCGACGTATCATCGCTGCCGGACGCTATGAGGGTCCCGTCGGGACTGATGTCCACTGCGCGCACGTAGTCGGTATGCCCTGTCAACTCGCGCAGCAGCGAACCCTCGACGGCATCCCAAAGCCGAACCGTGCCGTCGTCGCAGCCGGAGGCGAGCAGTTGGCCGCGCGGACCGAAGGCGACCGAGCGCACGTAGTCGGGATGGCCGTCCAGCGCCCGGAGCAGCTCGCCGGAGTTGACGTCCCACAGGCGCACCGAGCCGTCGTCGGCGGCGGAGGCGAGGATGCTGCCCGCAGGGGTGAATGCCAGGTCCCGGACGTAGTCGGTATGCCCTTCAAGCGTGTGCAGCAGTTCGCCCTGCGCATCGAAGAGGGTCACGATCCCGTCGGCGCCACCGACGGCGATGGTGGTCCCACCGGGGTTCCAGGCGACCGCCAGCAGGCTCTCGCCGAGTCTCGCGAGGGCCTCGACCGGCTCACCGGAGGCGATCTCCCAGGTCTTCACAACTCCTCCGGCCACTGCCGAGAGCATCGTGCCGTCGGGGCTGAAGACGATCTTCTCGACGGACGCCTCGCCGCCCATGTCGGGAGGCATCTCCCCCAGCGGAGGTGGCGGCATCTCGGGCTGAGCCGCGAGCTGCACTGTGACGAGCAACGCCAAAAACACTGCAACGGCTATGGTACGCGTACGCATGGTAGGACCTCCCGCGTATGGCGTAATACGTATCTTCCCGCGGCGAGGGACGCTCACCGCCCCCCGCCGCGGTCCGTTGCCGTCGCCGTCGCTTCCGCTGCCTTCGTCGCTTTCGTTGCTGCCGTTACGCCCAGGTCATCTCGCCGGCCGCCTCGTGGATGGCGACGTTCTTGAGGAACTTGACGGCCTTGAGGAAGCCCTCGTTGGCGGTCATCAGCGAGTCCTCGTGCTCGATGGAGAGCGGGCCGTCGTAGCCGCACATGCGCAGCGTCGAGATCAGCTCGTTCCACTCCAGCGGACCGTGCCCGTAGCCGAGTGCGCGGAAGATCCACGAGCGGTTGACCTCGTCGCCGTAGTGCTTGGTGTCGAGGACGCCGTTGACGCGCGCGTTCCACTCGTAGACCGCAACGTCCTTGGCGTGGAAATGCTTGATGACGTCGCCCTGCTGCTGGAGCCAGCGGATGGCCGCGGCGGGCTCCATCCCCTGCCACCACAGGTGCGACGGGTCGAAGTTCGCGCACATCCGCTCGCCGCAGGCCTCACGGAGCTTGATGAGCGTCTCCGGGTTGTAGACCAGGAAGTTCGGGTGCATCTCGAAGCCGAAGTCCACGCCGCGCTTGTCGGCGTACTTGTTCTCGGTCTTCCAGTAGGCGATGGCAAGGTCCCATTGGTACTCGAGGGCGGCGGAATGGTCCTCCGGCCACGGTGCCACGACCCAGTTGGGCACCTGGTCCTTGGGCCCGCCCGCGGGGAGGCCGGAGAAGCCGTTGACGCAGGTGACGCCGATCTTTTCCGCGAGGTCGCAGGTGGCGCGCCAGACCTCGTGGTGCTCCTGGGCCATCTTCTTGTTCGGATGCAGCGGGTTGCCGTGGCACGAGAGTGCGGAGATCTCGAGGCCGTGATCGGCGATGACGGCGAGGAACTCCTCGCGCTTCTTCTTGCTGCCCTTGAGTTCGGCCGGGTCGCAGTGCGCGTTGCCCGGGTAGTTGCCGGAGCCGAGCTCGATGGTCGTGCATCCGGCCTCCGCGAAGAACGCGCAGACCTCCTCGAGTGGCTGTGCACTCCACGCTGCGGAAAGCGCTCCTACCTTCATGGTTGGTCCTCCCTCATTGGTGATTAGCAATCGTCACTTCTTGAGTTTCTTGTCGGATCGACCGCGCTTCTTCTTGCCGATGTGCATCAGCATCGGCGCAACCACGAAGAAGATCACGCCGAGTACTACGAAAACTCCCAGCACGAGCAGTATTGCCGTCCAGGCCGTCATGGGCGGCTCTCCTTGCGGGATCGGATGTGAACGCACAACTTCTACAGCGACGGGCTGGAAGCCCGTCCTACAAACGACGGACGGCAACGGCGAACGGCCGACGCATCCAGACGACGCGAGACCGCTTGCGGTCTCCATGCGTCGCTCCGAACGACAACGGCTACACGTTGACCCACATGCCGTCGGCGGAGGCCAGCTCGCAGGCCGCGAGGACCTTCTGCGTCGCCAGGCCGTCCTCGAAGCTCGGCCACGCCGGCTCGCCCGTCGCGACCGACTGGCAGAGGTCGAAGACCGTGTTGATGAAGGTGTGCTCGTAGCCGATGATGTGCGCCACCGGCCAGAAGCGCGGCCCCGCGCCGCCCGGCAGGCCCATGTACGGGTGCGAGTCGTCCGTCGCCTGGATCAGGCGGAAGCCGGTGCGGTCGCCGGGGTCCTCGCAGTCGTAGTACTCAAGCTCATTCATCCGCTCGAGGTCGAAGCGCAGCGAGCCCTTCGAGCCGTTGACCTCGAAACAGTTGGAGTTCTTGTGCCCGGCGGCGAAGCGTGTCGCCTCCATCGTGCCAAGCGCCCCGTTGCCGAAGCGGCAGAGCGCGATAACGCCGTCGTCCACGTCCACGTGGCCCATCGGCGCGTCCGCAGCGGCCTTGCCGCCCAAGCCGGTGTCGAAGCTGTCGAGCTGCGGGCGCTCGTCGATGAAAGTCTCCATCGTGCAGGACACCGAGTCGATATCGCCCAGTAGCCACAGCGCGAGGTCGATCGAGTGGGCCATCAGGTCGCCGAGCGAGCCCGAGCCCGCGATGTCCTTCTGCACGCGCCACATCATCGGCACGTCCGGCGGCATCAGCCAGTCCTGCAGGTAGAGCGAGCGCCAGTGGTAGATCTCGCCAAGGTCGCCGTTCTCGATCATCTTCTTCGCGAATGAGATGGCCGGGGCGCGGCGGTAGTTGTGGCAGATCATGTTGATGACGCCCGCGTCCTTGACGGCCTTGACCATGCGCTCGGCGTCCTCGATGCTGGTCGCGAGAGGCTTCTCGCAGAAGACGTGCTTGCCCGCCTCGGCGGCCTTGATGGCAAGCTCCGCGTGCTGGTTGTTGGGCGCGGTGATGTCCACGAGGTCGATGTCGTCGCGCGCGAGCATCTCATCGACGTCGTACATCGTCTCCTCCCAGCCGAACTGCTCAGCGCATGCGTCCACGCGTTCCTTCGTCCGGCCGCAGAGGACCTTCATCACCGGAGCGGCCTGCAGCTCCGGGAAGTAGAACGGGACCTGGCGGTAAGCGTTGGAGTGAGCACGGCCCATGAAGTTGTAGCCGACGAGACCGACATTGATCTGATCCATCGCATGACCCTCCCGAGCGGATACCTGAGCGGCGGCGCGCGCCGCCGTGAGTCGGCACTGCGCGAATGGTGTTTCCACGCGCGCACAAGGGGACCTGCTTCTCCGTCGTTTGTAGAACAGGCATCCTGCCTGTCAGCCGCTCCTCCCCTTCTTTGACGGAGGACGACCACGTCAACGGCACAGGCCGCCGCTGGGGGCGGCCTCCCCAACGACTCATTGCGGCCAACCGAACACCACGCCCAGCGTCTCCTCTCGCGCGGCTGCACTCCAGCGGTGTATTCGCAGCGCGCTCCCGCTGTCCCTCTCTCCCTCTGGCTGAAGGAATTCGGGCGCCCGATGCACAATCTAGGCACGGACCGACAGCCGTGGACGCGGGAGGCGCGAGAATGACGTCGCGAACGACAGCAATCACGCTGCTGCTGATAGCGCTGACAGCGGGCGCGGCGTGTGCACAGCAGATGGACCCCAACGCAGCTCTGACGATGCCCTTTGCGGAGCTCGCCCAGGGGCAGGGCATCGATGCGCAGGCACTCGCCGCGGAGGTCGGCCTGCCCGAGGATGCCGATCTCTCCGAGCAGACCGGGCGGCTGCTGAAGGCGAGTGGCCTGGCGCTGCGGGACCTGCAGCGGGCAATGCAGACGCTGCGAGCCGCGGAGGCCAGCGGCGCCGGTGTGGCGATGGGCGTGCCCGAGGGCGAGCCGCCGCTGGAGGGCCAGAGCGCGGTTGAGGCCGAGGCCGCGAGCAAGGACTGGGGGAAGATCCGGCTCAAGTTCATCCTCTGGGTGGTCTTCTTCGTCGGCGCACTGCTGATGCTGATGCTCACGAAGGTCCGCCCGCTGGTGCGCGTGCTCATGCTGCTGGCGGCGGTGGCGATCTTCGGCGTGTGGCTCGGCGTGGAGCCGAATGCGCCGGGGACGATCAAGGACGGGATCATGCTCTACGCGGAAACGGGCGTGGTCTTCCTGCCGCGCCTGATCGCCTTCGCCGGCTTCCTGCTGATGGGCATCATCGGCAACAAGCTCTTCTGCGGCTGGTGCTGCCAGTTCGGGACGCTACAGGACGCGATCTGGCACATTCCGACGAAGAAATGGAAGCCGCCGTTCGCGCTGAGCAACACCTTCCGCGTGGGCTTCTTTCTGTTGATCGCGATCGCCGCCCTCGGCTACGGAACGGATATCCTCGAGCCGATCGACCCGTTCCGCATCTTCCGGCTCGGCGCGATCGGGGCGGTCATCGTGGCCGCTGCGGTGCTGGTCGCAAGCGTGTGGGTCTACCGCCCGTGGTGCAGCTTTTTCTGCCCATTCGGGCTGCTCTCGTGGGTCGCGGAGCGGATCGCGCTCACCAAGCCGCGCGTGAACCTCAAGACCTGCATCGACTGCCTGCGCTGCGAGCGCGCGTGCCCGAACTTCTCCATCCGAGGCCTGCGGCGCGGGCACAAGGCCCCGCAGGACTGCTTCGCCTGTGGCACCTGCATCCGCGTCTGCCCGGTGAACGCGATCCGCTGGCACATCACGCCGCCGCCGAATGGCCCGGAGCTGGCGACGCGTGAAGAGAGCGAGGATGACGCGGCATGAAGGTCCTGCTGACAGGCGGAAGTGGCCTGGTCGGGAAGCGGCTCGCGCCGATGCTGGCCGAGCGGCATGAGGTGACGCACTTCGAGCCTGCGAGGGCATGGACGCTGTGATGCACGTGGCGGCGATCCACGGCGCGAACTGGCGCGCGCTCGGTGACCACGCGATGTTCGAGATCAACGTGATGGGGACGCAGAACGTGGTGGACGCGGCGGTGCGCGCGGGCGTGCGGCGGCTGGTCTTCACGTCCTCGATCAGCGCGACCGGCCACGGTCAGAGCGTGCCGCCGGCCTACCTGCCGATCGACGAGGCGATCCCCCGCGGCCCCGCCGACCTCTACGGCCAGAGCAAGGCGCTTGGTGAGGCGATCTGCCGCTTCGCCATCGAGCGCTGCGGCCTCAGCGCGATCGTGCTGCGCCCGGGCTTCATCTGCGACGAGACGACCGCATTCCCGGACACGTGGCGGCTGCTCTCGTGCATGGTGGAGGTGCGGGACGTGGCGAGCGCGCACGTGGCGGCGCTGGAGTGCGAGACGGTGCGTCACGGCGCGTTCCTGGTGACCGCGGACAGCCCGCTGGCGCGCATCCAGCCACTGCGCTTCTTCGCCGACCGGCGCGGTTGCCTGGAGGAGCTGTATCCGGGGATCGGCGCGTACATCGACGACGAGACGTTCGACCCGCGGGGGATCACTGAGTGGTACACGATCGAACTGGCGCGCGAAGTGCTCGGGTGGGAGCCGGAGCACAACTTCGAGCTGCCGTAGTCGTCAGTCGTTGTCGTTGCGTAGGACAGGCTTTCCAGCCTGTCACGGTAAAGCAACAGAATTCATTGACAGGCTGGAAAGCCTGTCCCACGGTTGTCCGACGAATGGAGCCACGCTCATGCGACTAAACGCACGCAGAGCGCTCGTGACGGGAGCCAGTCGGGGGATCGGGAGGGCGATCGCCACCGCGTTTGCCGAGCAGGGCGCGGATGTCGCGATCACCGCGCGCACGCTTGAGGCGCTCGCGGAGGCACGCGCGGAGGTCGAGGCGCTCGGACGCAAGTGCCACGCGATGGCGTGGGATGTCAGCGACGTCGCCGTGGCCCGCGAGCGGCTGCTGGAGGCGCAGGAGGCGCTGGGCGGCCTCGACATCGTCGTCAACAACGCGGGCGTGCATCACCTCCCCGACCACGCGGGTTCCGAGGCCGACTGGGACTACGTGATCGACACGAACCTCAAGGCCGTCTGGTTCATCACCGGTGAGGCGGCGCGGCTGATGAGGCGCGAGGGCGGGGCGGTGGTCAACGTCGCCTCGGACTACGCGTTCCGCGGCGGCAACTCCATCTACGGCGTGTCTAAGTGGGGCGTGCGCGGGCTCACGCGCGGCCTCGCTCAGAAGTGGGCCGGCAAAGGCGTGCGCGTGAACGGCATCGGCCCGGGGCCGGTCGCCACGGAGATGAGCAACTGGCACGAGGGCGACCCGCTGGAGCGCCCGAACCTGCCGCTGGGCAGGCTCACGCTGCCCGAGGAAGTCGCGCGCGTCGCGGTCTTCCTCGCATCAGACGACGCCTCGGCGGTCATCGGCGAGACGATCGTGCTGAACTCGGGGAATACGTAGGGGAGACGGAAGAGAGAGACGGATCCCGATAGCGGCGGGTGCTGGAGTCTGCCATCTGCCAGGCAGTGTTTGCGTTAGGGGACGGCAGTGGTATAATGGCTATGACGTATCGTGACCGCGGGGATGGGATCAATGATCGGCTTCCATCCTCCAGATGCCAAGGCGGCGCCTGCTGGCGATTCGGAGTCACGAGGTCGGCTCCCGGACCTGCCACTGCCCCCGTTGCCCGTTGGCGCCGGCTGGGAAAGCGGCGAGGCCAATGTCTACGGCAGACATGGCACGCGTAACTGTCTGTGTGTGCTACCTCCTGTGCGGCCCCTATCTCGTGTGGTTAGCTATCCACCTGCTAGAGGCGTACACCCAGCACCTCATGTGAGCAGCATGACTTCTGCAGCCGCGGACGGTCTTCCGGGGACGCTCCGGCGCCGACCGTCTGCGGCTCAACCTGTTACTGCCCGAGGAGAGGGCGGCGAAGAGGGGCGGAGGCACCCACCGCCGACGCGCTAGAGGCGTGCCGAAGGAGCAGTCGACCGATATGTCTCGAGGAATTGCGGAGCACTACCTAGAGAAGATCGTTGCGAGCTATCGGGCGCTCTGGGAGGCCCGAGGGCTGAAGCCGGTGTTCGAAGCGATCGCGGACGCCGTCGCCGCTGCATTCCATGTTCCGCCCCCGGACCTGCCTGTCGACCAGCATCCTCCCATTGTGGAGTATGAAGGATGCGCCGTTTGCGTCTGGATATGGGATGCCGCGCGCGAAGAGATGGTTCTCGCCGCTGCCCGCAACGAGCCCGTGGCATACGTCGCTGACGACTATGCAATGGGATGCGATGAGGGACTCGACGGCCCGCTCCCAGTGACTCATGCGGTGATGCTGGCAGGGGAACAGCGCTGGTATGAGGACATCCATAGGGAGCAGTGGTATGAGGACACCTATCGAGACCAATCACGGGAGACAAGCCCAAAACTCTACACTTCCGGATACTGTGCGCATCAAGGATTCAAATCTCTCGTTGCCACGCCAATTGCGGTACCCAAGGGCCGCACGGAGCCGGTGGGCATCATCGACGTGTTCTTCCGCGAATCTGTAAGCGCCGCAGCCTACGAACTGGAATCGCTAGTGCTTCGCGTGCTCGCTCACCAGGCCTCCTTTGCCATTGAGAGCGAGTTGTCTCGACGCCGCTTGATGACAGAGAACGCTCTCCGCCAGCAGGCGAATCTCTGCCTCTCAGCCGACGCGTTCCTCGATCAGGCGGTGCGTATCGTCGCGGACGTGTTCGACTCTGAGGGATGCGACATCTACGCGGCGACGGCTGATGGCAACGGGCTCAACCTGGTTGCCCACAACGTAGAGACGGGCGCGCCGACGCACTACGAGTTGGGCAAGGGCCTCACCGGCGCCACCGCGAAGCTGCGACGCGTCCTCAGGGTGAACCAAGTTGGGGATGCGAAAGAACTCGAGCGCCTCAGCAGAGTGCTTGACGCGGACATGCCCCTCGACTGGTCCCAGGCGTGCCCATTCAGGGAGCACACGGACCGAGCGACGACCCAGTACATGGGCGCGCCGCTGTTGTTGCACGGTGATGACGGCCCCGTCGGTGTACTGCGTGTCAGGCGCAAGCGAGACGAGGCGCCCAACTGGCACCGGTACATGCCGATGGACGAGGAGTTGCTGCTCTGTCTGGCGGATGTGATCACTGAGAGCGTGGAACACTACAGAAGCGTGGAGCTGCTCCTGAAGGACATGGCCCATCGACATGCGGGAGACCTGCGGAGCCTGTCGGAAGTGCGCGTGGGGGCCGATCTCCTGCAGGACGCACGCGATATGAGCCGGTACGATCAAGAGGCGCTCGGCAGGGCTCTGAGGGAGGTGCAGATCTGGCTTGCGGGTACGCGTGGAGTGAACGAAGCGCTCGACCTGCGACTTCCTCACTTCCGCAATCTCGGCGACCGACAGGGCGTGGCGGACCTGGGCGCCACACTCGAGGACCTCGCCCGCTCTCGCTTCGACGCGTTCTCCCCCCGTTTCGAGGCCAAGCACGAGATGCAGCGGGGGATCATCATGGACCGCCGTCTTGTGACATACTGCGCGATCGTGTGGAACGAGATCATCGGCAACATCATCAAGCACGGGAAGCCGGACGCGTCCGGGGTGGTGCGCGCTACACTGAGCCTCTTTGGGCGGGCCGATGGACGACTCGAACTTACAGCTGTCAACCTCACCGAGCGGGATGTGGGCGTCACATTTCCTGGTGAGATGAGTGGGAGAGCGATAGTTGTTGAGCTCGTCGAGGAGTTCTTGGACGGCGTAGTCGAATTCGAGTATAACCCCCAGTCGCGTGAGTTCACCTGCAGACTCCTGCTCGATCAACCTGAGAGGTCGGATGCCCGATGACCGCGGATAGCGGGAGCGTAGTTCTGTGGCTCGAGGACGAGGACCTGCCCCGCGTTCGCGAGCGCCTCGAGAACGGACTTGCCGGGCTCGAGGACGAGTTCGAACTCGGGCAACTGGTTGAGGTGGCGCAGTACCGGAACGCAGTTCAGTGGGTGGGTGACAACCCGGGGCGGGTGAAGCTCTACATCATCGACCTGTATTGGGAGGGCCAGCCCGTTGACGGTACAGATATGATGAGCGAACTCTTGGCTTTGCAGGAGGCCCCAGTCATCTTCCTGACGGAGCGCATCTCGGAGTTCGCCTCGCAACTGAGCGATCTGCGGGACGACGAGTTCCAGGCATTCACATACGTGCGGAAGGCATGGGAAGAGGGTGAACTGGAGTTCGCCGTGCGCGACGTCATGCGCAAGTTCGCGCTTTCGGATGTGACCGTGCGCCGCGCAGTGAGTGCTCTGCGCAGGTACGGCGACTGGGGAGAAGAGCTTGCCTACCACAACCTGCAGAAGCTGTCCTCCAGCCAACGGAAGAACATGAAGGATGTTGCCCAGGAGATCATGGACCTCGTGCGAGAGGTCGAGAACACGGACGCATACGGCGAACTGATGGAGTTCCTCAAGCCAGTCAAGTAGTGTGAAGTCACCTCCCTACTTCAGCGCAACATCGACCACCACCATCCGGTGGTCGGAGTTGGGTGTGAAGATCACGCGGCCGTCGAGCGGCTCGAAGCGCTCGTCCACCCAGACGTAGTCGATGCGCTCGATGGGGAAGCCAGCAGTGATCGTGTTCGGCCAGCCCGTGCCCACAGCCCCAAAGGCGTCCGTCAGGCCGTTGGCCGCCAGCGGAGGCAGCAGCGAATCGAGATCGCCCGCGTTGAAGTCGCCGCCGATGATGACCGGCAGGTCGTCGCCGTAGCGGTCGCGCTCGTGTAGCAAGTTCTCGATGGTCCTCACGCGCGATTCGCGCAGTGACACCGCGTTCCGCCAGACCCCCGGCCGCAGGATGTTAGTGCGCAGTGACGGCTGCACGAGGTGCGTCGAGATCACCGTGATCGGCGTCGGCTCGGCGAGGCCCGCCGGCACCGCGCGCACCACGTGCATCTCATGCGCGAGATAGCGCGAGTGCTCGTCGGCGTACACCTCGCCACGCACGAGCACCGCGCAGTCGCCCCAGCCCGCCTGCTGCCAGCCTTCGGGGAGCATCCGGTCGAGTGCGAAGCTTCCCGGGATCTCCTGCAGCAGGAGGATGTCCGGATCGAGCCCGAGCGCGTCGTGCACCGCCGCCTCGCTGCCGCTGCCGCAGTTGAGCGTGACGACGCGCAAGAGCTCGTGGCGCTCCGCGGCGGCGCTGACTTCACGCGAGGGGTCGTGCCAGAGCGGCCGCAGGAGGTAGCGCGGCTCCTCGCACAGCAGCAGCGCCGTCAGCAGCGGGAAGCCGACCACCAGCAGCGTCCGTCGCCAGCGCAGGAGTGGCGAGAGCACAATCCCCACCGCGATGTACAGCCCGGCCCAGAGCATGAAGGGCCAGACGGTGATTGGGTCGAGGCCCGGCGCGCGACCGGCGTAGATGTAGCCGAGCGCGCTGAAGCTGAGCATCATCAGCCCCGCGATGAGGTCCGCGAGCCGGCCCCAGGGCTTGCCCGCCAACCGCCGGCGCATGTTCGCCAGCGTCAGCCGGCCATCGTCGGGCAGGCCCTGCGCACCGTCACCCCCCTGCGGCGCCTCTGCCATCAGAACGAGCCGGCTACCGACACCGCGGCCGCCGTGTTCCAGTCGAGGTGCTGGCGCGCGATGGAGATGGACCAACGGTCAAAGTCCCAACCGAGGCCGTAGGTTGTGTTGCCGTCGGCGAGGCCCGCGAGCACCGTCAGGCGCGGCTCCTGCCGGGGCCGCCACTCGGCGCCGACGTTGAAGATGCTGTTCACTTCATCGGTGGCATCGCGCATCTCCACTCCGACGAGCACGCCGTTCGAGGCGACAGAGGCTCCCGCATCGATGGTGAAGGTCATGCTGTCCGCCAGGTCGCGGCCGACGACCGCCCACTTGACCTCCGCGTCGCCTGTGAGCTGCCGGTACATCAGGCCGAGGTCGAAGATCGTCTCTTTGCCCTGGTAGGCATTGATTGCATTCGCCGACACCAAGGGGTACATCATCACCGGGAGCGTCCAGTCGAAGTCAACCTGCGCGACCGTCAAGCCGACGCTCAGTTCGTCGGTCACGCGCGTTCCGTAGCCCGCGCCGAAGCGCTCGATCGCCAGCGAGACCATCGGGGCGACCTCGTACTTCCCCAGCTCCCAGTAGCCCGCGCCCCAGCCCCGCCGCATCTCCTCATCGCGGGCTGAGTAGTTGACGCCGATCGTGTCGGCATCGCCCCCGAGGTCCGTGGTGGCCGAGACGCGTGAGGTGGCGTCCTGAGATTCAACGCCGCTGGGCCGCATCCACGGCAGGCCCGCGGGGTTCTGCAGCCATGACGCGGAGTCATTGGCGACCGGCACGACTACGTTGCCCATCGCAAGCGAGCGCGCTTCGAACGACCAGGCGTTCTGCGCGTTGGCGGGAACGACCGCGAGTAGCACCAGCACGACGAGGGCGTAGCGCATGGAGGCACCTCTGAGACGTCGCCCCCCCAGAGAGTGTGAGCAGGCGTCCAGCATTTCGCCATAGACGAGGCGGGACCTCCATGCGCGCGCGAAAATCTCACCTGACCGCTCGACAAAGCGCGACGCGTTGTTCACGCCCCACGCCGCACACGAGCGCGCGGGCCGCCCGTTACTCCCCCGGCGCGAAGCGGATCGAGTAGAGGTCCGCGTTCTCCAGGCGCACGCGCAGTCGCACGGGCCGTCCGGCGAGGGCGCTCACGTCTCCCCCACCCGCCCACATGACCTCATGCTCGATCTCGTTGCCGAAGAGCAGCTCCGAATCGACCATCGTGAAGCCCTCGATCGGCGTCCCATCGGGCTCGCACAGCTCGAAGCGCAGCCAGCCGACCGCGTCGGTGGCGTAGTTGACCACGAGCCGCTCGCCATCGAAGACCAGCGGGCGCGTGAGGACCTCCCCCGGATCGGCGCCCGCGTGGACTGAGGCGAAGCCGTCCGTGCGGATCGTGCCGCGGCGCAGGCGCATCGTCGGATGGCGGTAGTGTTCGGTCCAGTAGACGGACAGCTCACCGGGGGCGGTCTCGATCATCCCCCACGCGGGGTAGATGTTGCGCTCGGTCCAAACCTGCGGCTCCATGCCGGGCCGGATGAACGCCTCCTCCCAGCGCTGGAAGTTCAGGCCGTCGCGGCTGCTGATGAGGATCGCGTCGCTCACGCCCGGGTTGCCGTGCTCGGGGATCTTCGTGCGGCCCGGCACGAAGCGCCCCGGCAGGCCGAGGTAGATGTGCGGCGCGCGCGGGTACGGGATGATCGCGTTCGTGTAGAGGTGCTCCTTGCGCGCGTCGGCGTACTCGACGAAGACCGGATCGGTCCAGGTGCGGAAGTCCTCGCTGGTGCAGGTCATGATGTCGCGCACGCCGTCGCGGCCCTTGCGGTGGAAGTCCACGTAGAGGCCCCGCAGCGGGTCGTAGAACGCGAGGTTCTGCGAGTCGAAGGCGCCGTCGGTGATCGCCGGGTGGTCGAGCAGCTCGCGCCAGTGCACGCCGTCGGGTGAGCCGAAGACGCCAAGGCCCTTGCCCGCGTGAGAGTAGCCGACGGCCTTGTAGCGCTCGTCGGCGGGGACGCCGGGCTTCGTGTCCACGAAGGGCGTGAAGTTGTGCGCGGCCACGCCCTGCCAGACGATGTTGTTGTCCGTGGAGCCGTCGAATTCCACCACGCCCGCGTTCACGCGCTCGAAGGTGATGCCGTCCGGGCTCTCCGCGAGGCAGCAGACCTGGCCGGCGCTCCCCTCCGCGGCCTGCCCGCGGTAGTAGAGGCGCACGCGGTCGCCGTCGCGGAGCACGACGAAGTACGCGCAGGTGTCGCCCTCCCACGGCCGGTCGAGCTGCAGGATGACCTCGCGCGGCTCGGGGTGGTGCAGCCTTCGCTCAACCGCGCCACTCATCGCGTCGAGCAGGAAGTCATCGACGAACAGCTCCAACCGGTCGCCGATCTCATACGCTGCGCGCTCACCAGGCTGCGCGCGCTCGACGCCGGCCGAGCCCGGCTCGGCGCCGCCCTCGACGGTCAGCTCGGCGTCATCGGCGTCGAAGACGCCCACGTCGCCGGTGTAGGCGTACACGCACACAGCGACCTCCCAGGTGTCCTCGGGCGCGACCTCGCTCACGCTCACCTGCACCCAGCCGTCGGTGGGGCCGGTCGCGCGCTCATACTTGTGCGCGACGCGCTCGCCGAGCTGATCGTAGAAGTTGACGTAGACGCCCGGCGCGCAGGTGTCCTCGGTGCGCAGCCACGCGCAGGCCGTGTACGATCCACCGGGCCGCGCGGGGATGCGCGCGCACTCGAGGAACTGGCTCCGCTTCGCGTCATCGTCGAGGAAGCGCACATACGCGTCGCCGGAGTGGCCGCCATCCGCGCGGCGCTCGACAGGAATGCCTTCGCGCGTCACCCAACCATCGGCGACGAGGTCCACGGCGTCTGCGCTCTCGAAGGATGCGTTCGCGACGAGGTTCTCCGCGGCCATGGCGGCGCCTCCAGGGGCGAGCAGAATCAGTACTACGAGGGTTGTGATGCGCACGGGAGACCCATCTCCTCCGCGATCTGCGCGGTGCGGGCGGCGATCGCGTCCACGATGAGCGCAAGGCCCTCCTCACCGAAATCCGCGGAGGCGTGCTCGCGCGGGTCACGCCCGCTGACGCCGATCGGCTTCGTCTCCGGGTCCTCGGGCAGGCGAGAGAGGTCGGTCAGGCCCGGGCAGGCGGCCATCATCATCGAGGTCTCCCACGCGCCCGCGTGATCGCCGATGTGCGGGTTCTGCGCGCGGACCAGCTCGAAGCCGCTCGTGCCCCACGCGCGGGCCGGGCGGCACATGACGCTGAACCACTCGGCGGCCGAGGCGGCGTGGTGACGCAGCGGGTAGTGCCCGGCGATGATCGTGATCAGCGGGAAGCCCAGCGACTTGATCTCGCGCATGATGTGGATGAGCAGCTCCAGGTACGCGCGGTCCTGCTCCTGCACCGAGCGGCCCATGTAGCCTGGCGCGAAGTTCTCTTCGGGCAGGGCCATCTTCTGCTTGATGAGCCCTCCCGGATCGTGGTCGGTCTCCATCAGGTAGGCCTCGCGGTTCTCGCCGTAGTACAGCGGCGGGAAGCGCAGGCCGCCGAGCTTCTCGGCGCAGCGGATCGCGACGGCGTTGGCGCCGAGCGTGTCCACGCCGACGGGGTTGTGCTCGCCATGCCACTCAAGGCCGCCGATCGGCAGCCAGGCGAGCGAGCAGGCCTCGCGTTCCTCCACGATCTGATGCGGACGCAGCTCCTCGTAACGGACGTTGCGCATGGTTCTCTCCCTGCTGCTCGCCGTCGTTCGCTGCCGTTGCCTTCCTCCCCCTCTCCCGCCCCGCCGCGCCGTTTGCGGCGGCAGGGGGAGGGGGCCGGGGGGAGGGGCGCCGTTCAGTTCTCCTCACCGATGAACAGCAGCGTGATGACTTCGGATGCGGTGGTGATGCCCGCGTTGACCTTCGCCAGACCGTCGTACTTCAGGCTGCGCATCCCCCCGCGCAGTGCCACGCGGCGGATCTCCGACGAGTTCGAGCCGCTCGCGATCGCCTCGCGCAGTTCGGGCGTCATCTCCATCAGTTCGTAGACGCCAATGCGGCCGGAGTAGCCCGTGTTGCGGCACATTGCGCATCCGCGGCCGTGGTGGAACTTGAGCTTCTTCGCCTGCTCGGGCTTGAGTTCGAGGCGCTCAAGCTCGATCTCTGTCGGCTCGATCTCCTCGCGGCAGCGCGGGCAGATGCGCCGCACGAGCCGCTGAGCCACCACGCCGATGAGCGAGGAGCCGATCAGGTAGGGCTCGACGCCCATGTCCACGAGGCGCGCGGCGGCGGAGGGGGCGTCGTTGGTGTGCAGAGTGGTGAGCACAAGGTGGCCGGTCAGCGAGGCGCGGAAGGCCATCTCGGCGGTCTCCAGGTCGCGCACCTCACCGATCAGGATGATGTCCGGGTCCTGGCGCAGGATGTGACGCAGGGCGGTGGAGAAGGTCAGGTCGATGCGCGGGTGGACCTGCGTCTGATTGACGCCCGAGACCTGATACTCGATCGGGTCCTCCACGGTGGTGATGTTCTTGGTCTCATCGTTGATCGTGTGCAGCGATGCATAGAGCGTTGTGGACTTCCCCGAGCCCGTGGGGCCGGTGACGAGCACCATGCCCTGGCGGGTGTGCAGCAGCTTCTCCCACGTCTGCATGCTCTCCTGGCCCATCCCGAGCTGGTTGAGCGACACCAGCGCGCGGGACTTGTCCAGCAGGCGCAGCACGGCCTTCTCGCCCCAGTAGGTCGGCAGCGTGGAGACGCGGACGTCGATCGGGCGGTCGTCCACGTTCGTGGCGAAGCGGCCGTCCTGCGGCACGCGGGTCTCGGAGATGTCCGCGCCCGCCATGATTTTGATGCGCGACATCGCGTAGCGCTGCATGTCACTCGGCAGCGTCGTGAAGGTCATGAGTTGGCCGTCCACTCGGTAGCGCACGCGCACGTTCTCGGCGCGCGGCTCGATGTGGATGTCGGAAGCGCGCATACGCACGGCTTCCTTGAGGATCTGCTCGACGATCGCCACCACCGGCGCCTGGTCGAGCATCTCCACGAGCTTCTGGTCCATCTCCCCCGCAAACTCGCTGCCGCCGATGCTCATCTCGAGGTCGGTGGTGGTGCCCTCCATCGAGACCTGCGAGCGGGCGCGCGACGCGTAGTACTGCTCGATGGCATTGCGCAGCTCGACCTCATCGATCTCGATCGGCTCCACGCGCTTGCCGGTACGGGAGCGGATCTCGTCGATCGCGAAGACATTGCCCGGATCGGCCATCGCGACGAGGATGCGGTCCTCGCTGACCTGGATGGGCAGCGCAAGGAACTCCTCGGCGACGGGCTTGGGGACGTGTCGCAGGGCTTCGGGATCTATCTCGTAGCTGTCCAGCGTGGCCTTGCCGGCGGAGCGCGTGGCTCGCCGCGAGCCCGCTGCGGCAGGCGCCTGATCGGGCTTCACGGGCTTCGACTCGGCCTCCGGCGCCCTCTCGGCGGCGCGCGCGAGGTCCTGGGCGGTGACGAAGTTCAGGCGCAGGAGCGCCTGCACGAGCGACGTTGCGTCCTGTTCGGCGTGTTGGTGGGCCTGGTCGAGCTGCTCAGGGGTGAGCAGCCCCATCTCGACAAGGTTGCGGGCGAGTTTCTCATCGCGGTCCGCTGCCATCGACGAGCCCTCCTTGATGCGACGGTGTGCGCGCGCCTGCCATCGGCGTCGCGTGGGAGGTATTCGCCCGAGGCGCGACGGTGTCCTTCGCGTCCCGGAACGGCGCCTCACCCCCCGGCCCCCTCTCCCTGGCGCCACGAACGGCATGGCGCAAGCGGGAGAGGGGGAGAACGGCAGCAACGACGGCGAGCAACTGGCTGTGCCGTTGCCGTCCACCCCCTCTCCCACTTGAAACCGCGCCGGATGACGTGCCGCACTCCATCAAGGGCGTGGTGCGCGGTTTCCAGGGAGAGGGGCCGGGGGGTGAGGCCGTCGTTGCGGTCGTTGCGGTCGTTGCCGCCGTTGCTTTCGTCGCTGCCGTTCACGTATACTTGTTACACGCACCCATCGACGAGCGGGAGGGACGCCATGTGGCCGTTCGGGAGACGCAAGTCTGACGAGGAGAAGCAATCCGAGCCGCGCGAGCGCTTCAAGGAGGGCACGCGCGCACTCGAACGCGGCGACATCGCCGAGGCGATCGCGATCCTCTCGGCGCTGGTGCGCGAGCAGCCCGATTACATGGCAGCGCACGTGAACCTCGGCCACGCCTACTACTCCAACGGGGAGTTCGTGGCCGCCGCCCGGCAGTTCGAGGAGGCGCACGCCCTCGAGCCGGACAATCCGAAGGTCCTGCTCAACCATGCCGCGGCCAAGAGCGCGCTCGATCAGCTCGATGAGGCCATCGACCTGCTGATCGAGGCGCTGAGCCTCGACGCGGAGTTCCGCGACGTGCACTACAACCTTGCCATCGCCTACTGGCGCAAGGGCCGACCCACTGAGGCGATGGCGGAGCTTGAGATGGAGCTCGCGCTGCACCCGGACCACGAGGCCGCGAAGCAGGCGGCGGCTCGGCTCAAGGCGGAGAGCGGCGCGTTCAGCGAGCAGGATGGGGGCTGGGCAGCGGACCCTGAGGACGTTGGCGCGCAGTCCGAGGAGTGAGTGTGCCCGCCCCGCGGGGCGCAGGACACGTGCAGTGCTGCGGCGTAGGCATGGTCAAGCAGCCGCGCTGACGCGAGCGACGAAGCGCGTCGAGCAGCCGCGGGTATCGCCCGCGGCTGCTGTTGCGTACCGGCCCGCGTCCGCGACAGGTGTGAGACACGTCCCCGGCGAAGAACGCGCCATCAGGATCCCCCATGCGAGGGTGCGGCTATGAGACAGCTTGCTCTGATGATGACCGTCATACTGACACTGAGCGCTGCGGTGTGGGCGCAGGATGAGAGCTTCTGGCAGCGCGGGCACGTCCGCGAGCTGCTCGCGCGTGGCATCGAGGACGTCACGGTCGAGGACTGGGCGGGCGTCGGCGTCAACTGCGTGATGGGCGTGCCGCCCGCCGAAGCCCACGCGCTGGGCATGAAGACGCGCACCTGGTTCACGATGAACTCCATCCGCCCGGGCAGCTTCGACAACGATCTCGAGGTCGTGCGCTCGATGGCGGCCGTAGGCAAGGACGGGACGATCAAGCGCCCCTACGACCCCCTCTTCCCGTCGGTCGCGAACAACTACACTGCCTGCGTCAACAACCCCGTCTGGCGCGAGTACGCCGCCGGGCGCTTCAGGACGATGGCCGAGGAGCAGTGGGACGGCTGCCACATCGACTACGCCTCCCACTACGAGCAGTGCTTCTGCGAGCACTGTCAGGCGGCGTGGGCGGAGTTCGCAGCCGAACGCGGCCTCGCCGCCACCGACCTGATGGACCTGCCGGCCGACTTCGCCACGCGCATGAACCAGCGCGAGTTCCGCATCCTGAGCGTGATGAGCTTCCTGGGCATGGTGCGCGATGAGGCACGCGCCGTCCGGCCCGATTTCGGCACCGACGGCACCTGGCATCAGGACTCGGGCAGCACCTACCAGTGGGCCTACGAGGGCGACGGCGTCTCCGGCGAGCACTTTGACATGATGTGCATCGAGGGCACCACGTGGGGGCCATTCCCGCCTGAGAGCCAGCAGATTCTCTGGCTGAAGCTTGCGCACGCGCTCAGCGACCACCAGGTCGCGATGAGCGTGACCTACCACCTGATCTCCGACGACAACGGCCGCCATCACGGCCGGATGGCCGCAGACAGCACGGAGGTCGCTCTGGCCGAGATCATGAGCCAGGGCGCGGTCTCGTGGCTGGGCCTCGGCGGGCCCGGCACCGGGAACCTGCTGCGCGAGCACTCGGCGCTGGTCAAGGACGTCTACGCGACGTGGGCCGCGCTGGAGCCCGAACTGACCAGCCGCCGGGAGATCGGTGAGATCGGCATCGTGTTCTCGCCTCGCAGCTTCCTCACCGGCGGCGGCTCGCGCAAGCAGCTCTACGCGATCGGCCAGGCCCTGATGCGCGCGCACATCCCGTTCGTGATCCAGTCCGACGTGGGCCTGACCGCCGAGGACCTGGCGCAATGTCCGGCGACGGTCGTCCTCGACGCGTCCGCGATGCCCGATGACGCGATGGCGGCGCTGGAGCAGCGCGTGGCCGATGGAGGCCGCATGCTGTTCGTCGGGGAGATGCCGCGCTACGCCGCCGACTGGAGCGAGCGCGAGGCGCTGCCGGACCTGTTCGTGCGCCCAGAGGGCGCGGAGGAGGTCGCGAGCAGGCTGATCGACGGCCACGAGGTGTGGTACGCGCCTGCGAACGCGACGGCCGGCAGCACGCTGGGCGCGATCCAGAGCGTGGAGATCGGGCAGGAGGTCGCCGGGCCGCTGGCGATTGAAGGCGAGAGTAAGGCGCTGGGCGTGAGCACCCCTGGCGGCCCGGACTACTCGCTGTACGTGGACCTGGTGCGCGCCGACGGCAGCCCGATGTGGGGGCAGGTAGCGACCTTCGCGCCGGGTACGCACGATTGGGAGTTCTCGCGCTTCGTGATTACGCCGGACAAGCCGATCGCCCGCGCCGGCATCCACGCTCTCTTCCGCAACCGCGGCGGCACCGCGTGGTTCCGCAAGGTCAAGTTCGGCCCGTGGGACCCGGAGACGCAGCAGATCACGCAGAACCTCCTGAGCGACGGCGCGTGGGCGCCCTACGGTGCGGGCTACGAGGTCGAGGAGATCGCGGGCGAGGGGCCGACGATGAAGGTATCCGCGGCGCCCGAGCTGCTCGCCGTCCCCGCGATGAACGAGCCCGCGCCGGACACACTGGACGCGACGCTAGACTTCCTCGCGCCCGTGCTCCCCAGCGAGCCAATGCTGCGAGTGGAGGGCGAGGACGCCGAGCAGGTCTACTGTGACCTGTCACTCACCGGCACCGGCGCGCTGCTACAGCTCGTGAACTACAACGCGAAGCTGCATCCCGAGCTGCCTGAGCTGGAGCAGCAGCAGGCCGACCACACGATCCCCGTGCAGGACCTGCGCGTGAGCTTCCGGGCCCCTGACGGACGAGCCGTCACCGGCCTGACGCTGCTCGTGCCCGGCGAGGAGCCGCGCGCGCTTGAGGCGACCGACGGCGGCTTCGTGCTGCCGAGCCTCGGTGCCTACGCGGCGGTCGTGGTCGAGCTGGAGCCGGCGGGATGAGCGAGCAGAGCTTCGCGTACCTGCTCGCGGGCATCTCCGCGCTGCTGTGGGGCTTCGTGGTCATCCCGATCAAGGCCGCCCGCACCTCCGGGCGGCTGGGCATCGCCATCGCGATGGCGACCGGCACCGTGACCATGTTCGCGCTCTCCGCGCCGCACCTGGGCATCCTGGCGACGCTCACGCCGCGCGAGATCGGCCTCTACCTGGTCACGGGCGCGATGCAGTTCACGCTCGGCTGCGGGGCCTACTACCTCGCGGTGCAGAAGGGCTCGCTGTCGGTCGCGGTGCCGATCACGCGCGTGAAGATACTTGTCGTGCTGGGCCTGTCGGTCCTAATGGGGCTGGAGGTGTTCCGCTGGGCGCTGCTGGGGGCGGCGATGCTGGTCTTCCTCGGCGGCGTGCTGGTGAGCAGGCCGGCCCGAGCGGCCACGGCCGAAGAGCGCGGCGGGCACTGGGAGTCTGTGGGCCTGGCGGTCGCCGCCTGCATCTTCTGGGCGGTGAGCGAGACGCTGATTGGCCTGCTGCCCGACCGCATCCCGCCGATGCTCTCGAACGGACTGATGCTGGTCTCGGGGCTGATGGCGTGGTGCCTGCTGGCGGCCGCGGCGGGCTGGTGGGGGGAGCTGCTGGCGATGCCTCGCCGCGACGTCGTGTGCTTCGTGATCCACGGCCTGGTGAGCTTCTCCGCGGCGTACGCGCTCTTCGTGTGGGCGATGCAGCTCTCCACGCCCCCGCGCGTGATCACGATCACCTCGACCTACCCGATGGTCTCGGCGCTGGTGGGCTGGTTCGTCTACCGCGAGCGCTTCAGCCCGCTGCTGGGCGCGGGAGCGGTCTGCCTGATCGGTGGCGTGATCCTTCTGCAGTTCGTATAGGGGGAAGGATGCCCCCCGTTCCTGCAGGTCATGCGACCGCGTGATCGTTTGACGAGAGCGACCATTCAGGCTATCCTGATTCTGCGTTGGGCTTGAAGTTCAATCACTCAGTTACTGGGGGGATACGACTTGGACGCTGCGTTGCCCAGAAGGCTATTACTGAGGAACACGGAGGACATAGCTGCAGCATTCCACCATTTGCCGAACTTCCCGGCGGTACATGAACCAGTGCTCATAGACGCGCTGAGTGTCTCGTTCGTTGAGCCCACGGGACTTGCAGTTCTCTCCACACTGCTGCGTCTGCTTCTCGAGGCGAAGGGCGATGGTATCGAAGTAGACTGGCGGAGTCCGAGGGACCAGGATGTATCGAACTACTTGGCGAGAATGGACTTCCTCAGGGCTTTCGGTGTTGACGTTCCGCACGGTCGCCGAGCAGCTGCCGGGAGATTTGCTGAGCTTCAACCGATCAACACTGCCACCAAGGACGTCTCGAATGTGATCACACAGCAACTCTGTGCCGTGGCACGCGCGAATTGGCAAGCGACCGACGGTGCTGTCAGGTTGATGAGCTACGGCCTCGGAGAGTGCGTTGACAACGTTGTTGCACACAGCATGTCGACCGTCGGAGGCTTCACATGCGCCCAATGCTATCCGCGCCGGTGCGCGATGCAGTTTGCGGTGTCGGATGCAGGGGTGGGCATTCGAGATAGTCTGGAAGAGACGCACGGCATCATGT
>JALGSW010000107.1 GCA_029821635.1 Candidatus Zipacnadia bacterium
GTGGGGCGTCTCACGGCTGCTGGGCGTGCCCCAGGACCCGGACGCGCTGACGATCGGCGCCGACTGGCGGCGGCTCGCAGAGATCTTGCTGGGACTGGACTACCACTCGTGGCGCACCTGGGCGTTCCTCTACCTTGCGCTGAGCATCGGCGCGGAGCTGGCGCCGAGCGAGATCGACCTCAAGGCAAGCCTCCCCGCGCTGGCTGCCGCCGCGGGGCTGGTCGTGGCCGCGGTCGTTGTGGTCTCGCAGATCGACGCACTGGCGCAGCACTGGCATGTCGTGGACGTCTACACGGGCTGGGCGCTGTCGTGGGCGTCCTCGATCCTCGACTTCGGGATCATGGCGCTGGCGCTGGTGGGCATCCCGGCGATCATCCTCGCGTGGCCACTGCGCGGGCGCGGGTAACGCCCACGACAAATGCTGGGGGGCGCGGCTGAAGCCACGCCCCTCCAGAACTGCTCTCGACGCGCCCCTCAGAGCTGGGCGATGATCGCGTCCGCCATCTGCGAGGTGCCCACGGCGCTCGGGTCGTCGCGCGTGGACTTGAGGTCGTACGTGACCTGATCGCCTTCGGCGATGACCGCCGCGACGGCGTTCTCCAGCCGGTTCGCCGCGCCGTGCTCGCACAGGTGATGCAGCATCATCACCGCGGAGAGGATCGTCGCCGTCGGATTGACCTTGTTCTGCCCGGCGTATTTCGGCGCGCTGCCGTGCGTCGGCTCGAAGACCGCGATCTCCTCGCCGATGTTCGCGCCCGGCGCCACGCCGAGGCCGCCGACCAGCCCGCAGGCGAGGTCGCTGAGGATGTCCCCGTAGAGGTTGGGCAGCACCAGCACGTCGTAGAGGTCGGGCTTCTGCACGAGCTGCATGCACATGTTGTCCACGATGCGGTCCTCGAACTCGATGCCCGAGTCTGCGTAGTCCTCCGCCACGCGGCGCGCGACCTCAAGGAAGAGCCCGTCGCTAAACTTCTGAATGTTGGCCTTGTGCACCGCGGTGACCCGGTTCCGGCCATTCTCGATCGCATACTCGAACGCGAAGCGCACGATCCGCTCGGAAGCGGACTCGGAGATCGGCTTGATGGAGATGCCCGAGTCCTCGCGAATGCTCTCGCCGGTCAGGCGCTCGATGTGGCGCATGATCTCCGCGCACTCGGGCGTGCCACGCTCGAACTCGATCCCGGCGTAGACGTCCTCGGTGTTCTCGCGCACGATGACCAGGTCGGCTTCGGGGTAGCGCGACGAAACGCCCTGGTAGTACTTGCTCGGCCGCAGGCACGCGTAGAGGTCGAGGATCTTGCGCAGCGCAACGTTGACCGAGCGGAAGCCGCCGCCGACGGGCGTCGTGATCGGGCCCTTGATCGCGACCTTGTTCGCGCGGATCGAGTCGAGCACGGCGTCGGGCAGCGGGGTGCCCTCCTTCTCGAGGACGTCCATCCCGGCGTGTTGGACTTCCCACTCGATCTGCACGCCGGTGGCTTCGACGCAACGGCGCATCGCCTCAACCAGCTCCGGCCCTGTGCCGTCGCCGGGGATAAGTGTGATTGTGTACATGCGATCTCCTCCTGAGTCATGATCGTAGCGGGGGAGAGGGCTCCCCCGCTACGGGGTGTTCGTGGCAGAGCCCCTACGCCAGGGCGGCTTTGAGGCGCTTGAGGCCCTCGTCGAGCTCCTCCATGCTGGTGGCGAAGCTGATGCGGATGTAGTCCTCGGCGCCGAATGCCTCGCCCGGAACGAGGCTGATGAGCGCCTTGTCCAGCAGGTACTCGGCCATGTCGAGCGAGCCGCCGATCTTCCGGCCCGCCAGCTCGCGGCCGTAGTGCTCGGCGACGTTGGGGAATGCATAGAACGCTCCGCGCGGGGTCGCGCAGGTCACGCCCGGGATCTCCGCGAGGCGCTCCATCACGAAGTTGCGGCGCAGCTCGAACTGCGCGGTCATCTCCGCGACTGACTCCTGCGGGCCGCCGAGAGCCTCGATCGTGGCGGCCTGCGCGATGGAGTTGGGGTTGGAGGTCGCCTGGCCCTGCAGGGCGCCCGCGCGCTTGATGAAGGCCGCGTCGCCGACGATCCAGCCGATCCGCCAGCCGGTCATCGCGTAGGTCTTCGCGACCCCATCCACGATCAGCGTTTGCGCGCGCGCCTCGTCGCTGACCTGCGCCGGGCTCACGTGCTGCGCGTCATCGTAGATGATGTGCTTGTAGATCTCGTCGGAGACGATCGTGAGATCGTTCTCGACGGCGATCTGCGCGATACCCTCAATGGTCTCAGGCGCGTAGACGGCTCCGGTGGGGTTGCACGGGCTGTTGAGCAGGATGGCGACGGTGCGGTCGGTGACGGCCGCGCGGACCTGTTCGAGGTCGGGCTGGAAGTCGTCCTCGCCACTGGTCTCGATCACGACCGGCTTCGCGCCGACGAACTCGGCCTGCACCGGGTACGTGACCCAGTAGGGCGAGAACATGACGACCTCGTCGCCCTCGTCGAAGATGACCTCGGCGACGTTCATCAGCGAGTGCTTCGCGCCGTTGGAGACGAGCACGTTGGCGGGCTCGTAGCTCAGACCGAGGTCGCGCTGCGTTGCCTCACAGATGGCGGCCTTGAGTTCGTTGGAGCCAGACGCGGCGGTGTACTTCGTCTCGCCGGCGTCCATCGCGCGTTTCGCGGCCTCGACGACGTTGTCCGGCGTCGGGAAGTCGGGCTCGCCGACCGCGAATGAGAGCACATCTTTGCCCTCGGCCTTGAGCTCCTTGGCCTTCACGTTCATGGCGATGGTTGCTGAGGGCTTGATGGCTTCCATGCGTCGAGCTGTCTTCATCGTGGATCGTCTCCCGTCCGTGTGTTCACAGGTGGCGATCGGTGCGTCCGGCGGCTTCACAGTGCGCCGGCTGCGCCGGGCGGCGGTCCTACGCAACGCCCGCCTCTGCCGAGGCGGTTGCGAGCGCCGGAGGAGGAAATATTCGCCCGATCCGGCGGAGTTCCTTCCTTATCGCGTCCCAGTCGGGGGCGAGCTTGTGCGCTTCCTCCAGCACCTCGGTCGCGTCACCGAAGCGGCCGACACGGCCGTAAACCACGCCGAGGTGGTAGAGCATCTCCGGGTCATCGTACGGCGAGTGGCGGCGGGCTCGTTCGAGGTAGAACGCCGCGTCGTTCAGGTCGCCCCGGCGGTAGGCGGCCCAGCCGAGGCTGTCCACGAAGGCCGCCTGCAGCGGCATCGTCTCGACCGCAATGGAGATGGCCTCCCACGCGCGGTCAACGTTCGAGTCGGCGTCGGCAAGGATGTAGCCGGCATCGTTGAGCAGAAGCGCCCACTCGGGATGCGTGGTGCGCGCCCCCTCACGCTGCTTCATCACCTGATCGATGGTCTCCAGGCAGATGGTGGCGCCGGCGTCGGTGCGCCCGGCGGCCAACAGGCACTGCGCGTAGACGAGGCGGTCCTGCGAGCCAAGCTCATCCTGAGCCTCGAAGAGGGGTATGGCACGGTCCCAGGCGCGTGCGATGGTGTACAACCGTGCGGCGCGGCGCTGCAGTTCGGCGTCGTCGGGCATCAGCGCGACCGCGCGGTCGAGTTCTTCGATGGCGCGAGCACTGTTGCGCGGGATGCCTGTGGCGTGTCCCTCCGCCTCCTGCATGTAGCGCATGGCGACGAACTCGAGCCTCATGCTGTCCATCTGGCCGCAGCCGGCCAGCAGCAGGGCGCCCAGCGCCGCCAACAGAGCGAGTGCGCGGCTCATGTCAGTGCCCCCGGCTTGAACTCCTGGCCAACGAACGCGACCACGTCGTAGTACTGCATCCCCAGCACGACCATCTGCTCGGCGGTCGCGGGTGAGGAGTAGACGGCGTAGGAGGTCGAGTAGCGCCACAGCTCCTCGCCGGTCGCCAGCGCGAGGGCGTAGAGCGAGCCGTCCTTCGAGCCGGCGTAGACGACGTTTCCCGCGAGCGCGGGCGAGGAGAGGATCTCGTCATCGGTCTCGAACGCCCAGATCAGCGAGCCGTCGGCGCGATCGACCGCGTAGACCTTCCCGTCCATGCAGCCGAAGACCGCGTACTGCTCCGACAGCGCCGGGCAGCAGCGCACGCGGCCATCGACCTCTGTGCGCCACAGGCGGGTGCCGTCGGCGGCGTTGAGGGCGGTGATAGCCTGGCCGTCGCTGCCGAAGTAGATTGCGTCGTCGGCGGAGCTGGCTGCCGCGGCCACCGGGTCGCCCGCGTCATGTGCCCAGACGAGCTCCCCGCTCTCGCGCGAGAATGCCCGGACATTGTTGTCCCACGAGCCAACGACGACCGTGTCGCCGACGATCGTCGGGGCCGCGGAGATCTCATCCTCAGCGCGCGCCTGCCACTGAAGCCGCCCCGAGCGGGCCTCGATGGAGACCAGCCGGCCATCCTGGTTGCCCGCGAAGACACTGCCTCGGACCACCGCGGGGGAGGAGCGGCTGGCCGCGCCGGTGTCGTAGTCCCAGCGTATCGCGCCCTCCTCGGTCCCGATCGAGTAGATGCGGCCGTCGCGGGAGCTCACGTAGATCGCGTCGCCGGCCATCGCCGGCGTGGACTCCACCCGATCATTGGTCTTCGCCTCCCAGCGGAGCTGGCCGGAGGAGCTGTCGAGGGCATAGACGTAGTTATCGCGCGAGCCGACGCAGACGATGCCGCGGCCGACCGCCGGCCCGCCCACGACCGGTCCTCGCGTCTGGAAGCGCCAGCGCACCTTCAGCGGCGGCGTCACCTGCTGGCTGGAGTATCCCGCGCGGCGCGCATTGCCGTGGAACGTCAGCCATTCGATGAAGTGACTGGCGCGCTCCTGCTGCTCCACGACTTCCTGACGCATCTCCTGCACGGCCACGCGCCCGGTCTCGGTGGTGACGAGCTTCTCAGCCTCGTCGAGCAGGCCCTGCGCGGTGTCGAACTCACGCCGCTGCGCGTACGCCATCGCCAGCGCGAAGGCGATCTGCGCCGAACGCGGCTGGTTCTTGCGTGCCAGCTCGATCTCCCGTACCGCACGCGGCTCCTGCGCGACCCGCCCGAGGGCGAATGCGACCGCCCACGGAGCGTCGGGGCTCTCGCGGAGCCGTCGGAGCAGGATGCGGGTGGTGGACTCAGGGTCCATCTCCATGAGTGCCTCGGCGACCTCGTCGCGCATCTCCTCATCGTCATCGCGCAGCGCCTGCGCCAGCGGTCGGAGCGCGCGCCGGCTCTCGATGCGCCCGAGGGCGTAGGCGGCGAGGTGCCGCTCTTCGGTCGTGCCGCGCCCGAGCAGATGCACGAGGTCGCGGTCGAGGCCGCGCAGGTACTCCTCAGCGAGGTGCCTCACGTCCTCGGATTCATCGTCGAGCAGCTCCACCAGGTCGCTCAGATAGGCGCGCGACACGTGCGGCCCGAGCGCGCGCAGAGCGGACTGGCGCACGTGCGCGCCCTTATCGCGGAGCATCTCCTTGATGGTGGGCTCGAGCATCTCGCCGAGTTCCTCGACGCGCCCGAGCCAGTACCCCACGTCCACCTGCCGTGCCACCGCGCTGCGGACGATCAACGCCATCTCCTCAGGCGCGATCGTCAGCTCGTTGCGGTGAGTGCTCAGCACGCGCAGCGCGCCCTCCTGCATCAGCAGGCCGAACTTGTGATAGTTCCCCAGCTCGCGGGTGAGCAGATCCTGGACGTCCTTGACCTCGATCTGCCGCTCGGTCATCCACTCCTCGATGCGTCGCGCCATGTACTCGTGCACGACCTCGTACTGACGCTTCTCCGGGTTGCCGACGCGGCGGACGAGCCGCAGGTCCTCGAGCCGGGCGAGGATGCGCTCGACCGTCTCCTCGGGTTGCCCGACCTCCGCGGCGATTCGCTCGACGGAGCGCACGGCCTTGAGCTCCGATGACTGCACGAGCTGCTTGAGGATGCTGCGCACCAGCCGCCGCTCCCACGGCGGCAGTTGCTGGAGAGCGTGGTCGAGGTAGTCTCGCAGGATGCGCTCGGCGCCCTCGAGCTGCTTGTAGGCGTGAGCGCCGATCGTGTGGCGGCGCCCGGCGACCGTCTGGTAGAGCCGGTCCATCACGATCTGCAGTTCGGTCGGCTCGCAGCCGCCGTCGTGGCAGAGGTCGCTGAGGACGCGGTCCACGAGCTCCTCCTCGATCGTGAGGCGGAAGCTTGATCCGGGCTTGATCGCTGCGATCTTGGCCTGGCGCTCGCTCATCTTCCCGAGGCGGTAGACGTGATGGAGGATCTCCGGGAACTGCTCGCGCAGCTCATAGAGGTGGCCGAGGAAGTCCTCGCGGATCGAGATGAGCACGCGCAGGTTGTCGCCCGCCTGGTCCAGCGCTTCCACGAGTTGCGTCGCGAACTCCTGCCGCAGGCGGTCGCCGGTCTTGACGAAGTACTCCTCGAACTGATCGATGAGCAACACGATGGGGCGGCCGGCGGTCTCGACGGCCTCGGCGAGCAGGTCGGGGAGCGGCCGGTCGGTGTCGATGCGCGGGATGTCCTGCTCGGTCAGCGCGTCGCCCACAGCCGTGCGTGTGCCCTCAATCGGGTCATCGCCGCAGCGCACGTAGATCGGCAGCCAGGGGGTGCCGTGGTCCTGATCGGCCTCGTCGGCCTCCGAGCGCATCCGCGCGCTCACGCCGGCGAGCAGCAGGGAGGTCTTGCCCCGGCCCATCGCGCCAAAGAGAACGCTGAGCCGGTTCTTGCGGATCATCTCGATGACGTCGTCGGTCTCCTGCTCGCGGCCGAAGAACAGCTCGGCGTCCTCGACGCGGTAGTAGTCGAGGAAGCGGAAGGGGCCTCCGCTGAGAACGCTCAGGGTCGGGCCGGACTTCTTCTCGACGTGGTGGCTGCGGGCGTGCCGACTGATCCGCTCCTCGAGTCCGGAGAAGAACGCGCTCGGTTCGCCCGGATCCCGGCACAGCAGGTGCCTGGCGGAGGCGCGGGCCGCGAGCATCTTCGTCACGTGCGGTTGCAGGCGGTGGTACTCGACGCTCGCCGGGCTCTCCATCTTCAACTCGTGGAACAGGTCCTCATCGTCCATCGGGATGATGCGGTTGATCCAGAAGACCCGATCCCCCTCAGGGGGGATGTGAGTGATGAGCGCGCGATCGCGATCGGTGCAGCCGACGAGAATCGAGAGGGTCTTGAAGGCCGACTCGATCACCGGCGCGATGCCATCGATCGCGGCGTCCACCTCGGCCTGCGACAGCGGCAGGAACTCGCCCGTTATCGAGCCCGCGCACTTGACCACGACCACGCGGGTGGAGCCGGAGATCGCGAGCTCGATCTCCTCCGGCGGGTCCTGTCCGGCGACCAGCAGATGGTAGTCGGTGTCGGGCTCCATGTGCTGATTGCGCAGAGCGCGCTGGAACAGGTTGGTCGGGTCCGAGGTGAAGATCGCGGGGAAGTAGCCGTTGGCCACCATCCGGGCGAGGCGCGTGTGGGCTTCGCTGGGGCGGCGTTCGTCGGTGAGCACGCGCAGTCGCCGGCAGCGCTCGAGGTGAGAGGGAACCTGCTCGGCCATCAGACTCAGCGCCGCCTCCCCCCGGCCCTCCTCCGGCAGCTCGACGCCATGCTCTTCCGCCCAGTCTGTCGCCATGAGCTGGAGGAGCTCCTCGACCGAGAGCTCGTCGGGCGACGTGCGAATCGCGTGCCCGACGAACAGAACGTGTCGCCCGAGTTCGTTCCGACGCGACTTGATGTAGTCGGCAATTGCAGTAAGCATGATGCCCCCGGCCGGGGCCTTCCTACGAGCCGCGGCCCCCCGGGGCCGCCTCCTCAGCGCACTGCCTCAATACAGACGGGGCGGCATGCTGCCGCCCCGGGCATTGAGGGCTTCGGTGGTCGCTTCATGAACCTCATCAGGCTCTCCGCCAGTCTGCCGGCGGCTCGTTCAGATGCGGGAGTGGTGGGCCCGGCTGGGATCGAACCAGCGACCAACCGGTTATGAGCCGATTGCTCTAACCACTGAGCTACGGGCCCGAGGCGCCACATACGTTGGGATTATACCCGCATCGCGCGCGCGCCGTCAATTCTTCCCTGCGGCGCACGAGCGCGCGCTCGCTCACTCCAGGTAGTCGCGCAGCACCTTGTTGCGGCTCGGGTGCCGGAGCTTCTTCAGCGCCTTCGCCTCGATCTGTCTGATCCGCTCGCGCGTGACCTCGAAGATGTGCCCGACCTCCTCGAGGGTGCGCGAGTAGCCGTCCTCGAGGCCGAAGCGGAGCTTAAGCACCTCGCGCTCGCGTTCGGTCAGCGTGTCGAGGACCTTCTCAAGCTGCTCGCGCAGGACCGAGTTGGAGGCCACGTCCACCGGCGTGCCGACCTCCTCGTCGGGCACGAAGTCGCCGAGATGGCTGTCCTCCTCCTCGCCCACGGGCGCCTCCAGCGAGAGGGGGTCGGGCGCGATGCGCTTGATCTCCGCTACGCGCTCGACCGGCAGGTCCATCTCCGCGGCGACCTCTTCAAGCGTCGGCTCGCGACCGAGCTGCTGCAGCAGCGCCCTGGAGGTGCGCACCACGCGGTTGATCGTCTCGACCATGTGCACCGGGATGCGGATGATCCGGCCCTGGTCGGCGATGGCGCGCGTGATCGCCTGCCTGATCCACCACGTAGCGTAGGTGCTGAACTTGTAGCCCTTGCGGTAGTCGAACTTCTCCACCGCCCGCATCAGGCCCATGTTGCCCTCCTGGATCAGGTCCAGGAAGCTCAGCGTCGACCGGCCGGCGTACTTGCGCGCAATGCTCACCACGAGGCGCAGGTTCGCGTCCGCGAGCGCCTGCACGGCCTCCTCGTCGCGGAGCTTGAGGCTCTGATCATGCACTGAGTGCAGGTCGATCTGGCTCGAGAAGCCGCAGATGACCTCCTCGCGGAGGCTGCGCTCGCGCTCCTCGTCCTCAGGGCGCGCGACTGTGACCCGCGGGGCCTGCGGGCGGGAACTGGCGGTGAACTCCAGGGCCACGTCCTCCTGCAGCGAGAAGCCTGCGACGCCCCGAACGCCGTCGTCACCGGCGACGAGTCGGACGGTGTAGGTCATGCGCGCCACCCACGGCTCCTGCGGCACGATCCGCAGGCAGCGGTGGGCCTGGCTGTAGTGCACTGTCACGGCGACCTGCTGGTCCATCGAGTCGGTCACGATGACGGACTTCTTCCGCACGCTGCGCGCGATGAGGTCGCGGTCGAACTCGACGGCGATGGCGCAGGTCGAAGGCACGTGGGCCTCGCCCTGGTCAGGCTCGGTGCGGGTGACCCTCGGCGCGGCCTTCTGATTCGTGGTGGCGAAGCGGAACTCGAACGGTTTTGCGGGCCTGCGGCCGCCCTCACCGACCGGTCCGCCCTGACCGCCGGCGACGGTCACGACGAATGTGTTGCGGTGCAGCAGGTTCTTCGACGGCTCGAAGACCAGCGTGTCGGGCGTGGCGCCGGTGACGACCTTCCCCGCGACCTTGCGGCCGCGGGTGTCCTGGACCGTGATCGTGGTCGCGCCTACGGAACTGCGGTCGATGCCGTCGCTGAAGCGAACGGCGATTGTGCGGTGGACCTCGACCTCCTCGGCCCCGTCCACGGGATCGGTGCTCATGACGGCCAGCGGTGCGCCCGCTACGACCGTGGTGAAGGACCACGAGACGTTGGTGCTGAGGGTGCGGCGGGCGATGTCGCAGATCCCGTCGTCGGAGCCGTCTATCGTCACTGTGTAGGTGGTACCCGGCCGCAGGCGTCTGTCGGCACGGAAAGTCAGGCAGTTGCGGGCGGCATCGAAGTGGGCCTTGCCCTCGCCGAGGTGGATGCGCTTGGCGAGTTCGACCTCTTCCGCAGCGTCGAGCAGCGGTACTTTGCCGATGTTACGCAGGTACATGCGAACGGAGTCGTCGACCGGAACGGCGTCGGCTTCGGCAAAATCACTCTGATCGTCATTCGTTTCCTCTTTGGGGGCGGCTTCGTCCGTCTCCGCGTCATCATCGAACGCCTCTTCGGGCGTCTCCGCGACGCGGATCTCCGCCTCGCTCAAGAGGGCGTAGATGTCCTCTATGTCCTCCGCGTCAAGGTCCTCGACATCGCCGAGGGCGTCCTGGATCTCATCGTACGTGAGATAGCCCTGGTCGTGGCCCTTGCGAAGCAGCCCCTTGACCTCGGCGAGGTCTTTGACCTCTTCTTCCTTCCCCTTCGGCAACCAGTTCAACTCCTTTCGACAGGAGGGGCAGGGCGACCGCAGTCGCACACCGCGCCTGCGTTCCGGCGCGATTCGTCAATCATCGTCGGAGAACGGGTCGCCGTCCTCGACCGCGAACGGATCGTCCGGCCGAGGTGCGTCGGACTCGTCCTCCATCTGTGCCCCGGAATACCTGTCAGCAGCGCTTCCCGGCTCAGTGGCCGGAGACCTTCCAAGCGCCGTCAGCTCTTCATCGGTCGGTGGCGTCCACGTCTTGCGGGCGTTGTTCCCGGTGTGCTCCCTCAGGAGCGCGTCGCCGACGAAACCCCGCCCCGTCGAGCCCCGCGCACGACGACAGGCCTCGCGGTACTGCGCCACGAGTGGGTCGTCGGGGGAGAGTTCCCCGCTGTTGAGGCCCTCAGCCACCATCCGCTGCAATTGCTGGAAGTCCTCGACGATCGTCTCATCTTCGTCATCGGTCAGCTCGCGCGCCACCGGTGGCGCGACTCCCCCAAGTCGCCGGTGGGCGCGCAGGCGCCGTATCGTCTCATCGGCCTGCGCTTCGCGCACCTCGTCGTTCTCCCCCGCGGTCCACGGAACATGCGCTACTGTGAGTTCCACGCACCGGCCCCGCGCCCCTCCCTCTTCCGGCAAACCTTCCGCGAGAGCCGCCGGATCGATGCGGCCGATCGTCGCGAGCTGCTCCTGCATCGCGACGAGGATCGTGGCGTCATCCTCCACCAGCAGGTCCTCCGGCTCCAGCCGGGTCACCACCGTCAGGGCGGTGTCGTAGTCGTCGAGTGCCAGAGCGAGCAACTCGGCCTCGGCTCTGATGAGCCCCGAGACCGGCCGCGTGAGCGTCTCTGAGATGAAGCCCGGGTCGCGCGGGGAGTTCCCGCGCGCCTGCCCCTGCCCGCCGCGCGCCTTCCGCGTTATCTCGAACTTGAGCACGCGCGCCATCGACTCGGTCCGTCCGGGGTCGCCGCTGCCCCACATGTCCGCTGCGCGGTTGATGAACTCGTCGCGGCGCGGCCAGTCCTCAATGCGCAGCAGCACTTCCACGGCGTCGCGCGCCGCCAGCCCGGCGCCATCCGGGCCGCGACCGGCGTGCTGCGTGAAGATCATCCGAAGCTGATACTCGATGGGGGAGATCCGTTGCTCGAGGAGCTCGCGGAACGCATCGGGGCCGTTCTCCCTGACGAATTCATCCGGGTCCGTGTTCTCTGGCAGGACGATAAGGCTCGATGCGATGTCCACACCCTCGACGACCTCGAGGTTGCTCAGCGCCGCCCGCGCCCCCGCGGCGTCGGCGTCGTAGACGAGCACGACCTCATCGGCGTGACGCCCCACCAGCTCGAGCTGCTGAGTGGTGAGAGCCGTGCCGAGGCCCGCGACCGCGCTCTCGATGCCCGCCTGGTGCAGCGAGATGACGTCCGTGTAGCCTTCCACGATCAGTGCGCGCTTCTCATCGGCGATCGCCTGGCGCGCGAGGTTCAGCGCATAGAGCGCCTCCCGCTTGTGGAACAGCGGTGTCTCGGGTGAGTTGAGGTACTTCGCCGGGTTCTCCGGATCCATGGCGCGACCGCCGAAGGCGATCACGCGCCCGTAGGGGTCCGAGATCGGGAAGATGATGCGGTCGCGAAAGGTGTCGTAGTGGCTGCCGCGCTCGCCGCGCTTGACCAGCCCCGCCTCCTCGGCGACGGTGGCGTTGATGCCCGCCGCCGCGAGGGCGCCCAGCAGATCGTCCCACGAATCGAGCGCGAAGCCGATGCCGAAGCGGTCGATCGTCTCGCGTGAGAAGCCGCGGCCTGCGATGTACCTGCGGGCGGGCTCGGCGGCCGGGTGCGTGAAGAGATGGCGCTTGAAGCGCTCGCAGGCGACCTCCTGGGCACGCTCGAGCAGCTCCCGGCGGCGGCGCTTCTCCCCGGCCATCGGGTCGGACTCGATCTCCACGCCCGCGCGCCGGGCGAGCATGCGCAGGGCCTCGGGGAAGGTGAGCCCCTCGCGCTTCATCACGAACGAGAACAGGTCGCCGCCCTCGCCGCAGCCGAAGCAGTGGTAGAACCCGCGCTCCGGATCGACGTTGAATGACGGCGTCTTCTCCTGATGGAACGGACAGAGGCCCTTGAAGCGCTGCCCGGACTTCTCCAGGCGCACGTGCTGGCCTATCACCTCGACGATGTCGAGGCGGTCCCTGATCTCTTCCTTTGCGTCCTCGAAGTCCATCGGTGCCTTCGTCCGGTCGCCGGCGTTATCCGTGCAGGTGTCAGCAAGTCGCGTGTCACAGGGGGCGAAAAGAGCGGCGCCAGCATACCAGGCGCCGCCCTGCGAACCGCTCTGATTGCGTGGCGCAGTTGCTTTCGCCGCGCGCGCGGGAAGTCCTCCCCGATGCGCGACAATCCTGCCGGATTGTTCGGGGGGAGGCGTCCGGGCAGGAGAACCTATGCGCGCGCCGAAGCTTCCCATGTACCCCGAGACCTCACATCACGAGCCGTCAAAGGAGTCGAACATGGGCAGATACGCGAGCATGACGCGGGGGCGGATGGCGCCTCTCTTCGCTGCGATGCTCATCCTTGCGCTCACGCTGGGGGCGTGGGCCGCGCCGCAGAAGGTAACGATCCTGCACTTCAACGACTTCCACGGAAACCTCGTGGCGCCTGAGGACGCAGAGAAGCTCGGCGGCATGGCACGGATCGCCGGCACCATCGCCCAGATCCGCGCGGAGAACGCCCAGAACGGTACAACGACGCTGCTGCTGATCGCGGGCGACATCCTGCAGGGCACGCCGCTGTCCACGGTCTTCCACGGCGAGGCCGACTTCGCGGCCCTCAACCACATGGACGTCTCGGCGATGGCCCTCGGCAACCACGAGTTCGACTACGGGATGCCGAACCTGCACAAACTCGTGGACATGGCCGACTTCCCGATCCTGTCCGCGAACATCCGCCGCAAGGTGGATGACACCGAGGTCTTCCAGGGCACCGAGCGGTTCGTGATCGGCGATGAGATGCTCGTTGTGATCGGCCTGACCACCCCCGAGACGCGGGTCACCACCATGCCCTCGAACGTGGCCGATCTGACCTTCGAGGACCCGGCGGAGACGGCTGCCATGCTCGCCGACCGCATCACCCGTTCGCGGGACCGCGTCGTCGTCGCGCTTACGCACCTTGGCTATGACGAGGACCTGAAGCTCGCGGGCGAGGTGCCGGCGCTTGACGTGATCGTCGGCGGGCACAGCCACACGAAGGTGGACGAGGCCGCTCGCGTTGGCAACACGCTGGTCGTGCAGGCGAAGGGCTACGGGCAGTACCTCGGCTGCCTCGACCTGACGATCGACGACGGGAAGGTCTCCGCCTACGACTACCGTCTGATCCCGATGGACGCGTCGCGCCCGGTCGACGACGGCGTCGCGGCCGTCGTGGCCGACTACGAGGGTCGGCTCAACAGTGAGATCAAGCGCGTGGTCGGGAACGCCGGCGTGGCGCTCAACGGAGTTCGTGAGGACGTCCGCTCCGGTGAGACGAATCTCGGCAACGCAATCACCGATGCGATGTGCCTCACCTCCGGCGCGTCGATCGCCCTGCACAACGGCGGCGGCATCCGCGCTTCGATCGACGCCGGGCCGATCACGCTCGAAGAGGTCATGCAGGTGCTGCCCTTCGGCAATGAGGTCGCCACGCTCGAGCTCACCGGCACCCAGCTCCGGACCATCCTGCAGCGCAGCATCGCCGAGCCGAAGCCCTTCGGCGGCTTCCTGCACGTCTCAGGCCTGAAGCTCGTCGCGGACGGCGACCGGCTCACCGAAGTGCTGGTCGGCGACCAGCCGCTCGATGACAACAAGACATACCTCGTGGCCACCAACGCCTTCCTGATGGAGGGCGGCGACGGCTATGAAACCTTCACCGAGGGGAAGAACCAATACTACGTTGGAACCAAGCTGGATACCGCATTCGTCAACTACATCGAGAAGCACGGAACGATCTCGCCCGAAGTCGAGGGGAGGATCTTGTTCAGATGAAGTTGGGACAGATCACAGCGGTGGTACTGATCGGCGCGCTGGCACTGACAACGGCCTGTGCGCAGGGGAATCTGCCCGCGCCGGTCGTTGCGGCGGTGGCAGATCTCGCTCAGCGTGTCGGCGTGGCACAGGACACGATCACGGTCGCGAGCATTGAAGAGGTGACCTGGCCCGACGCGTCGCTGGGCAATCCGCAGCCTGGTCGCATGTACGCGCAGGTTCAGACGCCCGGCTACCGGGCGTTCCTCGTGGCGCAGGGCCAGCGCTATGAGTATCACACAGACACCGGCATGAACGTCACGCTCCTAGGCGCCCCGCCGGAGGACGGCGGGCAGGCCGGGCTGAATCAGCAGCACCAGGAGACGCTGCAGCGCATCGCGCTGATCCTGCAGGCCAGGCGCGACCTCGTCGGCCGACTCGGCGTCGAGACGGAGAAGGTCTACCTCGCCTCACTGGAGAAGCGCACGTGGCCCACGTCGGCGCTGGGTATCGAGGCGCCTGGGCAGGTCTATGCGGATGTACTCACACCGGGCTACCGCCTGATCTTCGAGGCCGGTGGGAAGCTGTATGACTACCACACGGACCTGTCCGCGCAGTTCAAGCCCGCCTTGCTCGCGGGCGCCGGAGGCGGCCAGGCCATCGAGCGTACGCCCGTGATCGACTGGGCCGTCGCCGACCTCGCCGCGCGGCTGAACGTCGCTGCGGACGGCATCGCGGCCACGAACGTGCAGGATGTCGAGTGGACGGACGGCTCCCTCGGCCTGCCCGAGCCCGGCATGATGTACACGAAGGCGATCGTTTCGGGTCAGCGCATCACGTTGCAGGCGCAGGGCCGCAGCTTCGCGTACCACGCGGCGGGCGCGCCTCCCGCGCGCTACGCGGGCATCGTCTATCGCGACGACGCGCAGGTCTCAGTGCTGGCGATGGGCCGCACCGAGTCCGCCGATGGCAACAACTTCTTCCACCTCGTGCGCATCGACCCGCAGACGGGACAGCGCCAGACGGTGGTGGAGTTCGTCTCGAGCTTCGCGACCACCCCCGACGGACGCGACCTGCTTATCAAGCGACGCACATCGCGCTCGGGGCACCTCGTCGCCCACGTGGCGGCCGATGGCACCGTGACGGAACTGGCGAAGGCCTTCGACTTCCACGGCATGGCGCTGCGTGCCGACGGTAGCATGGCCGCGTACTGGTCGCGCCCGTCGATCAATGAGCGGACGCCCTTCCTCAACATCCGCCTGCAGCCGTGGGACGCGAGCATGCCGATCACGCCAGACCTCTCGGGCCTGCCTGCCGGCTTCACGGCCGGCGACCTCGTCTGGACGGACAGCGGCCTGGCCTTCAGCGCGGGCACGGACGCGGGGCCGCGCGCGTTCCACTGGACGCCCGGCGATGGTTTGAGCGAACTCGGCGCGTTCGAAGTGATGGGCTGGGTTCCGCGCACCCGGGCGCTGCTGGTGAAGCGGCAGGAGGGGAACCGGGCGGTCCTCGCGAGCTTCATCCCGGGGATGGGGGAGACGACCACGCTCACGAGCGTCCCCTATCTGCAGTCGGTGGCGGCGCCGGTGGATCAGAACTGGATCGTCGCTACGGTGACCGGCGGCGCGCAGCCCGAGCTGCAGACGATCACGTGGGGCGGTATCGCGGAGGCGGTGGATGTGCTTGAGGGCACCGACTACGCCCGCGTCGGCGTCTCACCGGTGGGGCGCATCGCGGTGGCTGAGTACATGCTGGGTGACGTGGGCCGCGTGGACGTCTTCCACCTGATGGGCGATCAGACCACGACGCAGACGCTGACGGACGCAACGGGAGCGATGCCGGTCGCGAACTAACTCCCGCGCGCGCTCTCGCGCAGCTCCAGCAGCAGCGCATACACGTCGTTCCTGGCGCGGCCGGTCAGCTCACTGAGCAGATCGGCCGCGTCGCGTGTACGCACACCGAGCTCCAGCAGCCGTGCGGCGGCATTCCGCACCTGCTCGTCGGAGGGCCCCGGCAGGGCCTCCGAGCCCTCGCCGGGCGGCAGCAGCAGCGTCAGTTCGCCGAGCGGCTCGTTCAGCGCGAAGTGCTCGACGGCCTCCGCGGCAGTGACGCGCAGGATCTCCTCGTACAGCTTCGTCAGCTCGCGGCAGATCACGACGGGCTGCTCGGGTCCCGCGACCGTGACGAGGTCGTCAAGGCACTCGCACAGCCGGTGGGGGGCTTCGTAGAAGACGCTGGTGACGGGTGAGGCGACGAGCTCGGCGAGGAACTCTCGGCGGTTGCCGGAGCGGCGGGGGGCGTAGCCGGCGAACTCGTAGCGGTCTCCGCGCAGTCCGGAGGCGCTCAGCGCGGCGGTGACGGCGCTTGCGCCCGGCACGGGCACGATCAGC
>JALGSW010000108.1 GCA_029821635.1 Candidatus Zipacnadia bacterium
TTCCAGCCCGAGGGCATCTACGCAGCCGGCGGCGGCACGCGCAGTCAGCTCTGGATGCAGATCCACGCGGATGCCTGCCAGGTGCCGATCTACCTGACGGACGAGCCGGAGGCCACCGCGCTCGGCACCGCCGTCTGCGCCGCCTACGGCGCCGGGCTCTTCGGCAGCCTTGAGGAGGCGGCGGAGAAGATGGTGCGCGTCAGCCGGGAGATCGAGCCGAACAAGCTGTGGACGGACACCTACGACGAGCTCTTCGACCGCTACGTCGCGACCTACGCGCAGCTCAAGGACCTCATGCATGACGCCGCGGAGGGCGCGGGCGAAGATTGATCGGGAGGCGCTGATTCGTGCGATCGCAGGGCAGTGCGGATGAGTCTCGGGGCACCGAGCACGTCTCAGACGTGGCGGAAGCGATCCGCGCGGCGACGCGCTCCGATGTCCGCGGCGCGCTTGAGGGCCTCATCAGCGGCTATCACCCCATCGACATCGCCTTCGCGATGGGCGAGCTGACGGCCGACGAGCGCGGGCGGGTCTTCGAGCTGCTCGACTCCGACGCCTCCGGAATCGTCCTCGAGGAGGTCGATGACCGCATCACCGCCGACCTCGCCGAGGCCACCGATGAGGGCGAGCTGGCGGAGATCATCGACGCCATGCCGCCCGACTCGGGCGCGGACGCGATCAACATGCTCCCGGCGGACGTGCAGCACCGCATCCTCAACCGCATCCCCGCCGAGGGGGCCGCCGAGCTCGCAGGGCTGCTTCACTACGCCGACGAGTCGGCCGGCGGCCTCATGACCACCGAGGTCATCGTCTCCCCGCCCGACGTCACCGCCAACGGTGTCCTGCAGCACATCCGCCGGACCAGCGTCGGTCGGGAAGCGATCTTCCGCGTCTACGTGGTGGACGAGGAGCGCCACCTCATCGGCGCCGCCGACCTCGCCGACATCATCAACGCGCGCGACGATCAGCCGCTCACGAAGATCATGGACCCCGATCCGGTGCGCGTGCATCACGACACCGATCAGGAGGAGGTCGTGCGGCAGGTTGACAAGTATGACCTGACCGCCATTCCGGTCGTCGATGATGACGATCGCCTGCTCGGCGCGGTCACCGTCGATGACGTCATCGACGCGCTGCAGCAGGAGGTCAACAAGGACGTCGCATCGGTCGCGGGCGCCACGCCCGAGGACCTCCTCAGCCGCTCGCCCTGGCGCGCCGCCCGCAGTCGCGTCCCCTGGCTGCTCGTCAGTCTCGCCGCCAGCCTCCTCTCCGCAGGCGTCATCCGCCTGTTCTCGGGCACCCTCGAAGCTGCTGTGATGCTCGCCGCGTTCATACCGGTCATCACCGCCATGAGCGGCAACTCCGGCCTGCAGTCGTCGATGATCACCGTCCGCTCGATGGCCCTGGGGCTCCTCGGCGACGTCGGCTACCCCAGGCTCCTCTGGCGGCAGCTCCCCACCGCCCTCCTCGTCGCCCTCGTCTGCGGCGCCATCGCTTTCGGCGCGGGTACGCTCATCCTCGGGGCGCCGGGCTACGGGCTGATCGTTGGCCTCGCCATGTTCTGCGCGATCTGCACCGGCACGCTGCTGGGCTCCTTCGTGCCGGTCGCCTTCAAGCGCATCGGTGTGGACGAAGCCCTCGCATCCGGGCCCTTCGTCACCACGATGAACGACGCCGTCTCGCTCCTGATCTACTTCGGCATCGCTGCGGGCCTGCTCCGAGCGCTCAACATCTGAGCCGATCGCGTCGGGGAAGCGCTGACTGGCTCGTGAAGCGGTGCAGGAAGAGCGTGGGGGGCGTCGAATCCTAGAAAGCAGCTTGGCCGGCCAGCGCGACAAAGATCGTCATCTGCGCAAGGAGGGCTGAGTGTCATGAAGATCCTCGACTTTCTCAGCGCGGCCGAGGTGGACTTCGACGTAAGGCACCACGAGGAGTGCTTCACCGCGCAGGAGGAGGCGGCAGCCGGGCACATCCCCGGTCACATCTTCGCGAAGACGGTGGTCGTACGGGCCGACGACGAGCACATCCTGCTGGTGCTGCCCGCGTCACATCGGGTAGACCTTGATCGGCTGCAGGAGGAGCTCGGCGCCCGGCCCGTGATCGTCGCCGAGAGCGAGATGGCGGAGTTGTTCGTGGAGTGCGACGTGGGGGCGGAGCCGCCCTTCGGGTCGCAGTACGGCCTCCGAACGCTCGTAGACGCGCACCTCACGCAGCAGAAGCGCATCGCGATACGGGCCTGCAGCCACAACGAAGTCGTGCTCCTGAGCTACGACGACTACGCGCGGCTCGAAGAGCCGGAGGTCGTCACGTTCGCAGCCCTCGAGCGCTGAGGCGCAGCGTCCGCCGGTGCCGCGGCCTGTGCGCCCGCCGCCGCGAGCGCACCTGAAGCTACGCCTCCATCACCACCACGCGGCAGGGGGCCGCGCAGCTCTCCACGACCTTCAGCGGCAGCGCGGTCAGCTTCACCCGACCGCCCTCGATCGCGCCCAGGTTCACCAGCGGCGCCAGCAGCAGCGTGCCGCGGTCGAAGAACTCCGGCCAGAAGCCCTGCGGGTCCTCCCATGAGTCGAAGCGCGGCATGTCCCCGCACAGCATGAACGGCTCGCGGTCGATGATCCACTTCATCGCATCGTAGCTGAACCACGGGCAGTTGGAGACGAAGTCCGGTGCGTTCCAGTGGCTGTCCCAGCCGGTCGCGATGATCACTGCGTCGCCGGACCGCACCTCGACCCCGCACGCCTCCAGGTCCGCCTGCTCGATCCGCTGATCCGGCTCGCACGGCACGCGCAGCACCGCCGCGTCAAGGTTGACGAGCTCCTCCACCGGCACATCGATCAGCTCCGGACCGTCCCGCCGCACGTGCAGCGACGTCTCGAGGTAAGTGCCTGTCTGCGCGCCCAGCTCGAAGCGCCACGAGTAGGTCGCGTGCTCGAGGAAGTCCGGCTGTTCGATCTCCTCGATCAGCGCCTCCGGGTAGGGCGGGCCGTAGCTCCACATGCCGTTCTCGATCGGACCCGTCACGTCGATGATGCGCATCCGCGTCTCCTCCCTCAGCTCAGCGGCACCTCAACCCGCCGGCCCTCCTCGGCCGACACGTAGGCCGCGTAGATCACCGCTACCACGTCCCGCGCGAGCGTCCAGCCCGACAACGGCTCGCGGTCGTGCGCCACACACTCGGCGAAGTCCTGTATCTCTTGCGGGTAGCCCGACGCCCAGTGCTCATCGGGCGATGCGAAGTTCCAGCCCGCGCGCGTCGAGAGCTTCTCCGCGATGTGCTCGTCGCCGAACGCCCCGTCATCCGGCCCGTAGACCATCACCTGATCGTTCGGGTTCATGTTCGCTTCGATCCGCCCGCGCGAGCAGAACAGCTTCACGTAGTTGTAGATCCCGCCCAGCACCACGTCCGAGCTGGTCACCTGCGCGACCGAGCCGTCCTCGAAGGTGATCAGTGCCGTGCCCCAGTCCTCGCAGTCCGCGAGGTCGCCGGTGAGCGCGGTCGTGGTGCGGTCGTAGGCGGGCATCTCCATCAGCCGCCCAACCTCCGCCACCACCGACTTCGGCCGGATGGGGTTCCCATCGCGCGCCATCCCCTCCGCCTGCTTGAGGTAGAGCACGCCGCCCACCGGGTGCGAGCCCGTGCGCAGCAGCGAGCCGCCGCCCGCCAGCGACCAGTTCTTCGCGTAACTTGCGTGCGAGCCCGAGTGCGACTCCTCCGCCACCATGCGCATCACCGGCCCGCAGCCCGCCTCCACCAGCCGCCGCGCCTTCTGCAGCGCAGGCGCATACACCCAGTTCTCCGCGTACATCAGCTTGATCCCCGAGTGCTGCAGTTCCATCCCGATATAGCGGCACTGGTCGAGTATCCACTCCATCATCCGCGCCTTCGGCACCGTGTCGCCGATCAGCTCATTGTCCTCCTGCCCGACCTCACCGCAGTAGCCGGTCAGCGGCTTCTCCACGATCACGTGCTTGCCCGCCTGCGCCGCCTGCACGATGTACTCCGCGTGCACGTAGGTCGGCACGCACAGGTCCACCACGTCCAGCTCCTCCTCGGCGAGCATCTCACCCATGTCGCCGTACACGCCCGCGATGCCGTGCTTTGCCGCGAACTCCCTGCGGCTGCGCTCGCTCTGCGAGGTCACCGCCACGACCTCGACATCAACCCCGCACACCTCGCGGAACGAGAGCGTGTGGAAGTCCGCCGCGAATCCCGCCCCAACGATGCCGACTCGGACCTTGTCCATCGTTCATCTCCTCAACTGACTCAGCGGCTCGCGGCCGCCTGGATTTGGTAGGCACGACAGCACTGCGTTCGCAGGGCGTCGGCCGCCGCTGGGACATCGCGAATCACGAGCGCACTTCCTGCGGGATGCGACGCGGCGTGTCCGGCCGGTAGACTGCGAAGTAGTAGATTATCGCGCCGAGCCACTGCCCGATGAAGAGCAGCAGGCACCACGCCCCGCGCGTCTGGGGGCTCGGGAAGTCGCGCTGCGAGCAGTCGTAGATCGCCAGAGCAGCGGCGATGTAGCCGCCCCAGCTCACTGCAATCACCAGCGCGATGAAGCCGAAGTAGGCCAGGAAGAATACGCCGAACAGCACACCCGCGAAAGGCTCCATGTCGTTCTCCTCACGCTCGTTGTCACCATCGCGTTCATCGGCTG
Organism: Candidatus Zipacnadia bacterium; assembly: GCA_029821635.1. Lineage (GTDB taxonomy): Bacteria > Armatimonadota > Zipacnadia > Zipacnadales > UBA5352 > UBA5352. The sequence continues at coordinate 4,662 of JALGSW010000108.1, forward strand.
CGGTGCCACCTTCGGCCCGCTCGGGCGCCTCCCCCGCGTCTCCATCTGCGCGCAGCTCGCCCAGGCGCTCCCGGCAGCGGCTGTCGCAACTCTCCGTGCCACGCTCATACGCCTGGATCGCCTCATCCGTGTCCCCGAGATCCTCCCACGCCTGCCCGAGCGGATAGCACACCTCGTTCTCGGGCCCACCCAACTCCAGCGCCTCGTTGAACTGCTCGACCGCCCGCGAGTAGTCCTCGCGCCGGCTGGCGGCCATGCCGCCGAGGGAGTGTGCGCGCCACGAGTCCGGGGCGCGGTCCAGCGCCCGTTTCACGGCGTCTTCCGCGGCGCGCACGTCGTCCTCGTCCAGCGCAAGCTCCGCGATCTCCAACAGCGGCTCAGGCTCTTCCGGATCGATCTGCGCGGCCTTCTCCCAGGCCTCGACAGCCTGTGCGGGCTCGTCGACGTCCTCGAGGGCCTCGCCCAGCTTCATGTACAGATCGTACTCGGGGCCTCGCAGTGCGAGCGCTTCGCGGTAGAGGTTCGCCGCCTCTGCCCCCTGCGCGAATTCCGCCCGGAGCAGCAGCAGCGGCACCCCGCCGCCCGCTACCCACACCGTGGCCCCGATGGCGCCCAGCGACGCCACCGCAAGCACCAGCGCGACCAACGCGATCCAGCAGCCCTTCTTCATCTCGCCGCCGCCCCTCGTCGCCCGTCTCCTACCGCATCGCGTCCTGCACCTTGATGATCTGCTCGGCTACGATCCAGCGATACGCGTCGAAGTCGCCCGCCGGCCACAGGTCGTCGTACTGGTAGCGCGGCAGCACCTTGATGTTGTCCCAGACGTAGTCGAGTTCGCGCTGCGCCTCATCAGCCGCCGTGACCGCGCCAGGCTTCCCCGACGCCGCTGCCTGTGCGATGAGCTGCTCGAGCGTGTAGATGTATCCGTAGTCGTCCTTGCCCTCGCGGTAGGACTCCCAGATCGTGACGCTCATAGGCGTCCCGTCCGGCTCGTGCCGCACGAGGAAGTCCATCGCCGCGCCGGTCAGGTTGTTCATCGGGTCGCTCGTGGTCGAGGAGTAGATCCACGGGATCAGCGTCACGAAGCCCGAGCGCCAGAAGCCGAAGCCGTAGGTCATGCGCCCGCCGCGCACCGTCGTGTGATCGCACTCGCCGCACGACTTGTTGGGGTAGCACCAGTACTGCACGTCGCGCGCGGCCATGTCCGCCAGCAGCGTCTCGCGGTCGGGCAGGAAGGTCTGCGTACACCACACGTTCACGAAGGGCATCAGCGGCGCGAACTGCTCGTGGTCGGGCGCGGCGGTCACGTACGTCGGCCCGCCGCCCGCCTGGATCGCCTCCATCGTGATGCGCACCAGCTCGACCGAGTCCGGGCTGCGGCCCGGCTCGTCGATCGGGTAGTACAGGAACTTCGGCCACCCGTACTTCTCCCGCTCGCTCTCGATGAACTGCGTCATGCGCGTCAGCTCCGCCGCGTACTCCGGCGGCGGAATCTGCGCGTCCGCGGTGTGCGAGCCCCAGCCCGAGCCCACGTACTTGCGGTAGATGTCGCTGGCGTTGATGTGCATCGCGTAGGGGCCGGTGAAGCCGTAGCGCTCGCACAGGTCCAGCTTCGCCTGCAGCGCCGTCCAGTCGGCCTCATACTCACCGTTCTCGTTCTCAGGCCGGCACCACGCGCTCAGCACCACGTTGCGCATCCCGTGCATGAGCATATCACTGTGCTCCAGCTCCGCCTGCCGCTCGTAGAACTCCTTCGACGCCTCATCGACGCCCCGGCTCGCGTTGTCCACCGGGTGGCGGTAGTACATCCCGTAGATCTTGCTCGGGTCCTCCTGCAGCGTGAACGGCAGCACCCGCAGCCTGACCGGCACGAAGCCCTCGCCGCCCGCGTCGTCGCGCACAGTGATCGTGCCCTCGTAGATGCCGGGCTGCGCGTCCTCGGGCACGCGTAGCGTCAGCCAGAAGCGATGAGTCGCACTCGCCTGAAGCCCCACGGGCCCGGCCGGATCGTGGATCTCGCGCCGGTTGAACATCCACATCGGCTCCAGCGCGTCCGGCACCACGCGGTACAGGCCCATCCCGACGTAGTTGGGGCGCGCGCGCATGTAGCGCACGTGGCGGATGTCGATCGTGTCCGCCGCCACCGGCCCCACGTCCGTCGTCTCCACGGTCAGGTCGCCCGCGTCGCGCAGCAGGTTCACGCAGAAGGTCACCGGCTCGTACTCGCCCGGCGTGGCGAAGATGCGCACCTCCGGGTTGATCTCCTCCGCCCGCGGCAGCGTGTTGTGCCAGACGACTTCCGCCCACGGCCGGTGGAACAGCACCCAGCCACGGTCGCGATCGGCCTGCGACAGCTCCGGCATCGGCTCAGGATCGGGCGGCGGGTCGAGCGTCCAGTTCGCCTGCTGCTCCGGCGGGAGGAAGAACACCCACTCCTCCAACGGGTCGATGATCTCGCGCTCGACGCGCGCCCATTCGTCCTCCGACGCGATCAGCACCGCGCCGACGAGCCACTTGCTCTGCGGCCCCAGGTTCAGCGACAGAGTCCCACCTTCGACCTCCGCCCGCAGGCGCACCGGCCGGTGCTGCCAGCCGCCAGCCATCTGCACCCATGCAGACGCATCGTCGGCGGGCGCGAGTGTGCTTCCGGAGGCGCGCGCTACGACCGTGAAGTCCCAGACCTGGTAGCGTGCTCGGTCGCTCGTGCCGCACAGCGCGTAGACGCGGTAGGCGCCATCGGGCAAGTCGACGAGGAACTGGTTGCTGCTCTCGCCGATCACGCAGTCCTCGGTGATGGCGTTCGTCCACATCACCGGCGGCGCGGGGGAGCCTCGCCGGTCGCCCATCTCCTCGTAGGCGCGCGCCTGCTCGCTCAGGCCCTCGGCGTTCTGCCAGCCGAAGCCCGTATCCGCGGAGTAGAGGTCCTGGGCGGTCACACGCGTGGCGCTTTCGTAGACCTTCGAGTCGGCGGTCCCCATGTCGAAGAACCGCACCTCGGCGAACGCCGTCGAGGCGAGCAGCAGCGTGGCGATGAACATGAGAACGAGCATGGAGCGCTTCATTGCGCCTCAGCCTCCCACGGCGACGAGACAACCCGCACCGGCTCGCTGAGCGTCCGGTCGCTCCCGACGATCTGTGTCTGCACCTCGTAGTCGCCTGCGGGCGTGTTGGCGCCGACCTCCAGCGGGATCGTGTGCGCACCCGCGCCCAGCCGCGCGTTGCTCTGCCGCACCGGGGCGCCGTTGCTGATGAGCTTCGTCAGCACCTCCGCACTCGCGCCCTCGTCCATCCCGGTCAGCTCGACACGCACGCGCAGCACCGAAACGTCCGAGTAGTGCACGCGGTTGAGTGGCGTCGCGCTGATGATCGTCGGCTCTGCGTAGCGCAGCAGCGCGACGTCGTCGATCCAGAAGTCGAGTACATCCCCGTGGCTGTAGTTCGACTCGGAGATGTAGAACTGCAGGCCGGTGCAATCCGCCGGATTCGGCAGGTCGGCGGTGGCGATGCGGAAATGCGCCCACTCGTCCTTGCGCACCTCGCTCAGCGTCATGCTGAAGCTGTTCGCCTTGTCCGGGCAGCGCACGATGAAGCCCAGCGGCGTCGATGGCAGGCTGTCTCGCGAGGTCTCCGCGTATACCCAGAAGTCGATGAAGTCCCACGCGCGCCAGTCGCGGATGTCCTCCGGCACGGTGATGTAGGTCCGCGGCCAGCCGATGGGGTAGTTCGGCTCCCCGGTCTCGTGGTTGACGTCCACGTGGAAGCGCATCGCCTGGCCCGAGCGTGCGTGCGTGGCGTCCGGCTCCATCGTGGCCTCGGCGATGTTCCACTGCGCGCCGCTGTCGCCGTCGGAGAGTACGAGCGCCTCCATCGGTGGCTCGGCCGGCTGCGCGCAGGCAACCGTCGCAGCGATGAGCATGAGGATCAGCGGGTATAAGATGCGCATCATCCCGCCTCCTTGCGTGCAGGATCGTAGTAATGCCCTCTTCGCGCACGAGCGAGGCGAATCCTCTGCTGATGGAGGCAATCCGACGCCGATCAGCGAACCCCGCCCCAACGCATCACCGAGCGCGCACACGCGCCGTGGGAGGCTGCTGCGATGGAGAAGCTGCGAGTCGGTGTCGTTGGACTGGGCGGGAACGGTCGTTCCTTCGTGCGCGGATACGCGGCCGGCGATCTGTGCGACCTCGTGGCCGTCTGCGATCTGAACCCCGAGCGTGTCGATGCGGCTGTGGCCGAGGTCGATGGCGGCCCGGCGAAGTACACGGACCTCGACGCGATGCTCGACTCGGCCGGGCTTGACGCGCTCTCCGTGCACACGCCCGATCACCTGCACGCCGACCCGTTCATCGCGGGCCTGCAGGCGGGCTGCCACGTGCTCGTCGAGAAGCCGATGGGCAACACGATGGATGATATCGAGCGTATGACCGCCGCCGCCCGCGCCTCAGATCGCAAGACCCTCGTCGGGCACATCCTGCGCTTCGACCCGGTCTGCTCCGAGGTCCATCGGCGCTGCGCGGCGGGCGAGCTGGGCGAGGTCTTCTACCTCGAAGCCGACTACTTCCATGGACTCCAGCGCCAGGCCGCTCCCGAGCGCACGAACCCCTTCATCGGCGGGATCAACTGGTGGCTGGAGCATGAGAAGGTCATCGTCGGCGGCGGGGCGCATCAGTTCGACCTGCTGCGCTGGTATGCGGGCTCGTACGCGGTCGAGGTGACGGGCTTCGGGAACTCGATCGCGTTCCCGGAGATGAAGCACCCGGACTGCATGTGCGCGGTCTTCAAGCTCGCGTCCGGCGCCGTGGCGAAGGTTGGCGCTGCCTACGGCGTGGTCGGACCGCGGCCCGAGTCGAACAACCTGGAGGTCTACGGAACTGAGGGCACGATTCGTGGCGGGCAACTGATTACCGGCGACCACGACAACCCGACGGTGGAGGACCTGCGCGTGGAGTATTCCGGGCACCCGTTTGGGCCGGAGATCGCGCACTTCCTGGGCTGCATCATCGACGACACGGAGACGCTGGTGGATGCTTTCGAGGGCGCGAACTCCGCCGCCGCGACGATCATGGCCTGCGAGTCGATCGAGGCCGGCGGCACGCCGATGGCGGTACCGTTCTTCGAGCGGTGAGGAACGTCTGACAGGCTGGAAAGCCTGTCCTACGAACGACTTGACGCTCACTCCCCGTGCAGCCGCGTCATCTGCGCAAGGTTCATCCTTGCGATGTTGCGCAGCGCGGGGATCTGGCAGACGAGCACGAGCACCAGCGTGAAGACGACCGCGATGATGAACGTGCGGGGGGCGATGTAGAAGTCGATCGAGAACGTCTCGCTCTGCCACAGCTCGGTGAGGCCGCGTGCCCCCGCGACTCCGAGCGGCACGCCCACGATGATCCCGAGCAGCGTCGAGGCCAGGTTCTCCACGGTGATCATCCGCCTGATCTCGCGCATTCGCACTCCGAGCGCTCGCAGTGACGCGATCTCCGACCGCCGCTCGTGCACGTTGCTGTTGATCGTGTTGTAGACGATCGCGACGGTGAGCGCGCCAGCAAAGGCCATCAGCACGCCGACGAAGATGTACTGCATCGCCATCGAGCGGTCGATCTCCGAGCGGATGTCGTAGGTCGTCTCGACCATGATCGCGCCCGGCAGATCGTATGCCCGCGCCGCCACCGACTGGTGGTAGCCCGGCTTCGCCTTGATGACCATCCCGCCGATCGTCCCCGGCGGGAAACCGAGCTTCGAGCCGAACTGCCGGCGCAGCGCATCTGCGGACATGTAGATGCCCGCGCCGATGGGCTGGCGCACCGCCTGCGCCACCCGCACCGGTTGCTCGAGGCGCAGGTTGCGCGAGTTGTAGGCGTAGTCGAGCTTGAGCACGTCGCCGCGCTCGATGTCCATCGTCCGGGCGGTCGAGGTGGCCGGGTAGATGCCGTTGCCGCTGAGGCGCACCGGCCGCCCCTCTTCGTCGCGGAAGGTCTGCAGCTTGCTCCCCGCGGGCACCCCGGTGATGATGAAGTCGTCGGAGTTGCCGCCGTGCTGGAGCGTTACCGGGAGCCCCACGTTCCCCTCAGCCCACGCTACGTTCGGCCAGCGGCGGACCTGCTCGACCACCGCGTCGCTCACGGGCCCGGCGAAGCCCACGTCCACGTCGTAGTTGCGCACCGAGTCGAAGTAGTAGTCGATGGAGTGCTCTATCGCGTCCATCATGAACATGGTCGTTATCATCAGCACGACGCCGGTGGCCACGCCGAGGACGGTGTAGGCTGTGCGGTGGGTCTGGCGGAAGAGGTTGTTGATCGCCACCCGTGTGGTGGACCGCACGCCGCGCTCGATCCTCGCGAGGATGCGCGGAGGGTGGCGCATGGCCGAATCGGACGCGCCGGGGCGCATCGCATCGGCCGGGCTCATGCGCGCCGCCCCCAGCGCGGGCTTCCAGCCTGCTACGATGCTCGTGGTGAGCGTGACCGCGACGCCGATGAGCGCCACAGGCAGGCCGGAGGCCAGCCGCAGGAACGGGATGCCCAGCTCGTTGAGGTATATCTGCGTGATGCCTACCGCGAACCACTGCCCCAGCAGCACGCCCGGGATCACGCCGACCACGCCCATCAGCCCGGCGAAGGCGAGGTACTGCACGCCCACGCGCCACGCCGGGAGCCCCGAGGCGCGCAGGAAGCCGATCTGCGCCCGCTCGCGCTCGACGGTGCGGGAGAGGATGCTCAACACGGTCAGCGCCGCCGCGCCGATGAACAGGCTCGGGAAGATCACGGCGAACTGCGCCAGGCCCGCCAGGTCCTGCTGCAGCACCTGTCTGCTGGGCTGCTCCTCCTCCGAGACCGGCGGCATCGCGCCGAAGCGCCGCAGGTCGGCGTACATCGCGCTCATCACGCGATCGCGCGCGCCGTCGTGGGTCAGGCAGACGATCTCGTTGATCAGCCCGTGCATGTTGAAGAGCCGCTCGGCCTGCCGCTCCCGCAGCCACATGACGCCGAAGCTCTCCGGAGTGGGGAAGAGGTTCTCCTTGGAGCGCACCACGTAGAGGTACTCGATCGACGAGACGATCCCGGCCACGCGGAACGCCCGCCGCACGCCGTTAACGATCGGGTAGATCACGTCTCCCGGCTTGTATCCGTGCACCTCGGCGAAGCCGCGCTCGAGCAGCAGCTCCCGGCTGTCCGGCGGGCCGAGGTAGCTGCCCTCCAGCACCACGAGCTTGTTGATCTCCGCCCGGCCTTCGTTGGGGATTGAGATGATGCGGCCGGTGACGACCTTGCGCCGACCGGGGGCCTGCTCGACGCGCACGTCCCGGCTGATCCGCCCGGCGATCGTGCGCACGCCGGGGATCGTCCCCAGCCGATCGACCGTCTGCCGCGGAGCCTGGTCGAGCGAGATCGTGAAGTCGGCGAGCCGCAGCTTGTCATAGCCCCACGCGTAGGATGCGCCCATCGACCGGTAGGAGAGGTAGAAGCTGTGGTACATGGAGATCCCGAGCATGGTCACGACCGCGATCCCTATCGCCTGGACGCGGTACGCTCGTAGGTCCCGGAAGAGCTTCAGCCAGAGTCGTGACATGATCCCTCGTGGTCACTGAGCGGCCGGCAAAAGGACAAACGGCGCCTCCCCCGTCCTCACGCCGCGCCGGAGCGCGTCGCGAGGACACCCCCTCCGTTCCGGAGGGGGCAACGGTCTGCCCTTCGGCTCTGGGAGGCCCGAACGGCTTCCGTCTCCCCTCTCCGGAACGGAGAGGGGAAGAGGCCGGCGAGCGCAGCGAGACGGCCGAAGGGGTGAGGCGCCGTTGGCGCCGACGGTCTCTCTCACTGCTTCACACACGCCCCGACGCCACCCACGCCGCGCGGGCAGGCGAGCGTCTGCCTCGTGCCCACGCGCGTGCCGTTGAAGACCGCAATCAACTCCGACGCCTCGTGCAGCAACACCGCCACGCCCACGCCGATCAGCCCCAGCACCGCAGACGGGATCAGCGCCGCCAGCACCAGCAGCGCGAACACGATGTTCTGCGTCCCGACAGCCACCGACTTCCGTCCGAGGCGGATGGCGAAGGGCACCAGCGTCAGGTCGTCGCCGACGAGCGCGGTGTCCGCGGCCTCGATCGCCGCATCGGTCCCACCGGTGCCCATCGCGATCCCGACCGTCGCCTGCGCGAGCGCCGGCGCGTCGTTGATGCCGTCGCCAACCACCGCCACCGCCCCGTGCTTGTCCTCAAGCTCGATGACCGCCGCGATCTTCTCCTCGGGCGTCAGCTCCGCGCGCACGTCCTCGATCCCCGCCTCGCGCCCGATCATCTGCGCGGTCTCGTAGTTGTCGCCGGTGAGCATCACCACGCGGATGTCCATCGCCTGCAGATCCTCGATCGCGTGCCTCGCCTCCGGCCGCAGTTGGTCGCCCAGCGCGATCAACCCGAGCGGCCCCTCGTCGGTGGTCACGCAGACCACCGTCCGCCCCTGAGCCTGCAGCCGCTGTGCCTCCGCGGACGTCGCCTCCGCCACGCCCAGCTCTGCGCACAGCCGCGGGCTGCCGACGTAGGCCGATGTTCCGTTGATCTTCCCGCTGACGCCCGCGCCTGTGATCGAGCGGAAGCCCGTGACCTCCGGCAGCACCACGCCGTCCTCGCGCGCGCGCCGGACGATCGCGTCGCCCAGCGGGTGCTCGGAGAGGCTCTCCAGCGCCGCCGCGATCGCGAGCACACGCGCCTCATCACCATCCAGCGCGACCACGTCGGTCACCACCGGCTCGCCCATCGTCAGCGTCCCGGTCTTGTCAAAAGCCACGACCTGCACGCGCCCGAGCTGCTCGAGGTGCGCGCCGCCCTTGACGAGGACGCCGGTCTTCCCGGCTCGGCCGATGCCCGCGGCTATGCCCACGGGCGTGGACATGACCAGCGCACACGGAGCGGCCGCCACCAGCAGCACCACCGCGCGCGTCGCCCACTTCGCCACGCCTATCCCAAGCGCCCACGGGAGCAGCACCATCAGGATCGCCGCGAGCAGCACCAGAGGCGTGTACACGCGCCCGAAGCGCTCGATGAAGAGCTGCCGCCGGCCCTTGCGCTCGTGCGCCTCCTCAACCAGGTGGATCATCCGCGAGAGCGTATTGTCCTCGAAGTCCGCGCTCGCGCGCACCGTCAGCGCGCCCTCGCCGTTGATCGTCCCCGCGAAGACCGTGTCGCCGGGCTCCTTGCCCACCGGCAGGCTCTCGCCGGTCACCGGCGCCTCGTTGACCGACGAGTGCCCCTCGACGATCGCGCCGTCCGTCGGCATCGCTTCCCCGGGCCGCACGAGGAACAGGTCGCCCTCGCGCAACTCCTCCGCCGCGACCTTCCGCTGCGCGCCGTCGTCGATGAGCGTCGCGTTCGGCGGCACGAGGTCGAGCAGCGCGTGGATCGACCGTCTCGTGCGCACGTAGGTGTAGTGCTCGATGCCCTCGGCCGCCCCGTAGAGGAAGACCAGCGCGGCCGCCTCGTCCCACATCCCCAGCGCGATCGAGCCGCCGGTGGCCGCGATCATCAGTATCTCAATCCCGACCTCGCCCTCGCGTACCAGCTCCTCGATGCCCTCGAAGATCCAGTGATAGCCGCCGAGCACGATCGCTGCCGCGTAGATCACGATCGACGTGGTGCGGTCGATCAGGCCCGCGTGCGCGAGCACGAACGCGATCCCCGCGATCACACCCGCGATCAGCGCATTGCGCAGCGGCGCGAACGCGTACCAGCGCCCCTGGAAGATCGCCTCCGCGTCGGCCTCGTGAACCTTGCAGTCCGCACAGCCCATCGGCGCCGCCTCCGCCTACAACTGCACCTCCGTGTACGTCCCGACCTCGCACGGGTAGCCGTGCAGAAAGAGCGCCTTGCGCTCGGCGCACAGCCCGATCATCGAGTACTCCGTGTGGCTCCGATCGTGCGCGCCGTGCCGGCAGATGCCCGGGTTCCCGTGGTAGGCCAGGACCTGCTTCATCGCTTCGAGGTCGCGGCCGCCCTTTCCCCCCCTGAAGCGCGCGTCGAGCATCTCCGCCCGCGCGATCGCGTTGACCTTCCCCTCAGGCGGCCGCCGGTCGGCCTCGCTCAGCGCGGGGAGCTGGTAGTAGTTCGAGCAGTTCATGTAGGTCTCGCCCGGCTCCGGCCGGCGTACCTGCCCGAGCGGGCAGGGCGATTCGAGCGAGCACATGTAGCCGCTCGCGTCCACCACCACCGACGAGTAGCCCTTGCCGCGCGTGGGCAGCGCGCACATGTGCCGCACGAACTCCTCGCCGGAGCGGCAGCGGAAGAGCCCCTCGTAGGCCCACAGGCGGATCGGCACGTGGTGATCGCTCTGGCCGAAGACGCTGCCGACCGACGAGTGCCCGACGCCCACGCCCTCGGCGTTGAAGCCGTCGATGGTCGCGAGCATGCCGCAGAAGGTCCAGTTGAGCTGCGGGACGCCGTCGTTGCGCCGGACAAGCCGTGCGACCGGCGGTCCCTGCTTCCCGGGCGGCCCGCCATCGTTGTTCTTACCCCAGATCGGTCCGTCGGGCCCGGCGCTGAAGCCGATGTTGGTGCACTCCTGCTGCGGATCGAGCGCGGTGCCGTAGCTCGGCACATTGATCTTGAGGATCGTCTTCAGCGGCAAGTTCGCGCCCTCCGCGGTGCCCTCCATCTCTTCGAGGCAGAGCGGGATCTCCCGCTCGAGCGTCGCGCGGATGATCGGCCAGTGATCGTCCCAGTCCGGCATTCGCGTGTCGAGCTTGACCAGCTCGCAGTACTGCCGGATCTCCTCGCGCAGCGCCTCCCCGGTGATCCGCCCGATGGTCCTCGCGTCGCCGCTCGCCTCGACCAGCTTCATGCGCTCCGCTCCCTGTCGTTGCCGTTCCCCGTCAGTCGTTCGTCGTCTGTAGGACGGGCTTCCAGCCCGTCTGCCGTTCGCGCCACCCCTCACCCGCCCGGCGTGGGACCCGCCGGCCAGAACAGCGCTGCCGCTACTGCGATCGCAGCCAGCAGCAGCAGCATCTGCCACCACGTCGGCCGCCAGTGATGTCGCCCGACCTGATTGCGCTCCTCTTCGGTGGGCAGCTTCTTCTTCCAGCGCTCCGGGTAGTCCATCTGGCTCCTCACCACCGCAGTTCGCTCGGCTTGCTCGGGTTCTCGTTCGGCTCGACGCCCTCCACCTGGCCGCTGCGCAGCGAGATCACGAGGTCCGCCATCTTCCCGATCGCCGCGTTGTGCGTGACCATCAGCACCGTCAGGTCGCTCTCGTCGGCGATGTCGCGGATCAGTTGCAGCACCAGCAGCCCGGTCTCGTAGTCGAGGTTGCCCGTCGGCTCGTCGCCCAGCAGCAGGTAGGGCCGCTTGATCAGCGCCCGCGCGATCGCCACGCGCTGCTGCTCGCCGCCCGAGAGCTCGGCCGGGTAGTAGTCCAGCCGCTCGCCGAGGCCGACGCGCTCGAGCAGATCGCCCGCCTCGTCGGCGTTGCCCGACAGCTCCCCGACCAGCGCCACGTTCTCCTGCGCGGTGAGCGTCGGGACGAGGTTGAAGAACTGGAAGATGAAGCCGACCTTCTCCCGCCGGTACTCGGTCAGCTCCGGCTCGACGAGCTTCGAGACCTCCTGGCCGTCCACGAAGACCGTGCCGCCCGTGGGCGTGTCGAGGCCGCCGATGAGGTTGAGCAGCGTGGTTTTGCCCGAGCCCGACGGGCCCAGCAGCACCACCAGCGAGCCCGGGGGCACGTCGAAGGTCGCGCCGCGCAGTGCGCGCACGGTCACCTCGCCCATCTGATAGTGCTTCTGCAGGTCCTGGCAGGACACTGCTGCGTTACTCACCGGGCTGCTCCACCC
>JALGSW010000109.1 GCA_029821635.1 Candidatus Zipacnadia bacterium
GTTCTGGCTGTTCGTCTGCCACGGTGCTCGGCCGTGGATCAGCGTGGACACTGCCGCGGAGATCCTCGACGCGGCGCCCCGGACCTGTCGCGGCTTCTACTCAGCCGAGGACACTTCGCTCTATGCTACCGACCTGTTCTACGACTGGCTCGCATGGGCAGGCGAGATGCTTGACCTGTGCCACGCACGGGGCAAGCGCCTGGTTCTCAAGGAGATGTTCGACACATGGTCGCTGGTGGCCAGCGACCGCGAGGTCTATGACGTACTCTTCCGGTATCCCGAGACCGTCATCCCCATGTTCGCGACCAACAACGCGCACGCGCCGGAACTGCAGATGGGTGGCATGGTGGGCCTGTGGCGAGCGGGCGCCTGCCGGGACTGGGGAATGTCCAGCCAGCACTGGGCGTGGAACTGGGGGCGTGACTGCTCCTGGCGGCTGGAGACGGCCGACATCTGCCCGCCCGACGTGATCCTGCGCATGGACCTGGCGGCCGCGTCACTGGGCTGCACGTACTTCCACGTCGAGGGCGGACAGCAGTGGCTGGACCGCGACGGGCAACTCCAGCCCGAGGCGACGCGCCATCGCGAGCTGCTCTACCGTATGATGGACCGCAACCTGCTTCTGCCGCCTCAGGCAGATCAGCTTGAGGGCCTGTCCCCGATAGTCGTCGCTCGCCGGACCGACCTCGGCGACCTCCGCGGCTCACAGGTCGGCACGCCGCGCAATCGCGTCGGAACGCGTCTGAGGGAGGGACTGCTCGGCGTGGGAGCGTCGATGCAGACCGTCTCGGACGGCTACCTGCCGCGGCATGCCTACTTCACCGGGCGCTACTTCGACGGCTTCTTCCCCGCGACTGCCTACGGCTACCTCACGCTGGTGCCCGACTGGCTGGCAGGGGGGGTGCCGGCCGAGCGGGTAATACGCACCGACGGCGGCCAAGCGGAGATCGGCGGGCAGGTGATCCGAGCGGCAGAAGAGCCGTTCACGCTGCTCGATGCCCTGCAGCGCGCCGCCGAAGAGCTTCCCTTCCGCACGGATGAGCGGTCGCAGGTCTTCCTGTCGGCTCAGCGCTGGGGCGACGAGTACCGGCTCGTGCTGGTCGATCCGGGCTTCCTCGATCCGGAGGGCGCGCTCGTGAGCGTCCGCATCAAGCTCGACCGGCCGGTGGCGGAGGTTGTGGACATGATCACAGGCGAGCGTATCGCGGTGCAACACGGCGCCGTGCTCGGCCCCGACTTCGTCGTCGAGGTCCCGCGTGGCGGCTTCCGGCTGCTGTCAGTTCCCGCTCGATGAGCCCGCCTCATCACGCAACACCTGCGCGAACGATCCCACCGGCCCCACGAACTGCTCCGGGCTGTCGGCCTTCACGTGCTTGTCAATCAGCGTCAACGTGGCGACCGGAGTCGCGCCGCAGTAGCCCTCCATCGCCTCATACGCGCCCTTGTCCCCGGCGCCGCCCATCGTCACCACGAAGGCCACCGTGTCGAGGTCTTCCGCAAACTGCTCGCAGAACGCCCGCGGCGCCGGGGCACAGGTGAACGCCCAGACCGGCGTCCCGATCACCACGAGGTCGAATGACGCCACGTCCGCCTTGACCGGTTCGATCTGCGTGGGCTTCTTGAGCGTCGCGTCTTTGCCGCCGCTCAGCCAGCCTGCCATGCCGCTGCGGTCGGTGAGGTCGATCAGTTCTTCGACCTGCACCTCAACGCCCTCGTTGGCCCTCAGCGCATCAGCGATCGCGTTGCATGACTTCTTCGTGATCCCGGTCCGCGAGTAGTAAACGACGAGAGCCCGCATCCAGGCCACCTCCGGAACTGCGTTTGTGCGGGAACCGGCGCAGTCCAACTTCTGCGCCTCCGCGTACCTCACCTGCGGCCCGTGCGAGGAATCCCGGGCGCCGCGGGCGAACCTCTGCGCGGTATTACGACCGACGCACCGGGAGAGTTGCGTATGTCCGCGTCCTTCTCACAGAGCGACCTTCGCATTGTCCGCGAGCTTGCCGCGCAGGTGATGGAGCTTGCGCTCAGCGAGGAGCATGAGCGCCGCAGGCAGCGCTGGCGCGACGTGAACGAACTGCGCAAGCCCGACCGCGCGCCGGTCTGGTGCCGCATCGCGCTGGCCCGCCGCGAAGTGCTGCCGGACAGCGACCTGCAGTGCGAGGACCCGACCTGCCGCGGCATGGAGCGCTCGCTGCGCTACGACCTCTACAAGGCCACGGTGGGCGATGACGAGATCCGCGAGCCGTGGTGGAGCGTGCGCGCGGTCATCCGCCCGGAGGAGACGCCGCTGTGGGGGCTGCAGACCAAGCAGTCGATCGGCTCCACTGAGGTCGGCGGCTTCAAGTACTTCCACCCGATCGAGACGCCCGATGACTACGAGAAGCTGCGCGTGCCGCGCTTCTACTATGACCCGGAGGCCACTGAGCGCGCGGCCGAGCAGACGCAGGATATCCTCGGCGACACCATGGCCGTGCGCGTCGAGGGCCATCCGCCGGTCGCGCCCATGCAGCAGAACCTGCTCGAATCCCTGCGCGGCATGGGCCCCATGATGGAAGACCTCGCGTTCCGCCCCGAGATGGTTCATCGCGCGATGGCGAAGATCACCGAGGGCGCGCTCAACGGCATGCGCGTGGCCGAGGAGGCGGGCGTGCTCACCCCCAACAACCACGAGCCGATGTTCTGCTCCGACCCGGTCAACGACCCGCCCGCCGAGGGCCCGGTCGGCCTGCACAACCTCTGGGTGGCGGCCAACTCGCAGGAGTTCGACACCGTCGGCCCGGCGATGCACGAGGAGTTCCTGCTCAGCTACCAGAAAGTGCTCTTCCAGAGCTTCGGGCGCGTCCAATACGGCTGCTGCGAGAGCCTCTCGAACAAGACCGACATCGTGCTCGGCATCCCGAACCTGCGCATCTTCGTGTCCAGCTTCTGGAGTGACCTTGAGGAGGTCATCGAGGCCTGCGGGACGGACTACTGCATCATGTGGCGCCAGTCCGCGGCGCAGGTGACGCTGCCCGACACGCTCGACGAGCACCGCGCGCACCTGGACTGGGGCCTCGCGCTCCTGCAGGGGCACCCGTACCAGATCGTCCTGCGCGAGATCGAGACACTCCGCGGCCGCAACAACCGCCTGCACGAGTGGGCGAAGCTCGCGATCGAGATGGCGGAGAAGTGGGCGTAGCTGTTGCCGTTTGCGGCCGCAACAACCGCCTGCACGAGTGGGCGAAGCTCGCGATCGAGATGGCGGAGAAGTGGGCGTAGCTGTTGCCGTTTGGAGCGACGCATCCTGTCGTTCGGATGCGTCGGCCGTTGCCGCACCAGGAGGCACCGATGCCTTCCGCACTGCACCAGGCCCTGCAGCGCTTCTACGCGGGCGATGAGGGGCTGGTCGAGGTCGAGATGGATGGCTTCTACGCGGACGCGATCCGCGACGGGGTCATCTACGAGATCCAGACCGGCTCATTCACCGCCATCCGCGACAAGCTGCACCGGCTCGCCAACGAGCACCCGGTGGTGCTGGTGCACCCGATCGAGCGCTACAAGTGGATCGCGAAGTTCGACGCTGAGACCGGCGAGGAGACCTCCTACCGCCGCTCGCCCAAGCGCGCGCAGCTCTGGGAGGTCTTCGACGAACTGGTCTACGCCACGCGGCTGCTCGCTCGCGAGCGTATCTCGCTGGAGCTGGTCGTGGTGGCGGCGTGCGAGAACTGGCTTGACGATGGCAACGGGAGCTGGCGGCGCAAGGGCCAGTCGATCGTCGGCCATGAGCTGCTCGCGATCCTCGAGCGCCATCGCTTCGAGGAGCCGGCGGACCTCGCGCGGCTGCTGCCCGAGGGCCTGCCGGAGCAGTTTACGGTGCCGGACATCCGCGAGGCGGGCCGCATCCGCCCGCGCCTCGCGGGCAGGATCGCCTACACGCTGCGCGAAGTCGGCGCGATCGAGTACGTCGGCAGGCGCGGCAGCGCGTATCTGTATGAGTGCGCGAAGGAGCCAAAATGACCCCCAAAGAGCGCGTCCTTACCGCATGCCGGCACGAGCAGCCCGATCGCGTGCCGCTGCAAGTCTACCTGACGCCCGAGATACGTGCGGGGCTGCGTGAGCACTTCGGCGACCGCGACATCCTCGAGGCGCTCGGGATCGATCTGCGGCACGTCGGCGCGGCCTACATCGCCGAGTGTCGGCCGGGGCCGGGCCTGCCGGGGGAGGCCGACAGCTACGACCTCTGGGGCGCGGGCTACACGCTCACGCAGTACCAGGGCGGCGCCTACTCCGAGGCCACCGAGCTGCCCTTCGCGGAGATGGATAGCCTCGACGCGGTCGAGGCCTACCCGTGGCCCAGCCCGGATAGCTACGACTACTCCGGCCTGCGCGAGCGCGCCGAGGCGGCGGGCGAGTACGCCGTGCTCTTCGGCGGCGCGGGTATCCCCGACATCGTCAACGGCGTCTCGCGCGGGCGCGGCATGGAGCGCGTGCTCGTGGACATCATGACGAGCGACCCGGTGGGCGTGGCGATCATCGACCGTCGCGTCGAGCACTACTACGAGTACTGCCGCCGCGGCCTCGAAGCCGGCGGCGGAGCGATCGACATCCTGGCTCTCGGCGAGGACTGCGGCCAGCAGAACGGCCGGCTCTTCCCGCCACAGATCTTCGACGAGTTCTTCGTGCCGCGCATCAAGCCATTCATCGATCTCGCCCACGAGTACGGTTGTCTGGCGATGCTGCACTCCTGCGGCGACACCAGCGAGATCATGCCGACCTTCATCGAGATGGGCCTCGACATCCTCGATGCGATGCAGCCCGAGCCCGCGGGCATGGACCCGGCCACGATCAAGCGCGAGTTCGGCGACAAACTAACCTTCTGCGGCCTCGTGAGCACCCAGCAGACGCTCCCGCACGGCTCGGTGGAGGACGTGCGCCGCGAGGTGCGCGAGCGCATCGAAGTGGTGGGCGCGGGCGGCGGCTACATCCTCTCGCCCGCGCACTGCATCCAGCCCGACACGCCGCTCGAGAACGTGCTGGCGTTGTATGATGAAGCTCGTCGGCTTTGAGTACGTGTCACAGTGCGGACGCGTTCAAACCGTGTGTGTAT
The DNA here is from genome assembly GCA_029821635.1 of Candidatus Zipacnadia bacterium. GTDB lineage: Bacteria > Armatimonadota > Zipacnadia > Zipacnadales > UBA5352 > UBA5352. Next base: position 5,087 of record JALGSW010000109.1, read on the forward strand.
GAATATGAAGTCGTCGTATAGTGTCTCAGGATGATGTATTATTTTATACATGTGGAGGAATAGAAACATCTGAGGGCGAACAGACAAGTGCACCAGCATCCTGAGCAACGGGAGCAACGCGGAGGAGGCAGGGACGATGGTCAGGACACTTGGGAGACGGGGCGTTCGCCTCACGGTCGGGTTGTCGATCGTCGTAGTGGCGGTGGTCGCGGTCGTAGCGGTTCCGGGATGTGGCGGGAGCAGTGGTGGCACCTTCACGTGGCTCGCGGCGGGCACATGGTATCTGGAAGCGATCCGATATGAGGGCGGGGCCTGGCACACGCAGGCCGAGGACGCGGTCGGAGTTCCGGTGGGCGATCTGATCCACTACACGAAGGTATGGATCGGCCCTAACGGACGGGCTCAGGGCGAAGTAGGCACGAAGGACCAGCAACCTGGATCGGAGACGGTGTACAACGGTAGCTGGACGGGGACAGGCGCCCAACGAAACGTTGTCATCAACGGGCATCAGTTCACTGCCGAAGTCGTGAACGGCCGTCTCGTGCTCGTCGGCCAGGAACGCCTCATCGACCTCCGATTCATACGCGTCGTGCTCTACTGGCCGTTCGATATGGACTATTACCGGTAGCCAGTCTGGCAGCCGTCCCGGTGGTTCGAAGCCCGTCGATGGAAGAAGGGTGCGTTGGCTGCGGCATCTGTGTGCATCGCGACGTATCCCCAACCGACTCGGGCGCGGGAGTGCTACCTCTCGCGCCCGAACGCTGTACGCGTGCCCGAGAGGTCCCTCGCGAGTCCGCCGCAAGGTGCGCGAACGCATCGAGGGCGTGGGCACTGGCGGCGGCTACATCCTCGCCCCCGCGCACTGCATCCAGCCCGATACGCCGATTGAGAACGTGCTGGCGTTGTATGACGAAGCCCGACTGAGCGGCGTCTGAGCCGGGTATTATGTACGCGAGGTGAGGGGACATGCGTGCGATCCTGACAGTGCTGGTCGTCGCGATGCTCGCCGTCATGCCGGTGTGGGGGCAGCCCGAGGAGGGCGCCGCTCCGCCTCCGCCGCCGGTCGAGGAGGAAGCTCAGCCCGCTCGGATTCAGACGCCACCGCCTGTCGTCGAAGCGCCTGCGCCCGCGCCGATTACGGAGGCGCCTGCGCCGTCGCCGCAGCAGGAACTGGTGGACCGCGCGATCCGCTACTACGAGCAGACTCAGGAGGCGCCGCCGGAGGTTGGCTCGTTCCTCGCCACCAACCCGTGGCTGGGCACCATCGTCTACGTCATCCGCCGCCTCAGCAGCGTCATCATCTGGCTGTTCCTCTTCCTGCTGATCGGCAGGGGCGGATCGAAGCTGCTGCGACCGCTGTTCGGCGCGCGCCCCGTTCCGGCGCAGGAGCAGAGCGGCTACCGTGCGGAGCGAGCGCAGCAGGCCTCCGGGCCGGATCGCCGGGCGGCCGCGGCCGACGTAGTCGCGTGGCTGGTGGCCCTGGCGATCGCCTGCGAGGCCGTCGGGCTGACGTGGTTCGGGGCGCTCTTCACCGGGCTGCTGGAGTTCCTCGGGGGGATTGTGGGCTCCATCGTGTGGATGGCGTTGCTCATCGGTCTCGCGGCGCTGATCGTTTGGTCGTTCAGTGAGAACGGGCGGCGGCTGGTGTTGGCGCTGCTCGGCTCGTTCTACCTCACACGCAGTGCCGGCCGCCCCCCGGAGGGCCACGTCTTCACACTGCCGGACGGGCGCGCGGCCGTGATCGTCAGCACCGACGCGCTGCACTCGGTGATGCAGCCGACCGAGGGCGGACCGGCGGTTCCGATGCCGAACGCGGACCTGATGGAGCAGTACTACAACTGGGCGAAGCCCGTCGGGAAGAGCGGCGCGGGGGCGGGAGACGCTGCGGCGACATAGCGGGACCACGCATGACGCCCCGGTTGCGGGTTAACGGCCGGGGCGTGAGGCTCCGGGCGTGTTCGGGGGCAAGCCTCACATCTGCCCTTACGCCTCGTACCAGGACTTCGACGGCGGGGGCGAGGTGACCTGCAGGGATTCTCGCGAGGGCCGAAGCGAACGACACCTCACCCCCCGACCCCCTCTCCCTGGAAGTCGCTGGCGCGATTTCAAGCGGGAGAGGGGGAGACGGCAAGGACAGCCCCTTGACGGCCGACCATCCTATCCCTCCAGATCGACCAGCGCCCGCAGGAGTTGCTCGCGGGCGGCGTCGGTGGTGGTGCGGTCGCGCTCGTCCACCCAGCGCATCCCGCCCGGGCTCCACGGGCCCGTGACCTCGCCCGGCAGCGTCTCCAGCAGTGCGCGCGCGTTGCGGACAGCGCCGGTCTCCGCGCCCTCGTGCTCGGCGATGGCCTCCCGAAGCATCCACATGGTCGTGTAGTCCTCGGCGCCCTCGCGCACGGCCTCCCACTGCTTGCTCGTCACAAGGTGGTTCTGATCGTCAGCGTAGACCAGCGAGTAGCTCGTGCCGCCGCCCTTGAAGTTGTCCCAGCTTGAGCCCGTGCCCGCGGAGTCCACGTAGCCCCAGTAGCCCACGCCGGTCGCGCCCACGTTCCACGCGTGCCAGAAGTTGTGGCGGTGGTAGGTGATGGGGTCGAGGAGCTTGTGCGGGCCCGCGCACTGGTATATCCAAAGGTCCTTGTCCGCCTCCCGCAGCGCCCCGTAGAAGTCGATGGCGCGCTGCCCGCCCAGGTAGAGGCGCGGCAGGTTCGGGCAGAGGATGTCGCTCACCGCGTACATCTCCTGCACCGCATCTGCCGGGTTCGCCCTCGTCGGGTCCTCGTAGACCTGCAGCTCGGGCACTGTGGCCTTCATCGCGTTCGCAAGGTCCACGATGATCTGCTCCTGCGCCTCGGCGTGCGGCTCGTCGATGATTAGCACCGCCCAGCGCTCGGGTGGCACGCCCTGCTCGCGCAGATGGTCGGTGAGGAGCGTCGCCCACTCGCCCAGTGCGGTCGCCCAGCGCTCACTGCCGAGTGCGGTGCCGCGGAAGGCGCCGGAGTTCAGGCTCGCGTACAGCAGATACGTGCGTGCGCTTGGGAAGCGCGCAACCCAGCGATCCAGCCTTCCGAAGTCCATCGGGCGCGTGATGTGCCCCTCGGCGTCGATCGCCCCGTCCGCAGGCCACGGGATCGTGCCCGGATGTGCCCACGGCGCATCCACGAAGTGCGCCTCAAGGTCCGCCGCCATCGTGTCGAGGTCGGTGAAGCCCGGTGCGTAGCCGACGGTGTCGCCCACGTAATCCCAGCAGGTGACGCTCACCGGCGGGCGCGGCATGTCGATCGGCACGATCTCCTGCCTCACCGGGATGAGCGCCACGCGCTCGCCACCGATCTGCACCTCGATGTTGCCCGCCTGCGGGCCGGACGGGCCCTTCGCGCCGGCGTCCGCGAAGGTCAGCCAGACCTGCTTCGTGAGGCCCGCCGGGACCTCGATCAGCGCCGCGCCGGCGTCATCGGTCTGCGCGAGCGGCAGCGCGTTCGAGGTGATCTCGCGCTCCTGTGTCTGCACATACTGCACTTCGTGGACCTGCGGCCCGCCGATGATCCGCGCGGTGACTGGCTCATCCGAGAGGTTGGTGATATTGAACGCGCCCGAGCGGTACTCACCCCACATGCGCAGCACGTCGATCGCGACCTCGCCCGGCTCCGGCGCGCCCATCGGGTCGAGCATGTCCCAGCGCTGAGCGGGCCAGACGGTCAGCGCAGCGTGCCCCTGCGCGCGCAGCAGCGGCGCGTTGACCGCGTAGATGCGCGCGTGCAGGTCGTTGTAGGGCAGGCCCTTCCAGTGCTCGATCTCCTCGACATGCTGGGCCTGGACCTCGTCGGTGAGCCCGTCGAGGCGCACGTTGAGCTCCTGCTTGAGCGCGTCGGGCACCTCGGAGCGCTCGATGCGCCGATGCAGCTCCTGGATGTCGCTGATCTGCCGCATGCCCACGATGCCGTCGAGGCGGTGGGCGGCCATGAGCTGCTCGTTGCTCTCGATTGGCTCGCCGGGGTTCGCGTCGGCGACCGCGAAGTCGCCTCGGTAGACCTCCACCTCATCGCTGAAGAGGTACTGCGAGCCGGGGGAGACCACGAAGCGCACGTAGCGCCCCGCGGCCTTGAGCCGGTCGGTCGCGTAGCGATGCACCACGTAGGTCTGCGGCTCAGGCAGGCCGTGTTCGGCGCTGAGCGCGAGCAGTTCGCCGTGGTAGTCGAAGTTCTCGCCATCGCTGCTGGTGAGGACGAAGATCGCCGACGGGAAGCCCACGCTCGCGACGCCGCCGGCGGTGTTGAGAGAGACGCCGGTGATCGGTTCAACGCGCTCGAGGTCGATCGTCAGCTCCACCGGATTGCGCAGGATCCAGCCCACGGTGGGCTCCTGCGTCCAGAAGTAGCCGACGGTGTGCTCGCCATCGGTGAGCTGGGTGATGTCGTTCGGGTCCGTGCAGAGAGAGTAGCGGGGCGCGGTGTTCCAGGTGTAGCTCTTGCCGAGCGCGATGTTCTCGCCCGGCGGCGGTCCGGCGAAGCCGCCGGCGATCGGCGGGCCTTCCTGCGCGGCCTCGCTCGCGAGCATGATGCGCGCGTCGTCGATGCGCGACTCGCCCGCGCGGCCGGCGCGGCCGGGGCCGAAGTCGCCGTAGACGCGTATGAGCGCGTCGGTGACCGGTCCGGAGTTGAAGCGCACACGTGCCTGCTGCCACGCCTGCGAGCCATCGCTGTCCACGCGCGCCATGAAGTTGCGCTCGCCCGGCTGCAGCACCGCGACCATCGGCCGCGTCGTGCCGTCGGACTTGAACCACGCGGAGATCACGTACTCCGTGCGCGGCTCGAGCGTGACGGCCTGCTCGACGAAGGTCTCGTCCAGCTCAGCGTCGGCGGAGTACCGCAGCGACGTGCTGCCGGAGACGCCGTCGGCGTCGTTGACTGCGAAGACCTGTGCGGCCCCGCCCGGCGCCTCCCAGCCCTCGGGCGCGGTCCGGGCGATGCCGTCGAAGCCGGCGTTCTGCACGTCAACCGCCCACGCGAGGGTGGCGGCGAGAAGCATCAGTGCGATGGTAATCGTGCGCATCAGTGGCCTCCGGTCTGCGAAGTGCGTGGCTACGCTCTCACGTCGGCTGGCCCGCCTTCGGCGGCGTCCTGCTCCTCGTTCGCCTCCGGCTCGTCGGCGTCGACGGTGGGGATCATCTCCGTCGGCACGCCCTCGTCGAAGTTCATGCGGGGCGGCGCGACCGTGCCTCCCGAGATGATGAAGTTCATGGCCTCGTCCACGGTCCATGAGGTCGAGGTGATGCGCTCCACCGGGACGATCTCGAGGTAGCCGGAAGTCGGGTTGGGAGTGGTTGGGACGTAGACCGCCGCGAGCTTGCGCCCGGTGTCGGCGTCCTCGAAGGTGCGCGTGACCAGGCCGACGGTCTTCATCTCAGGCGAGGGGAAGTCGATGAGCACCACGCGCTGCACGCCGTCGGGGCGTGCCTGCAGCGAGTTGATGAGCTGTTTGACGCCACCGTAGACCATCTTCACGACCGGAATGCGCTCGACCAGCGAGTCGAAGAACGCGAGCAGCCGCTGCCCCGCGACCCGTGTCGTCAGCCAGCCGAGGGCGGTGAGGCCCACGATCATGAGCACGGTCGCGAGTAGCGACTGGAACCACGCCTGCCCCAGCCATGCGGCCAACTCGGGCGAGTACGGCTGTACGGTCATTGCCAGCTCGTTGATCACGGGCGCCCCGCGGCTGCTGAGCAGCCGGAAGAGGAACTCGACCAGCAGCCAGGTCACCCAGATCGGGATGATGACGAGGATGCCCGCGATGAGGTATTTTCGGAGGAGCAACCCAATTGCGGATGGGATCCTGCGCAACTTCTCAAGCATACCTGACACAGCCACCTTGTCTCTGACGATGGCGCCCCTGAGAGGCGCCGGAGGGATTGACGAACTTGCAGTTTACATTGTCCCCGCGCAGGCCGACTTCGTCAAGGCTCATGGGCCGGCGCGGGGTGCACCGCCCTCCATGCGGAGGCCCCCGCGCAGTCGCGTCGAACTACCCCACGGTCACTACCCACGTGCTCGAGGAGCGATGATCGCGATGGCCGACGAGGTCCGCATCGGGCTGATCGGCTGCGGGCGCATCATGCCCGCGCACCTGCGCGCGATGAAGCGTCTGCGCGAGGCCGGCTACGACCGATTCCGCGTCACCGCGCTCATGGCGCGCAAGCTCGACGACGCGCTGCGCTTCCGCAGGCGCGGTGAGGGTCCCCCGCCGAGGCCGCCCGCGTCCACCAACCCGAACGATCCGCTCGGCGTCGAGCATCACTACGTGAGCGATGTGCACGACGGCGAGGTCGCGGTCTACGATGACCTCGACACGATGCTCGCCGAGGCCCCGATCGACGCGGTTGAGGTCTTCACCACGCATTCGACGCACCACGAGATCGCCATCCGCGCGCTGGAGGCGGGCAAGCACGTCGCGGTGGAGAAGCCGATGGCGCTGACCTGCCTCGCCGCCCGGCGGATGATCGAGGCCGCCGAGAGCGCCGGACGGACGCTGATGGTGCTGGAGAACCACCGCTTCCACCTGCACACGCGGGCGGCCGCGTGGGCGGCGCAGAGCGGCCTGCTCGGCGCGGTGCAGATGGTGCTGAACATGGGCATCGCGACCCGCGAGTGGAGCCCGGACGTGGTGCTCGGCCACACGCCCTGGCGGCACGATCGTCTCGCCGGCGGCGGCTGCGCGACCGACTTCGGCCCGCACCTGCTCGACTGGGCGCGGCAGGTCGGCGGGGAGATCGAGGCGGTCTCGGCGGTCACGCGCTGCCTCGAGCCGATCCGGCGCGAGTATGACGACGGCGGCAACGTGCTCGAGGAGATCGTGGCCGACGCGGATGACACGTTCTTCGCGCACCTGCAGTTCGCAGGCGGCGCGGTAGGCTCGCTGGGCTTCTCCGCTGCCGGTCATGGCGACCCAATCGCGCTGCCGGGCGGGCGCGCCGTCTACGGCTCGCGCGGCTGCCTGCAGCAGGGCGAGGCGATCCTCGACGACGGCACGCGCGCGCCGGTGGAGGAGCTCTACCTCGACCGTGCCGGGGACGTCGATGAGCGCTTCCCGCTGGGCCTGCGCGACGCCTTCGCGCTGGAGACGCATCAGTTCGTAGAGGCGATCCTCGCGGGCGAGCGGCCGGAGCTGTCGGGCGAGGAGGGCCTGCGCGACCTTGCGGCGGCGTTCGCGATCCACGAGTCGGCGCTGTCAGGCTGCGAAGTGCGCGTCGATGATGTCGCGTCGGGGGCGGTGTCGGCGTATCAGGATGAGCTGAATGAGCGGTGGGGGATTAGGTGAGCGGTTCAGGACCGGCGCCGGAGGAAGCCGGCGCCGGTCCGGAGGGCGTATTCCCGAGGCTACTGCACGTTGATCTCCTAGACCGGCCGACCCGGCTCCGTGACCGCCGTGTCGCCCGCGTTGTCCCTGACGACGATGCGGAAGCGCAGCGTCTTGCCCGCGGCGCTGTTCATCAATGTGCCGCGCACGACGCCTCGGGCCATGTCGATGGTCAGGCCGGAGAGCGCGAAGTCACCGCGTCCGGCGTAGGTCTCGTCCTCGAACCAACTGTATGGCGGGTCGCCGCCGTAGACCTGAAGAGAGGCGCCATAGGGCGCATTAGCGCGCGCGGTCGGTAGGACGATTACGGGCACTCCCATCGGCTGCTGGAAGACCGTGAACGGTGCGATGCCGCCGGCGGGTAGCGCGGCCACCTGCAGCGTGACCGTGCCGCTCGCGGTGCTCGTGCCGTCGCTCACGCGCATTGTGAATGGATAGTTCTGGCCCGCGACAAGTCCGGCGCCGCTGCCGTTGAAGACGCCCGTTGCCGCCGCAACCGTGGTCCCGGGCGGGAATGACGAGCCGGTCGCGATGCTCCAGTTGTAGCCGGAGAATGGCGAGCCGCCGCCGGCGAGGAGCGGCTGTGGGGTGATCGCGAAACTCCCGTCCGCCTGCTGCTGAGCGCGGACAATTTGCCCGGGCACGACCCGCAGGTTACTCGCGCCCCCACCGTCATCTACAATCGTGCCGGCACACCCGATCAGAGAGACGAGAACCGGCAATGCGCCGCATAGTAGAACCAGCGAACATCGTTGCTGCATTCTGGCACCCTCATTCCATGGACCGCCAAAGTGCACTGAAAGGTACAGCGGGTCCATTCGCTGCCGTGTAGACTTTACCTCCTAACCCATTGCCGGGCATCTGTGAGCCGGCGCAGGAGGCGTGGGCCGCCGTTCCTAATTGCCTGTTGCCCATTCCCAATTCCCGCCCTTCCCGAAGGAGGCCGTTCGCAATGCGAACCTATGACCGCATCATGCTCTGGTGCGCGCACCCCGATGACGAGATCATCATGGGCGGGACGCTCGCCGCTCATGCCGACGCAGGCGCGAAGGTAGTCGTCGTCACGATCTCCCGCGGCGACGCGGGCTACTGCCGCGCCGAGTGGGCCGAGACAATCGCCGCGCGGCGCCGTGAGGAGGCCGCCGCCTGCGACCGCATCCTCGGCATCACCGAGCGCGTCTTCCTCGACTGGCCCGACCAGGGCGTGCGCCATGACTGGGAACTCACGCGCCTGCTGATCGAGCAGCTCCGCAAGCACCGCCCGCAGGTGCTCTTTACGCTTGGCCCCAACGATCGCAACCGCGATCATTCGGCCGTGCATGAGATGACCGACGAGATCGTCTGGCAGGCGGGGGAGAACATCCTCGCGGACCACGGTGAGCCCTACGCGACGCCGCTCGTGTTCATCTACCACGGTCACGAGGGCCTCGGGCCGTCGATCGAGGTGGACGTGACGCCGTGGGCGGCGCGCAAGGCCGACGCGTGGCTGAGCCAGACCACGCAGGTGGAGATGCTCCCGCGCATACGCGAACGGATGGCCGCGCTCAAGCGCCTTGAGGAAGAGGGCGGCACCGACACCGAGCGCTTCGTGCTCTGGCGGGGCAACACGCTGACGGACTTCCCGGAACTGCCTGACTGAATACGCAAGCCCACGGAACCCTCCCGCTCCGTGCTGCGTCCTACCGGTAGACGCATACAGGACAAGAGCTCAGGAGGGGGCCGTTCGCCATGAAGCGCCTGAAGTCGCTGGCTACCACGCTGTCGCTGCTGGCCATCACGCTAACGCTGCTGGTCGCGGGAGGGACGGCAGTGAACGCTCAGAGCCCTGAGGCGTACGCGACGAGCCCGGAGGTGACCCAGGGAGCGCTGCGGGTCATCCCGGCGGAAGGGGAGGCGGGGGACAGTATCCTCGAGTTCCCCCTGCAGCACACCGACGTGCAGGCCGAGATCGCGGGGATGGTTGCCGAGGTCACGGTCACCCAGACGTTCGCGAACCCCTTCGACGAGACCATCGAGGCTATCTACGTCTTCCCGCTCCCCGATGAGGCCGCGGTCAACGACATGACGATGCACATCGGCGACCGCACCATCCGCGGGCTCATCAAGAAGCGCGAGGAGGCGCGGCAGATCTACGAGCAGGCCCGTGAGGCCGGCCAGACCGCGTCGCTCCTCGAGCAGGAGCGGCCGAACATCTTCACGCAGTCGGTGGCGAACATCACCCCCGGCGCCGAGATTCGCATCGAGATCCATTACGTCGAGACGCTCGCCTACGATGATGGCACCTACGAGTTCACCTTCCCGATGGTCGTCGGGCCGCGCTTCATCCCCGGCGAGGCCACCGGCCGCACAGGTGGCGGCTGGGCACCCGACACCACGCAGGTGCCCGACGCCTCGCGCATAACCCCGCCGGTGCTTAAGCCCGAGCAGCGCACCGGCCACGACATCGCAGTCGCGGTGAGCCTCGACGCGGGTGTGCCGATCCAGGACATGCGCTGCCGCTCGCACGAGGTGGAGATGACCCGCGACGGCAAGCGCCGCGCGACCGTCGCGCTCAAGCCCTTCGACACCATCCCGAACAAGGACTTCATGCTGGCCTGGGACGTTGCGGGGGAGAAGCCCGAAATGGCCCTGCTCACGCACCGCGAGGGCGACTCCGGCGGCTACTTCACGCTGATGATCCAGCCGAAGGCCGAGTTCGAGGCCGCGGAGATCACTCCCAAAGAGATGATCTTCGTAGTGGACTGCTCGGGCTCGATGCGTGGCGAGCCGATGGCCAAGGCGAAGCAGGCCATGCGCAAGTGCATCATGCAGATGAACCCCGGCGACTCGTTCCGCGTGATCAAGTTCTCGAACTCCGCCTCGGAGCTATCCAGCGAGCCGATGACGTACTCGACCGACAACATCAAGCGCGCGCTGGCCTACATCGAGGGGATGTCGGGCTCGGGCGGCACGCAGATGATCGAGGGCATCAAGGTCGCGCTCGACTACCCCGAGGACCCCGAGCGCGTGCGCATCGTGAGCTTCATGACCGACGGCTACATCGGCAACGAGACGCAGATCCTCGCCGCGATCGATGAGAAGCTCGGCAGCGCGCGGCTGTTTTCGTTCGGCGTGGGCTCCTCGGTGAACCGCTACCTGCTCGACCGCATGGCTGAGGTGGGGCGTGGCGTCGCGCAGTACGTCCGGCCGAATGAGGACGCCGCACAGTTCGTTGAGCGCTTCTACGAGCGTATCGACAAGCCGTACCTGCTGGACATCGACATCGATTGGGGCGGGCTGCAGGTCGCGGACATCTACCCGAACCCGATCCCGGACCTGTTCGCCTCGCAGCCGGTGGTCCTCAAGGGCCGCTACACCGAGCCCGGCTCGGGCGAAATCACGGTGCGCGGGCGGCTCGCGGGTGAGCTGTGGTCGCAGAAGCTCGCGGTGGAGCTGCCGCGCCAGCGGCCGGAGAACGAGGGCCTCGGCTCGATCTGGGCGCGCGCGCGCATCAAGGACCTGATGGACCGCATGTACGGTGGCCCGGACCCCGACCTCGTCGCGCAGGTCACGAATCTCGCGCTGGAGTTCCGGCTGATGTCGGCCTACACGTCCTTCGTGGCGGTCGAGGAGAAGGTCGTCAACGAGGGCGGCGAGCTGCGCACGATCCAGCAGCCGGTCCCGATGCCCGAGGGCGTCAGTTACGAGGGCGTCTTCGGCGACGCAACGAAGGCAGCCCGGATGGCACTCGACATGCTGGCTACAGGCACGTTCCGCGGAGCGCCGATGGGAGCGGCCGGAGCTGCCGGCCCCGCGGGCCCGGCACAACCTCCCGGCGTAATGGCGCCGGGGAGGGACGCGGCGGGACGCCCGGCTGCGGGCGCAGTCGGCCCGAAGCATGTCGGCAAGTTCGCGGAGATGACGCCGAGCATGTGCCTCGGCGAGGCGGATGACGCGATCATCGCCGCCGGGCAGTTCGCGGCGCAGGAGCCCGTGAGCGCCGACAGGCTGGCGTTCGCCGCCTCGGCGGCCTCACCGCATGCCGACCTGCCGCTCGGGCTGGTCTACGGTGAGCCGATCGCGGTCGCCGACCTCGGCGCGCTGCCGGAGGGTCTGGCGCTGAATGCACTCTACCTCTCGGGCGGCAGTCGCGTGGCTGTCAGCACGGACGAAGCGCAGGCTCTGCGCGACTTCATCGAGGGCGGCGGCTTCCTGATCATCGATGGCGCGCAGGCATTCCGCGCTGCGGTGCGCGATTTGCTGCATATCGAAGAGTGGGACGTCGAGATACGCTCGATTCCCGAGGACCACCCGCTCTTCGGGGCGGATCGCGTGGGCTACGACATCGACAGGCCCGCGATCCGCGGGATCTACCGCGGCGGCGCGCTCGTGGGCGTCATCAGCGACGTGGCCCTCGGCGCGGGATGGACGAACCGAACGGACGCGGAGCTGACGCCCGAGTGGATGCATGGCGTGAACCTGATGGTGTTCGTGGCGGGGCGGTAGGAGAGGTCCACGGGCGAGGCGCCCGTGGCACGGGATGGGTCGGTCACGCTGGCTCCCGCCTACCCGGGCGGGAGCCAGCCGTCGTCGGAGTAGGCCTCGGCGAAGTTGCGGAAGGTCCCACTGCAAGTCCAGCGTTCGCGGGCGAGCTCTTCCCACTCGCGGGCGCGGGCGATCAGCTCGGGATGCAGCCCGTCGAGGATGCGCTGGCCCTCCTGCGTGGAGCGCGCGCCGCAGCTCTCCACCGCGTGCTTGAGCGTCTCGGGGTGATCGACGATCTGACAGGGCGCCAGCGGATTGTCCTGCGATCGCTGACCCTCGCGGATCGCCTCGAAGAAGTCACTGCGCAGCGCGTCGAGCAGTGGCGTCTGCGACTGCATCTCGTGCACGTTGTGCGCGGAATACATCATGAACACGCACGGGCAGATGTCCCCGCGGTGGGTTACGTGCAGGTAGCCCGACTGCGCCCCGGCCGCGATGCAGCCCTTCGTCAGCGCGCCGGAGTTCCAGAAGTCGGCGACGAAGATCGGCCGGCCCACCAGCCACTCCCACGTCTTGCGCGCCACCACGTCCCGCTGCTCAGCCGTCGCCATCAGCGAGAGGTCCGGATCGCGCCCGATCGGCACGTACATGAAGTACCACGCGTACATGCAGCCGAGGTCGATCAGCTCGTCGATGAACTCGTCCGAGGCCACGGTCTCCCAGTTCTGCGACGTGTACGTGACCGACGCGCCGAAGAGCACGCGCTCCTCGCGCAGCGCCGCCATCGCCCCGAGGACGCGGTCGTAGACGCCCTCGCCACGCCGCGCGTCGGTCTGCTCGCGGTGGCCCTCGACGCTGATCGCGGGTGTCACGTTCCCGAGCTGCGCCATCTCCGCCGCCATCGGCCTGTCGATCAGCGTCCCGTTCGTGTACATGAGGAAGAGGGTGTCGTCGTACTGCGCCGCGAGGTCGCGCAGGCCGCGTTCGGAGCCGGGAATGCGGTCCCACAGCAGCGTCGGCTCGCCGCCGGAGATCGTCACGAAGCGGCAGCCCCAGCCGCGCACTTCATCGATCAGGCGCTCCAGCGTCTCGTACGAGAGGATCGGTTCGCCGTCGCCGTAGGCGCCCGCGTAGCAGCCGGTGCAGCGCAGGTTGCATGTGGCCAGGGGCGAGATGACGATGAACGATGGTGGCCGGAGGCCCTGCAGCTTCCCGAAGCGCTCCCGCTCCCGGTAGCCGTCCCAGGCGTGCGAGACGGCCAGGTTCGCCAGCGCGCGGCGGTGGCTCGGGTGGCACTCGCGCACCACGCGCCGGATCAACTGGACCGCCGGAAGATCGCGCTCGATCGCATCCTCCAGCATCGTGAGCTGCCTGCGGTGGCTGGCCGTCGGCGCGATGTGCTTGCCGAATCGCGCGAGGGAGCGGATGTGAGCGACGAAGCGCTCTTCATCCGCGCCCATCTCGGCAACAGCCTCGATGATGCGCCGTCTGATCTCGATCATCGGTCCGGGTCTCACTCCGATGCCACTAAGCGTGGCTTCCAGTCTGCTTGCGATTGTACATGCGCACGCCCCGCGCTTCAAGGGGGCCTGCTCGCAGGGATGCCTCGCCCCCGCCGCGAAGTCACTCCCCGACATGACAGTTCCGGGCGGCAGCTACGTTCTTCTCACCAGCCTCGACCGGGAGCGCACCATCACCGTCGGCGCTCTCGGCGAGCGCACCTTCGCCGCAGGCGCCTACGCTTACGTCGGCTCGGCGATGGGCGGCCTCGACGCGCGCATCGCCCGTCACCTGCGCGCCGACAAGCGCCTGCACTGGCACATCGACTACCTGCTGGCGCACGCGCGCGTGATCGAGGTGGTGCGCGTGGCGAGCGCGGAACGCCTCGAGTGCCGCATAGCGGCGGCGCTGGCGGAGCGGCTGGAGCCGGTCCGGGGCTTCGGCTGCTCGGACTGCGCGTGCGCGAGTCACCTCTTCCGGGCCGGGGAGACGATGGCGCTGCGTGCGGCCGTTGCCGCGGTCGTCGCCGCGGCAGTCGAGTCGGCCTGACAGGAGTCCCGGCGCCGCGCGTCTAACTCTCCTTTACGCAGCAGCGCATGCCCGGGTGTGAGGTGGCAGATGAGGCGCGAGGACCTGGTCACGCATGAGAGGCAGCTTCACTCGCTGGGCGACGTCATCGAGGGCTACGCGCATCTCGGCATCCGCGTGGAGGAGGAGCATCGCCGCGTCCCCGCGCATCGGCTGATTGCTACGCAGAACGCCATCGAGTCGGAGAAGTATGAGCTGGTGCTGCCGCTGGTGCGTGAGGGGCTGCTCGACGTGCCGGTGCTGGTCGAGGAGCATTTCATGCACCACGGCTACGTGCGCTACCTGATCGACGGCCACACGCGCACGCGCGCGCACATCGACCTCGGGCGCCGTTCCGTGGACGCGTTCGTGATCTACTCGCGTGCAGGCGACTGGCCGTCGAACTTCGTCCGCGTGGCCGACCAGTACGGGAACGTGCTCGTGAGGGACCTCCCGATCCTCCCACGCGGGGTGCGCACGTAGGACAGGCCCTACGCTCGTGTTCCAGGAATTGGCGGATGGTCAAGCATCAAGTCGACATATCGGATGGATTCGCGCTGGCGAATGTCGTTGAGGAGGGGCGGCCCTCGCGCTGCGTCGTTTGCCGCGCGAGGGTGAGGCGCCGCCAGGCGCCGAAGCTTCC
>JALGSW010000110.1 GCA_029821635.1 Candidatus Zipacnadia bacterium
GCAGTGCAACGCGATCTCGGTGGCCGCCGATGACCGGCTGATGGGCTGGGCCTGCGGGCCGCTGACGATCGACCCGCGCTCGGGCATTCACACGCAGTCGGGGCCTGCGGTGCAACTCGTCGGCCTCGCCTCGCGGACGCTGTCCGTGCACATGTTCGGCGGCCGCGTGACGCCCCAGGGCGGCCCGACCACCGGTGCGAAGGTCCCGGGCGCGCAGGCGATGATGGAGAAGACGATGCAGACCGCGTGGGCGGTGCAGGGCGGCACGCGCTCGTTCGGCTCACTCGCGACGCTCGCGACCGCGGACATCGGCAGCATCGTGCAGCTCATGCTCGACGTGGAGATGATGCACCACTTCGACCGGCTGCTGGAGGGGATCGTGGTGGATGCGGATACGATCGCGGAGGAGCTGATCTGCGAGGTCGCACCGCATGGGGCGTATTTCCTCAACGAGGAGCACACGGCGCGCTACTTCCGCGAGGAGCTGTTCCTGCCGGAACTGATCGACACGCGGGTGCCGATGGCGTGGATCGACGACCCGGTGACGATGCTCGACAACGCGCGCAAGAAGGCGCTGCGGCTGATGGACACGGCGGAGAATCGCTGCCCGCTGAGCGACGAGCAGCGCGCACAGGTCCGCGAGATCGTCCGCGACGCCGAGCGCATGGCGCAGGAGGCCGGGCTGGAGGGCGCGCAGAGGATGTAGTTCCGTGGTGCGGGCGCCCCCGCCCGCACGCCGTTGCCGTCTGGAGCGACGCATCCTGCCGTGTGGATGCGTCGGCCGTTCGTCGTTCTCCCCCTCTCCCGCTTGAAACCGCGTCGTTTGCGGTTTCCAGGGAGAGGGGGTCGGGGGGTGAGGCGCCGTTCGCCTCGGGAACCCAACGTCCCGCCCGCACGTTACCACGTACAAGGTGGGTACATACTGACGCAGAACCTACGTGAGGGGGAACCACGATGCACATTCGCATCGGAGCCGTAGCGTTCGTTGTCCTGCTCGCCGCACAGGTCGCATTGGCCGACGGCATGTTCATCGAGCCCGCGGACACCTACGGTCGCCTCTACGGCGACCTCGGCACCGCCTCGACCGAGCAGAAGGGCATCATCATCGAGCCCGCCGAGGGCCGCGAGGTGCTTCTGCTGCAGACCACCTACCATGGCCCGGCCGCGGGCTTCGCGTGGGTGGTGCCCGTTCCCGGCGAGCCGCGCGAGAACGACGTCTTCATTGCCTCCTCGGAGTTCATCGCCCATGTCCTCGACACCACCGAGCCCATCGTGAACACGCACATCGACATCCCCCGCCCGCCGAAGATGGTGGGAGCGGAAGACGACGGCATGATGATGGAGCCTCCTGGCGAGGCCGCCGCGGAGAGCGTTACCCTCCATCGCCGCATGGATGTCGGCGACTACGACGTCTCCGTCCTCTCCGCGACCGGACCGAACGTGCTCGTCGAGTGGCTCAACGACAACGGTTACGCCACGCCCGAGGGCCACGCGGATGTCTTTGACCACTATGTGGGCAAGGGCTGGTTCTTCGTCGCCCTGCGCGTGCAACCTGGCGTGGTGGAGGAGAAGCCCGTCCTCAATGACGTGAAGCCCATCGGCATCTCATTCTGGTGTGACGACCTCGTCTACCCACTGCACATCTCCCGCGGAAGTTCGCGCGAAAAGACCGCGCTCACGCTCGTGACGCTCTCGCGCGAGCCGATGGAGTGCGAGCAGCTCAAGCGCGCCCGGCTCCCCCTCGGCGACCATGGCACAGGCACCAGCTACGCGCGCATCCGCCGCGAGACCATCGAGGCGCAGAGCGAGCCGTCGGCGATCGTGGAGTACGCGGGCTATCACGGCGTCTGGCAGCCCCACATCTCCTGGCGCGATGGCGCTGAGGAGAACCTCAGCAGCGCGGACATGCGCAACCTCTGGGCCACGCGGCTGTGGACGATCCTCGATCGCGATGAGATGGAGGACCTGAGCTTCGCGCGGGCGGACGTGCGCGGCGAGCGCGTGACCATCGACCGGACGGGCAAGCTGCCCGGTCCGCCTTGGTGGCAACGCGTGCGCGCGTCGGCATGGCTGGTGGGTGGAGCACTGTTCCTGCTGCTGGGAGTGCTGCGCATAGGGGCGCGGCGCATTCCGCTGCCGTTGCTCTACGCCGCGCTGAGCATCGGTGCGGCGGCGGTCTGCCTGCCGGGCCTGCCGCGCTGGCTGCAGCCCTGGATGATGATACTATGCCTGCTGGCGACATTCCTTACCGTGCCGATCGTGGCAGGCTGCGAGAAGCGTCCGCGGGAGGACGAACCGCGGTATGGGATGGCCGTCTACCTCTGGACGCTGCTGACGATGGGCTGGGTGGCGGCGGCAGGAATGCTCGCGAGACAAGGAGGGGGCCGATGGCTTGCGGTCACCACGGGGCTCCCCCTCTTCCTGTTGCTGGTCGCGGTCATGCTGGTGGTGTTCTACGTGCGTCCTCACAGGCTTGACGCCACTGCCCACTTGCGAGCGCTACCAGCAATGCTGCTGGCCGCGGGCTTCCTCGTCTACTTCTCCCCTCTCCGGCCACACCTGCCGAGTTCATTCGAATCGCCCATCATGGACGTGTGGCTCATGGGTGGCATAGCCATGGCAGTGCTGCTGCTCGCCGCCTATGTCACGCTGGCAGTGGCGCGCCGGGGCAGGGGTATCGCGGGATGGGAGCATATCGCGATCGTGGTCTTCGGGCTTGCCGTGGGCGCCATCGTAGTCTGGGTCGCCGGCGGGGAATTGATAAACGTGCGTTGGCTGGGTCCCTCCGCCAGCCGCCCGATTGCGAGGGTCCCCCTGATCCTCGCGGTGTCCGTTCTCTTCGGCTACGCCTGGGCGTCCCTGCGGCTGGAGGGCGGTCTCGGCAACGCCGCCCGTACCTTCGCGCTCACGCTGCTGTTGCTCGGAGCCGGGATGTCACTCGGGCGCGTCTCGCTGCTGACGACAGCCCACGCGGGCAGTGTGAGCGTGCGCCACAGCGGCCTGGCGGAGCTTGACCGCGCGCTCACCCAGCTCGACGACGCGATCCTCGCATTCCTGGAGGACGCCGGCTGCTATCCGGCGTCGCTGGAGGACCTGACGGTTGCGGTGCCGCCTGAGTCGGGCGTGGACTCCTCCGGCAACAAGGTCCCGGCGGGGAGGGACTGGCTCGGCAGTCGCATCAAGCAGCTTCCCGAGGACCCGCTGACCGGCAGAAGCGACACCTGGGTCTACGAGGTCACCGGCTCGCCGATGATCGACTCCGGCGGCCTGGCGATTGAGCTAAGCACGCGGGAGACGCGCGGCCGCTACTCTGACGGCGGCTGAGGACTGGCGAAGGGCGCCAGCGTAGATAGTCATCGCTGCCGTTCGTGGGGCAGGCTTTCCAGCCTGCCGCCGTTCGCGAACGGCGTGCGGGCGGGGGCGCCCGCACCACAGGAGGGCAACGACGCACGGGCGAGACGCCCGTGCCACGCGAAGGCCTGCAAGGACCCGCCCCCTGCCTCGGCGAAATGCCCTCCCGTTGCCGAGCTTTCTGCACGGGAGCGTTTTGCCATGCGCCGGATCGCCATCGTCGCGCTCATACTGACCGCCGCCTGCGCCGGGCTCGCGCAGGATGCTGAGCAGGCCGAAGTGCCCACTCTCATCCCCGACTGGTGGTCGCGCGAGGCCGTCGTCACCATCCCGCCCGCGCGCCCCGAAGCCCCCACCATCGACGGGAAGATCGGCTACCAGGAGTGGTTCTTCGCCTCCCGCGTGGACGGCTTCATCGACTCGGACACCGGCAACCTGCCCGATCTGCCCGTCGCCATGTTCGTCTGCTACGACGAGGCGAACCTCTACGTGGCGGTCAAGGTCGAGCGGCCGCCGATGAGCCCCACGCCGCGCTCGACCTTCGCAGCCGGCCGCCATGACCACATCTGGTGGAAGGATGACGCGTTCGAGCTGGTCCTGCGGCCCGGGCGTGAGGAGAACGGGATCGAGCACTTCTTCGCCTTCGCGGGCAACCCGGTGGGCGCGTGGTCGATCATGCGCGGCGTGCTAGAGGGCTCGGGCGGCGACACCTCCATCCCCGCCGACTGGACCTACGCCGCGGGCCCCGCCGGGCGCACGTCATGGTCGGGCGAGCTGGCGATCCCCTTCGACCAGGTCGGCGACCACGAGCCGCCCGTCCCAGGCTCGGTCTGGCTGATGGACCTGATGTCCCAGCAGGTCACGCCGCGCAAGCGCATCATCGACCTCGGACTCATCTGGAACCTCGGCATGCACGGCTACCGCTCGCCGGTGACGCCGCGCTTCGTCTTCGTGGGCGAGAACGGGCCGATCCAGCGCCCGCATGGCGTCGGGCGGCTCTCGAACCCCGAGGACAAGCCGCAGACCGCCGGGATGCGCATGGTCTTCTACAACCTCGCTGGCGAGCCGATCCCGCTGGAGGGGCGCGTGCAGGTCTTCCGCGCGCCCGCCGACCGGCCGGACGGCGCGCTGAGCGTCTACGAAGCGTGGGACCGCGTGCGGCGCATCCGCGCGGGCGGGCAGGACATCGACCCGACGCAGGAGATCCAAGCCTTCCGCAGCGAGGAGGACATCCTGCGCGAGCTGAACGCGCGCTTCGAGCTGGTCGCAGAGCGCGAGGGGGCGTTCGACGTCGGTGCGAGCCCCACTGAGGGCGAAGCCGGGAACGCGTTCTTCGCGCTCGAAGAGCCCGTCGAGAACGGGGAGTACGTCGTCGCATGGCGCTTCACCGACCCGGCGACGGGCGAGGTCGTCTCCGCGCAGGTGGTGCCCTACGGCATCCTGCCCGGCCTGAAGGTCTCGCTGCGCCCGTTCTTCCTCAAGTACGGAAAGCTGCGCGCGGAGGCGTCGCTGGCGAACCTCGAACTGATGGAGGGCGACCGGATCGAGTTCACGCTCACCGCCGGCGGCCAGGACGTCGCGACGCAGGCCGCATCGGTCAATCCGCTCGCCGACAGCGTGCACGTCTACCTCGATTCGAGCGCGATCAAGCCGGAGAGCGGCGCGACGGTGACGGCGCGGCTCTTGCGCGCGGACGGCACAGAGGTCATCGCGAACTCCGCGGAAATCACGCGCCCGGCGAATCCCGACTGGTGGCCGAACGAGATCGGCCGCTCGCAGGTGGTACCGCCGCCCTTCGAGCCGGTGCAGGCCGATGGCGAGAGCGCCTTCACGCTCTGGCAGCGGCGCGTGGAGGTCGGCGACACAGGCCTGCCGACGTCGATCACCTCGCGCGGGACGGAGCTGCTCGCGCGGCCGGTCACTCTGGAGATGGGCGACGCCCTGCCCAGGTGGACCGGCCGCCGCACGTCGATCGACGAGCGCGATGCGGTCTACGAGGCGACGGGCGGCGTCGATGGCGTGAGCCTCAGCCTGCGCAGCGACTGGCACTACGACGGGACCGGCCGGATGGATCTGACGCTCGACCCCGGCCCGAACGCGCGGACGGTCGAGCGGCTGGTGCTGGAGGTGCCGGTCGCCGAGGAGTTCGCGCGGCTGGCCTACCATCAGGGCACGCGCACCGACCCGCAGACGGCCTCGCGAGAGACCTTCGCGGGCACGGTGGACGAGTGGTTCGCGCAATACCCGGAGGGCATGGTGCCCTTCACGTGGGCGTGCTACCTCGGCGCGGAGGACCGCGGGCTGCAGTGGGTCTGCGAGGCCGACCGCGGCTGGTCGAACGCCGATCCGGACGCGGTGGTCGGCCTCGTGCGCGAGGACGGCGCGGTGGTGCTGCGCGTGAACATCGTGGACGCGCCGCTGACGCTTACGGAGCCGCTGAGGGTGACCTTCGGGCTGACGGTGACGCCGGTGAAGGACTCGACGCCCGCGCGGCAGATCAGGCGGGTCGCGATGAGCCGCCCGCCGGGCCAGGAGGAGAACCCGGACATCGAGGGCCTCAATGAGAGCCTCCAGGCGATCATCGCGGCGGGCGCGAACGGCATCTCGAGCTACATCACCGACGAGGAGCACTTCGGCTGCCCGCAGATCTACAACCCGCAGTATGAGCAGGCGGCGCGGGAGTTCGCGGTCATGGTCCACGACCTCGGCCTGACCTACACGCCCTACACGGGCTGGGGCGTGAACGCGAACATCCCGCAGTTCGACACCTTCGGCCAGGAGATGCTTGCCGAGCCGGTCAAGAACATCGGCTGGGGCTGCTTCCTGCACAACCACGCGAGCACGTTCCCCGACTGGTGGCTGTGGGGCGCGCGCATCCTGATCGAGGAGACGGGCCTCGACGGGATGTACATGGACGGGATGGCGATGCCACGGCTGATGTTCAACGAGCTTGACGGCTACGCCTGGACCGACCGCGACGGGCGCGAGCGCGGCAGCTACGGCATCTGGGCGGAGCGCGACTTCATCGAGCGGCTCTACATCTACACGCACGTGGAGGCGCCGAAGGACGCCACGATCCGCAACCACTTCAACCTCGAAACCTACTGCATCGGCGCCTTCTGCGACGAGCGCGTGACCGGCGAGGGCCAGTACCACGCGGGCGACACCGTGCTCGGCGTCAACAGCACGGGCGAGTTCCGCGCGAACTTCATGACGCACCTCAACGGTGTCGCCACCACCGGCCTGTGGTGGAACTGGTTGAAGCTGCCCGTCACTCGCAACGAGATGCACGCGATGTTCCTGCTGCACGACGTGCCGATGGTGGTCGGCGGCGGGATTGTGCGCTACTACAGCGCCCGGATCGGCTACGGCGAGGCCACGCGCCCGTGGGTGCATCTGTGCAAGCTGCGCGATGCGTTCAACGACGCGGAGTTCGTGGGCTACTGGCAGGCCGACCTGATCGAGGAGACGCCGGAGGGGCTGCTCGCGAGCGCGTGGCTCGACCGCGACCGCGGCCGCGCTCTGGTGGTGATCAGCAACCTCCCCGATGAGCCGTGGAGCGGCACGGTCACCTTCGACCGCGAGGCGCTCGGGATCGCCGCCGACGCGCAGCCCGTGGACGCGATGTTCGACGAGCCGATCACGGGCGCGGGGGCGCACGATGGCGACACGATCTCGCTGGAGATTGAGCCGCAGCGTTACCGGCTCGTGATCTTCGGCGACCGCGTGCCGATCCCGGAGAACGCACGGATCGATTGACGGAGGCTACCGATGAGGATCGCGACCGTGCTGACAGCTATGACGATCTCTGCCTGCTGCCACGCGCAGCCCGCGGGCGACGCTCCGCAGGTGCCGCTGTGCATGGTCGGCGACAGCGTAACCTGGGCGGGCGAGGGCGACACCTGGCGCCGCAACCTGATCGAGCTTATCCCCACGCTCGCGTTCGTCGGCACGCACACGGCGAAGTTCGGCTACGCGCACGCGGGTGAGGGCGGGAACTCCACGTGGGCGGTCCTCGCGCGACTCGATGACATCCCCGACTGCGCGAACTACCACCTGATGGTCGGCATCAATGACAGCGCCGCCGCGACCGCCGTGGAGGACGTCGAGCGCGTCGCGTCCGGCACCGCCGAGCGCATCGCGCAGATCGTGCAGGGGCTGCTGGCGAAGCCCTCATGCGAGCGGGTCTTCCTCGCGAGCATCCTGCCGGGATGGCAGGAGGAGAAGCCATTCCGCGACGTCGCGGGCTCGCGCACCAACGAGCTGCTGCGCGCGGAGCTTGAGGGCGGGGCGCTGGACGATGAGCGCATCGTGTGGATCGAGTATGAGCGCCGCATCCGGCCGATGGAGGGCTGGCAGCCGCTCATGCGCATTCATCCCAGCATCGAGGGCTACGGGATCATTGCCGGGATCACCGCCGGGGCGATCCGCGAGGCGCTGGGGCTGCCCGAGGAGATCGCGCCGCCGCAGACCCGGCCCGGCTCCGGAGTGCGCATCGACAACCTCTGGGACGCGGAAGCCGGGCACACGACTCGACCGATCATCGCAGGCTGGTACACGCTCTCGTTCGACGTGCAGCAGGTTGATGGCGACGCCGCCGGGCTGGTGCTGCGCAGCGTGGAGGACGTGGACAAGCCGCTGGAGCAGCGGCTCGAAATCGCGGCTGAAGACGCGGGGAGGCGAGTAACGCGCGACTTCTTCACCGGCTACGAGGGCTACACCTACACCCGCAGCGCGCTCGGCATGGAGGTTGAGGGTGCGCGGATCTCGAGCGTACTGCTGGAGAAGAGGCGGCCGGGCGGCGAAGCATCGGTCTATGGCGAGGGCAGCTACCTCGATGCGACAACGCCATTCGCGCCGGGAGAGCTTCTGGAACTCAGTGAGGAGCAATAGCGCATGTTCCACGTCGAGGCATCGGGCACACCGTATGAGATCGGGCGGCAGATCGGCGAGGCCACGAAGCTCGCCATCGGCGCAACGCTCGACATGCTTGTCACGCGCTTCCGGCACTGGGATGACGCGCAGTTCGAGCGCACTCGCGAGCAGCACATGGCATACACCGAGCGGCGCGCTCCGGAGCTGATCGAGGAGGCGCAGGGCATCGCGGACGGGTCGGGCGTGGACTTCCGCTGGATCTACCTGGCAAGCTTCTACGCATCGATGCAGCGCGGACTGGACGGCTGCTCGAACCTGATCTTCACGCAGAGCGCCGATGGCCCGATCCTCGCGCGCACCTGCGACCTGCCCGCACATGAGGGCAAGCACGCGGGGCTCGCGCTGGTGCGGCCGGAGGGTGGCATGGCGGTCCTGGCCAGCACGTGGCCGGGGACGACCTGGCGCGGCACGGGCATCAACGAGGCCGGGCTGGCGGTGGGCGGATCGAGCTGCTCGGCCGACGTCGAGCAGCCGCCCGAGTGCATGAACCCGCACGCTATCCCGACGCTCGTGCTGGCGCGTGCGGAGTCCGTCAGCGAGGCCATCGCGCTGCTCGACTCGCTGGCATCACCCCGCTGGGGCGCGAACTACGCGCTGGTGGATGCGAGCGGCGACGCGGCCATCGTCGAGAAGGCCGGACTTCACCAGGCGGTGCGACGACCCGAGGGCGGGCGCCTCTGGTGCACGAACCACTCACTCACGGCAGAGATGGCGCCCTTCGCCATCAACGTGCCGGAGAAGATGGCCGAATCGCAAGATCGGTTCGACGCCATCGGGCGCCTCAGCGGCAGCGGCGAGCCGGGCCTCGACACGGCACGCGAGGTGCTGTCATACGCGGGCCGACCGGGCGCGATCTGCCGCTACGCGGACGATGACGCGCTCGGAAATCAGACGGAGTGGGCGTTCATCGCGCGCCCCGCGGCAGGCGTACTTGAGGCGTGCTTCAGCCACCCGGACCGCGATCCGTGGCATCGCTTCGCACTGTGACGGGCCTCAGTCGCCCTGCTTGATGAGGAAGCTCGTCCGGCCCTCGGGCTCCCAGCCGAGGTCGTTGGTGACCACGAAGCGCTTGAACAGGACCTGCGCGCCGCCCCGCGCCTTGAGCGTCAACTCGTGCTCGCCGGCGCTCGCCGCGTAGGCCAACGGCGCGTCCGGCGTGCCCTGAGCGGGCCGCAGGCAGTCCCAAAGCTCGGTCGCGAGCGTCGGCCCGCCGTGGCCCACGCACAGGAACTGCAGGTTGAGCGGGCTGCCGCCGAGGCCGCGCCCGTCCAGGGCGAGTTGCGGCGTCGCGCCGGTCTTCCCATCGAGGCTCTCCAGCAGCCCCCAGACCACGAACTCCCCGTCGGCGGGCATCGTGAAGCGCAGCGTTGCCTCGTCCGCCGCGCTCCAGTCCCAGCTCTGCTCGATCTCAGCGAAGAGCCGCGCAGCGATGGCCTCGGTCGTCGCCGCCACCGGCGCACATGCCTCGGCCTCGTTGCCCGCTCGATCCACCGCCGCCACGCGGTAGAAGTACTGCGTGCCCTCGTCAAGGCCCCAGTCCACGAACCGCGCATCGCTCGGCGAGCCGACGAGCCGCTCGTTGCCCAGCGCGTAGTCGGCCTCGGTGCCCGCGTAGACCTGGTAGTGCGACAGGTCGGCGGCCGCCACCGACTGCCACTGCAGGCGGATCGCGTAGCGCCCCTCCGGCGCGGCGGTCAGGCCCTCGACCACCGCGGGCGGTGTCGCGTCAACGCCGCCGACGCCCTCGGGGAGCGCCGCGTCCGGCGTCATCAGGCAGACGCGATCAACGCGGATACCGGCCTTGTTCCCGAGCAGCGCCACCTCATGCTCGCCCGCCGTCAGCGTCACTGCCACCGGCGCGGCGCCACCGACAGGCGCCCACGCCCACTCGCCGCCGTCCGGCGTACACGCGCCGGGCTCCGCGCCATCGACGCTGACCGCGATCTCACTACCCCCGAGGCGAGCGCTGCAGCGGAGCGCGAGCGCATACTCCCCGGCGCGGGGCGCGGACACCGTGATCGTCACCGGCTCCGGCGCGGGCTCGCCGGGGCCGAGCGTCAGCGCGTACATCCCCGCCGCCTGCGGGTCGAAGACCTCGTTCGCGGGCTGCGCGTAGCGGCCGTGCTCGGCCTCCGCGTAGTGTCGGATCGCGCCGGGCCAGCTCGCGTCCGAGCAGACCTCGGCCAAGCGCGCGCCCTCCAGTCCGGACGCCTCGATGGCCGCGACCGTGTAGTACCACGGGCCGCCCGCGGGCAGGTCGGTTGCGAAGCTGAGGCCCGTCAGCGGCTGCGGCGTGATCTGCTCGCCCGCATCGCCCGAGGCGTCGCTGCGGTAGACGAGGTAGCCGGCGACCTCACTCGCGTACTTCGTGGCTTGCCACGAGAGCGTCAGTCGATCGCCGTCGCGCTGAGCGGCCAGCTCACGCGGCGCGCCCGGCTGCGCCATGACCATCGAGTAGAACTCGATGTCATTGAGCATGTTCGAGGCATAGGCGATCTTCGTCCCGTCCGCGCTCATCTCAGGATGCGCCTCGGAGGAGTAGGTGGACTTGTCCAGAGCGGAGTTGTGCGCGCCGAGCCGCTGGACGAAGTCGCGGCCGTCGGCTGCGATGCGCACCATGTAGCGTCCGGAGCTGGCGCACCACCAGCCTGGATCGGTCCGCCAGGTGTTGTGCATGGTGGAGACGCCCGCGATCGGGATGACCTCCGAGCCGTCCCACTTGACGATGCGCGCCGGGCCGCCGGGCGCGACCCACTCGCCGTCGGGGCTGTGCGCGCGGTGGCTCCAGTGCTGCTTGACAAGCTGCTCCACGCGCCCGTCAGGCCAGCTCATCCACGCGCCTCCGAGATCGTTCTCGGCCGCCCACTCGTAGTTGAACTCGACGGAGTAGTCATCGCGCTTGCTGAACCAGCACTGGTGGATCTGATGGCCGGGGTCCATCACGACCTCCACGTCGCCCTCGCGCGTGACCAGCATGAACTCGGAGCTGACATCGTGGATGTTGCCCGGGTCGGGGTGGCTGTGCCGGATGAGCAGGTACTTCCCGTCCTGGCTCATCGGCCAGATGTTGATGTCCTGGCCGAACTCGTGGATGACGCGCGACTCGCCGGTGGCCAGGTCGAAGACTGAGAGATCGTACTGCCTCGGCGCGAGGTAGCTGCGCCAGTAGAGCCGGTTCGGATCGAGGCGGTCCCACTGCAGGCCGCTCAGGTAGCCCGGCGCCTGGCGCCACGATGAGCCGTTGGCGGGCATGAGGATCGTGTTCTTGGGGCTGAGCTGCGAGGTCGTCAGGGCCAGCACCGAGCCGTCAGCGTTCCACGGGCTCATCTCCATGTAGGTGTGGCGCGTCCGCTGCTCGCCCGAGCGGGTCATCAGCCAGATGTCCGCTCCAGTGCCGGTGTCCTTGAAGATCACGCGGTCGGGCTGGAAGCTGCCGTCGTCGCGCTGCAAGAGCGAGTAGGGCTTGAAGCGGGAACGTGACGCCAGCTCCTCGAGCCGGTGATAGCGGTGCGGCGTCGGCAGGTCTGCGTCGGCGAGCACCAGTTCGTTCATGCGCACGAGCCGCACGTCATCGACCAGCACGGTGCCGGTCGTTCCCGAGAGCTGGAAGCCCAGCGAGAGCCGCTCCGCGCCGGAGGTGAGGCGGATCTCCACCGAGCGGCGCTCCCACCCGTCGGTCGCGGGCTGCGCAAACGCCTGCTTGCCGGCGTCGGCCCCGGCGATGAACCAGCGCATCGGGAACTCAGCCGATGCGTTGACGAGCATGGAGAACTCGTAGGCGGACGAGGGCTGCACCAGCACGGGCTGGGTGTGCACCTGCGGGTACCACTTCACGTCATCGGTCTTCTCGTAGCGGAGGTAGCGCTCGCCCTCCGGCGCGTCTCCCTCAATGACCTCGACCGTGCCCTCGCCGAAGCCGGGCTCGTTGCGCCAGATGAAGCTCCAGCCGGGCGGGCGGCCGTTCTCCCCCAGCGGCTCCTCGAAGCCCGGGTTAGTCACGAGGTTCGCATCGTCGAAGATCATCCACGCGTAGGTGGACGGCTCGTGGAAGCCTCCCGACTCGTTGTTGGGCCACATGCTGTAGCCGTAGGCCTTCGCATTGCGCCCCACGCGCGTGCGCCAGGCGTGGCCGCGGGCCGGCCGCTCCGTCAGCCCGAACGCCTCCCACGGGATCGCGATCTCCGCGCTCCAGCCACCGTCGCGGACTTGTGTGGCGCGCCGCCAGTCCGGGTTCCACGCCACCTGCTCCTCCGGCGGTACCTCCGCATCAACGAGCCGGTCCTCGTACGCGCCGACCGCGCTAACCGCCAGCCATGCGTAGCTCTCCGAGTTCGGGTCGGGGTAGATGTGCAGCTCGATCGAGTCATCGCCGCACGCGCTCTCGTCCCGCGGCCTCTCCGTAGCGGCAGGCATCTGCCCCGCGCGGCTCTGCGCATCGACCGCGAGGTACAGTGCATCGGGCGCCGCGAGCATCCTCAGCCGCGTTGCCGCGGGCGCGGGGTCCTCGGAGAGCCCGAGCGAGGTGAAGGTCGGTGGCTCGGGAGCCTCTTGCCAGGCGGCCTCGTCGAGCACGCCGTCGAGGGCGGGGCCTTCATCGATGAAGGGGCAGATGTACTCGGGTCGATCGGCGGCGAGGCACGTAGAGGCGGTGATGAGCAGCACCCAGGTCCAGCGCATGATGATCCATCCAGAGGTACGAGCATTGACGTACGCACGTCAGATTCACTGCTCGGGCGAGAGAACCCTGCCGGGGGGCGCACAAAGTGAAACGGGGCCGCCGAATGGCGGCCCCGTCGGATGTTGGTTGCTGCCCGTGCGTCAGTCGGCCTGCTTGCGCCGGCGGATGGCCGCCAGACCTGCGAGACCAAGGCCCATCAGAGCCATCGTTGCCGGCTCGGGGGTGCGGTAGGGCGGCTCGGTCAGGTCGAAGGTGGTCGGGGTACTCGAGGCCAGATCGTGGGTCGCACCCGTGAAGTCATACGTGCTGGGCAAGGAGGCCAGCGGGATGCGCCACTGGATGGTGTTCTTGCCCGCCGTCTCGGTGACGTCGTCGAAGCTCACCCAGTAGTCGAAGGAGGTGAGGGCGCTGGTGCTCCAAGTGCCGCCACCCTGGTTCCAGACGTGCCAGTGGAAAGCATTCCCACCGGTGCCCGGGTTGAGCAGGGCGTCGTCGGGAACCGAAGCCACGTCGGGGTGCCAGTCCACGATGAAGTCGATGCCAGTCAACTCGACCGGGACGTAGGAGTCGGAGGCCCCGGATGCGCCCGCAGCGCCTACGCCGTCCATGTAGATGCCATACACGACCGCCCAGTCATACTGCGTGTCATGCGGCGCGCCCGCAAGGTCCATCCGGAAGTAGTCGTAGGTAGCGCCCCGAACCCACCAGACGCCCTGGTAGATGTCGCGCCCGTCGAAACTTCCGGGGCCATCTACGTCGTCATTGAGCGGGTCGGATACCGTAACGCCACCCCACGCCACACCACTGAAGCTTGCAAAGGTCCCTGCGCTGGCCGTGTCCGCATACGCCAGCCCTGCGCCAAGCAGCAGGCCTGCGATTGCCATGAGTGCTATCCACCGCATGTTCGACAGCTCCTCTCGCACTTTCATGTGTAGTCCCCATTGTAGCCATCCGCGAGAATGAGTCAAGCCAATCACAAGTTTGCTCGGGTGATCGAGGGAGAGTTTACGTTCGCCCCGCACCCACTCCTGTCACCACACAGAAAGGCGAAGCACGAGGTCCCGCACCGCCTCCGAGGCATCCCCGCGCGCGACAATCGCCAGCCCCGTCGCCGGGTCAGCGTCAGGCGCGGGCTCGATCGAGAGCTCCGCCGCGGACATGTCCACGTGGGCGACGCCATCCCGAACCGGCACATAGCCCTTCGCGCGGTAGATCGCTGCCCGCAGCCCCTCAAGCTCCCGCGCAAGGGCCGCGATGTCCACAGGTCGGTCGAATGTGACGGAGAAGCGGGCGAAGTTCGCGTCCGCGCATAGAGCGTATTCGCCCTCAAGCCCGCGCACGCGGCCGCCTGCGAAGATTTCCACGTCCGCACCGCACTTGATCGTGCGCACGATAGGCGCATCCGCGTTGATCTCCCGCGCCATCCGCTCCGCCTTAGCCACCTCGCCGGCGTCGAACTGGTCGATCTTGTTGAGCAGCACCACATCCGCCGCGGCGACCTGTGCGTGGATGTTCGGCAGTGTGCGCACGAGCTTCGGCAGGCTCCCCGGATCAATGACGGCGACGATCGTCGCGAGCTCGTAGACCTCATCGAGGCCCGTCTCCGCGAGCATCCGCTCGATCACCATCGGGTCCGCAACGCCGCTGGCCTCGATCACCACCCCCTGCAGCGGCTCGTCGCCGCCGCCGAAGCGTTCGGGAATCGCTTTGAGATGGCTTATGAACTGCGTCACGAGGCACCTGCAAAAGATGCTGCCGCCGGGGATCGCGACAACATCGTCCTCGACCTCCGCGAGCAGCAGCCCGTCCACGTCGCGTGGCGAGAACTCGTTCACCAGGTAGACGACCTTCTCAGCCGCGTGACGCGCGGCGATCTGCTTGAGGAAAGCGGTCTTCCCGCTCCCGAGGAAGCCGGTGACGAGGCACAGAGGAATCATGACCGCGCTTTCTCCTCCATGCGCTCCGTGATCGCCGCCACGAGTTGCGGCCCATCGGGGATGATCGACTTGAAGACCGGTAGCCCGTCGATGCAGATCGTCGGCACGTGGCCGGCGTCGAGCCTGCAGAACATCCCGAGGCCCTCGCGGCGCGTGATCTTATGCTCGTTGACGACCACGCCGTCACCGATCTCCGCGGCCGCCCGACGCGCCGCGTCCGTCATGTACTGGCAGGGCGCGCAGGTCGCCGAGTCGAGCGTGATCACGTCGATGACGACCTCTTCGAGCGCGTCGTAATCCGGGATGAGGATGTCGTCGAAGCAGTCCTCCTCGGCCTCGATCACCGTCTGGCGCACGATCTCGCGCTCATACTCGTCCAGCGCCATCAGCCCGGCAGCCGCGACGTTCGCGGGCGGCGTGTCGAAGGGCAGGTCGCAGCCGGGAGCGAGGATGTAGCCCTTGCCGTCGCCGATCTCGATGCAGCCGATGGCCGCGCTCTTCGCCTGCTGCTCGGTCCCGAGCAGCAGGACCACGGTGAGCTGCAGGTTGCCGCCGAAGGACTTACCG
Organism: Candidatus Zipacnadia bacterium; assembly: GCA_029821635.1. GTDB lineage: Bacteria > Armatimonadota > Zipacnadia > Zipacnadales > UBA5352 > UBA5352. The sequence continues at coordinate 15,469 of JALGSW010000110.1, forward strand.
TTCGCCCGCGCGACGTCGCGGAGGAACGCCAGGTCCACGTTCTCGTCCACGGAGATGTTGTCGCAGCGCGTCTTTGCCATGGCCTCGATATTGCGCGTGGCGTCACCGCAGCAGAAGAACGAGGCGGGCGCGCCGCGCTCGTGGATGTGATCGAAGAGATCGTTGGCCGCGTCCGTCACGAACTGCTCGAAGTGCTCGGGCGAGATCTGGCTGATCATCGGGTCCACGACCGCGATCACGTCCGCGCCGTTGTCGAGGTAGGCGTCGGCGGCGGCCTTGCCGACCTCCGCGCAGAACGCCGTCAGCTCCCGGATCCCCTCGGGGTTGTCGAACATCTCCAGGAAGATGTCGTTGCCCAGCAGGTGCAGGGCCAGCGTGAACGGCCCGCAGATCAGCCCGTACATGGCCACGCGCTCACCGATCTCGGCCTTCACATTGCGCAGCGCCTCCATGACGATCGGGAAACGCCCCGCATCCGCGCTGACCGCCGGCAGATCGGCCAGCGTCTGGCCGTTGGCCAGCGGATGGGTCGCAACGCTCGGCGGACCGTCGGACGCCCAGCGCAACTCGCAGCCGAGGATCTCGGCCTCCATCTGCAGGTCGAACGCGATCGGCAACCCGTCGGGTCGGTAGAGCTCGTCGGCCTTCAGCAGCCCCTGCGTGATCAGCTCCGCCGAGCGGAGGTACTCATCCGCCCCGACGCCGATCAGCGCGCCGCCGTGGCAGCCTACGAACGGGACCCACGCCGGGCGCTGCGTCTCCTCGTTCACGATCGCGCGCAACAGCACGTCTTTGCCATGCTCCCTCATCGCCGATGCCTCGCTGTCAGGGATGGCCGGTCGCGC
>JALGSW010000111.1 GCA_029821635.1 Candidatus Zipacnadia bacterium
ATCCCCGAGCGCCCCACGCTGACCGTCCCGCAGGTCATCTGGACCGACTGGCCCTACTTCGTCAGCCGGATCATGAGCGGCCTCGACGGACGCGGGCCGCACACCGACGCGAGCCGCTGGAGCAAGTTCGCGGACTTCTGGCGCATGAACTACACGATCCCCTCGAACGAGAGCTACTACAAGCTGCTGGACGCGGTCAACCGACGCGATGAGCCCGACCTCTTCCCGCTGATCGACGGCGAGCGCTTCGTCCCCGGCGTCGATGAGCGCGGGCGCATAGCTCAGGGCTGGCAGCCGTGCGTGTCCAACCCGCGCGTGGCGGAGATCATGACGCAGAGCCTGATCGACGCCTTCGAGGGCGATCCGTCGCGCATCGCGATGAACCTCGCGGTGAATGACGGCCTCGGCGACTGCACCTGCGACGCCTGCCGCGCGATGGACCCGCCGGGGGCGGATGTGGCGAATCGCATCGGACTGTGCGACCGCTACGCGAAGCTCGACAACACGATCGCCGAGGCGGTGCACGAGCGCTTCCCCGACCGCGTGCTGGCATTCCTCGCCTACGGCTCGATGCGCGAGCCGCCGGCCACCGTGAAGCTGCATCCGATGCTGCTCCCGGTGCTGTGCGTGTGGGGCAATGCGTTCGAGATGTGGGACGCATGGATGGCGACCGGCGTCGAGCACATGGGCCTCTACCTGTACCACGACGACATCTGGTTCATGATGCCGAAGCTCGACATCCACCAGTCGGCGAAGCGCATCCGCTACGCGGTGAACTCGGGCCGCGCGCGGCACTTCTACCAGGAGTTCTACGGCATCTACCCGATCGACGGGATGGTCGGCTACGTGGAGAACGAGCTCCTCTGGGACCCGCGCCTCGATGAGGACGCGATCCTCGACGAGTACTACCGCCTGTTCTACCGCGGCGCGCAGGAGCCCATGCGCGCGTTCTACGGCGCGCTGGAGGCGGGCTACGAGGGGTGGCTGGCCGAGTACGGTTTCCCGCACCCGCACGGAATGGACGCGTCGGCGATCATCGACAGCAAGAAGCTCGACCAGTTCCGCGTGTTGCCTCCCGAGAGCATCGAGGCGGCCGAGGCCGCGCTGGCCGAGGCGCTGGCGGCCGCGGAGGGCGATGCGCTCGCGACCGAGCGCGTGGGGCTCGTGAAGCAGCTCTTCGACTTCGCGGCTCTCGGCGCGCGGATGTACTGGCCGATGGCACGGCTGCAGGAGGTGGCGCCGGCGTCGGAGGCCGATTGCGAGCAAGTGCTTGCGGACGCCCGGGCAGCTCTGGAGCATGGGCTGGCGCTCTCGGACTACAAGTTCGACGTGATCGAGCAGCCGCCGGTGATGGACTACGCGGGCCGCGGCGACGGGAACCTCGCCTACAACGATCTGCAGCGCGGCGCGGTGCCATCGACGGTGCCGAGCGCCATCGGCAGCGCCTTCCGCGCGGCCGGGGAGGCCCTGCGCGAGGAGCTTGGCGCCGACGCGGCCGTCGCGTGGTGGCGCGAGCGGCGCGCGGCCGACGGACCGGAGCTGCTGCGCAGGCTGATGGAGATCGGCGAGTTCCACGCGAGCGGCGCGCAGCTCGAAAACCTGATCGCCGACGCGAGCTTCGAGCAACGCGGCGCGCAGGCCGGGCAGGCCGCGGGCGCCGACGAGCTCGCGGAGGGGCACGAGCTGCTGCAGGGCGTGAGCTTCTGGAAGAGCGCGGGCACGGCCGCCCACGCCACGCTGACGGACGCCGACGCGCACACGGGCGAGTGGTCGTTCACGATGACGGACACGAAGCGCGCGGGCGTGAGTCACTCGATCGCCGCGGGCCCGGGTGAACTGCTGTCGATGTCGCTGTGGGTGAAGCACAACGGAGCCGAGGACGCCAAGTACTACGTGGACGTGATCCCGCGCAGCGACAGGATGCTCTCGCGCACATCGGTGCCGGTGCCGGATGAGCCGGGCGTGTGGCACAGGGTGGAGCTGGCATTCGTGACGCCGCCGGACACGAAGACGGTGGGGCTGTACCTCTTCGTCGAGGGGCAGCGGGCGGGGGACCAGGCGTTCGTCGATGACTTCTTCATCGGGCGGTACGGAGGGGAGTAGGCAACGACACAGGCCGCCGCGGGGGGCGGCCTCTCCAACGGCGCCTCAGGCGTTCAGGTGGCGCGCGAGCGCCGTCAGGCAGACCGCCAGGAAGATCGTGCCCTCATCGGGCAGCATCTCCGGCGTAGCCGTGCGCAGGTAGGCGATGATCGCCCGGGCGGCGGCCCGGCTGTCCGCCGACATCCGCCGGTCATGCGAAACCACCGCCGCGATCTTCCGCGCGTGCTCGGCCGCCGCGGCACAGTCATCGTCCGCGATGGCCACGCGGAAGAGCCGCGCCAGGCGCGCCAGCGGCAGCTCCAGGTAGGGCGGAATCGGCGCCTGCCCGAGCAGCCGCACCACGCGCGTCGTCATCCCCTCCAGCAGCCCCGCGCGCGTCAGGCGATCGGCCATGAGCAGCCGGTAGAAGTGTCGCGGCTCGCCGAGCACGCGGCAGATCGCGTTGATGATCTGCATCCGCAGCACCGGCGTGCGGAACTCCGGCAGGTGCTCCAGCGCGGGCGCGATGATGCGCTGGTCGCCCAGCCGGCTCGCGCCGTCGAGTAGCGCCGCGAAGGTGGCCTTCTGAAACCCCCCGGTGATGCGCTCGTACAGCGCCTCCTGCGCCCACTCGCCGCCGATCTCGCCCAGCGCCAAAGCGGCGGAGGTGCGCACGCGCGGGTCATCGTCATCGAGCGCATCGACCAGCGCCTCGACGGAGCCGTGCGCGCCGATCCTCCCCAGCGCCTCGGCGGCCTCGGGGCGGATGTCCGACTCGTCATCATGCAGCGTCTGCACGAGCGGATCGACCGCCTCCTCGCGGCCCACCTCACCGAGGCTCCGAGCGGCCTCACTGCGCACCGCCGGGCTGAGGTCGTCGAGCGCGTTCACGAGCTTGTCCACCGCCAGCGGGGTGTGCGAGCGGCCCAGGCCGCGCGTGGCCTCCGCCCGCCGCTGGTCGCGGAAGGCCGACTGGTAGAGCGCATAGTTGTAGGCGTAGCCGATGAGGTTGCCGCGGAGCTGGCCCAGGAGGTAGCGCGGCGACGCCGCCTCGGTGTCCACCAGCCGGAACGACAGCGCGATCGGCACCGTGCAGAGTATCGTGGAGATCGCGAAGACCGCCTGCAACGGGGCGAGGTGCATCCCGAGGACGACCACGCCCGCTTCGGGGATCATCCCGCGCAGCAGGCCGCCGACGAGCGGCCCGCCCGCCGCGCCGACCGCCACGAAGAACATCCAGTTGGCGAAGTACGAACTGTTCTCCTTGCCGGACGGCACGAGCTTGTAGAGCAGCGCGGAGTTCGCGATCTCCACGCCCGCCCAGCAGACGCCGGTGATGGCGCGGTTGAGCGGGATCAGCCAGCCGAGGTTGCTCGGCGTGACGAAGACCCACGCGGCCAGCGCGCCGATGTAGGGGATGATGCTCAGTTGCATGACCGGCTTGGAGCCGTAGCGCTGGACGAATGTGCCCCAGAGGCGGTAGGCGATCACCATGCACAGGAGCGTGATGTTCGTGTAGATCGCGACCTGTGAGTAGGAGAGGCCGAGGTCCTGGAGCATGTAGACCGAGTAGAAGACCCCGGACATCATCCCCACGCCCAACCACGTGCACATGAAGGCGACCAGCGCGCGGTAGGCCCGGTCGTGCAGCGGCCCGGTGAAGGCGCCCGCGACACTGACCGTCTCCTCCTGCTGCACGCGCGGATACGCCGTGAGGGCCATCATCACGTAGCCGAGGATCCCGGCGACCCAGCCGATGGCGAAGACGACCGCGAAGCCGGGCAGCTCGGGGTTCCAGTCGAGCCAACGGCTGGCGGCGTAGAGGTAGACGATGCTCGCGATGGAGACGAACATCATCCGGCGGCCGATGTAGTTGCCACGGACCTCGCTTGGCAGCACGTTCGAGAGCCACGAGTTAAAGGTTGGGTTGACGGTGTTCCCGAGCAGGTAGGCGATGGACAGTAGCCCGGCCATGACGTAGAAGCGCAGGCCCACGGGGACAAGCACGGTGGAGAACACGAGGCTGCCCGCGGTGATCTCGACGAGGCCGAGGCCGACGCACAGCCGGCGCTTGTTGCGCACGCGGCGCGTCAGGTGCGACGCGACGATCTGCCAGACGCCGAACAGGCCGAGGGTGCTGGCGAGGATGCCGACCTGCGCCTGACTGAGGCCGACCTTGAGCGCGAAGCCCGAGAGGATCGGTCCGGAGACGACGGCGTTGGGACCGTAGACGGCCCAGAGCACGCCCATGAGGACGAAGTGGCGCAGGGCGTGCGCAGTCTGCTGGCGGCTGAGGCCGGCCCCGCCGGGGGAGTTGTTGTTCTCGCGCTCGGACACAGGGGACGCCCCCGCCGCCAGGCTCACCGAAGAATGATCGCGTCGAGGGGCATCTTAGCGCGTTCGGCGCCCTTGTGCAACAGGTAACGGCAGCGACGAAAGCAACGACAGCGCCCGGCCTGCGCCGTTCCCTATTGCCCGCCGTCACCGATTCTTGGGCTTGCGCCTGCGGAAGTTGTGGCTCACGCCCGCCGAGACGTATGAGCGCGTCTGGTCGGCGCTGTTGTCGTTGTAGTAGCGCATGTAGACGCTCCAGCCCTTCACGACCTGGTAGCTGAGCATCCCGTCGAGGAGGTAGACCGCGTTCGGGTCGATGTCCTGGCCCTCGTCCACCGGGTTGCGCCCGCGGTTCCACATCACGTCGGCCTTGGTGCGCAGCCTCCAGAGGGCGCCGAGGCGCTGGTTGTGCGTCCAGCCGAAGTCGACGAGCGGCGTCCAGCTATCCTTGTAGCCGAGGTTCCGGCCCAGCCCCGCCGTCAGGCGCAGGTCGCCGCCCTCGTAGTTGTAGATGCCGCCGTACCCGACGCCGAAGTCCACGTCCTCGAACATGTCGTCGCTGAAGAACGTGGTGCCGACAACGCTGTGGACGCCGTAGGTATACTTATCCACGCCATCGAAGACATAGGTCAGGTTGGTGTCGAGGATGTTGGACAGCGGATCGTCGCCGTAGCGCGGGTCATCATAGGCGCGATCGAAGCGGTTCACGAACACGTAGACGTCGAGATAGTCCGGGCCCTCAAATGCGTAGTGTCCCTGGCCGGTCATGTAGATGCGCAGGTCTTCGTAGTTGTATCTGTCGGTGCTGCCCTGCGTGAAGCTCAGGGACAGCCGGACGGCATCGCGGATGAAGCCGGTCTCGTCGAAGGGCTTCTCTTCGGGCTCTGCGGGCGTATCCTGCGCGGGGGCACTTACGATGGCAGCGAGCAACATCAGTGGTGCAAGGGCGACGGCAGCTTTCACGATGGTCCTCCCGGAATGGTTGATCGTCGCGTCGGCCGGGAGGCCCTGTCCATGCGCGTACGCAAGCGCGCGTTCCCCCGAACGCGCGACCCCCATCCCCCGCTCCCGGCTTCAGTATAAGACACCCGAGGCGGCGTGGGGTTCCGTTGCAGGCGGACTCAACGCAGCCTCGCCGCGAACAGCACCCAGAGCATCCATGGCACGTAGAGCGAGGCGCCGAGGTGCTCCTGCTCACTCCACTTCCGGCGTCCAGACCAGGTCGCCGTACTCGTCGAACTCGATGAGCTTGTGTCGCGCAGAGCCATCGGCGGCGGCGATCCACCACTCGCGGGCTTCATCGCCAGCAGCACTGCTCGGCACAACGCGCTCGTAGACCACGAAGCGACTGTCATCAGTCCAGCCCACGAGTCGCAGGAACGGGTACCGGGTCTTCGAGTCTGCGTCGGGCGGTTCATGCATCGTGATGTTGCGGCCCTCCCCCGCGACGGCGTCCACCACAACCACGTCCTCGCGTTCTGGCTCCGCATCGCGCCGACAGACGATCGCCAAACATCCGCCATCGGGCGACCACTTCGCCTGCGGACTGTGTGTCCGATGAGCGAACTCGTACCGCTTGTCCACCGGCGTGAGCGAATGCGCCTCGGGATCGTAGATGTACAGCCGCGCTGGGCCTCCGTAGGTCCCGGCGGCCACCCAGACCAGCTCCTCTGGCGACCAACCGTACTTCCGCGCGGAGAGCCCCTCGACAGTCGCCGGGCGCTTGCGGCCCGGCTCCGGCTCTGTCGTCCAAAGCGTCAGGTCTTCGATCCACGCGAGCCGCCGGGCATCTGGCGTGAGCCCGCTTCCGCCTATCGCGCCCACCGGGAAGCGCCACTCTGCCAGCTTCTCGCCTCTGATGCTGAAGCGTGTGTAGCCCTGCGGGCTGGTCTGGAGGGTGGCGCTCGCGCTGTCCTCACTCCAGCGGACAGGGCGCGTGCTGGGCCAATCACCCGTGTAGTCCACGCTGAACTGGCCGAGGACCTCGCTCTCGAGGGAGCGGAACTCGAATGCTTCCTTGTCCTGGAAGAGAAGCACGGTGCGGTCCGGGGAGAGGAACGCTGCGTCGTACGCGGTCTCAGGCGCGTCGCCTATGGTCTGCGTCGCCTCGAAGGTCTCAACCGGGGCGATGCGCACGATCCCGCTCCTGCCGCCGTTCCGAATGCCCGGGTCGTTCAGTCTCCCGACCCAGCGCTCGCAGCCCAGCGCGCCCAGCATGACCGTGTCCGCGCCGATCCACGTGATGGGCCAGCGGTGCGGTGGAGCGTCGTCCCATTCCGACGGCTCGCGGATGCTGGAGCCATCCCACAGGCGTAGGTGCCGGGCGGTGGCCCCGCTGTCTGTCTCCAGCAGCGCCATGGAGCCATCGAGGGACCACGCGGCGGAGAGGAACATGGCGGAGCTGGCGTCCTCGTCGTGGAGCCGCCCGACGTGCCGTGGCCGGTGCGGCAGGTCGATGAGCTGCACGTTGCCGGCGCTATCGGTGGCGAATGCGCACCCGCGCGCGTCCTGCGGAGGACGACTCCTGATCGCCGCTGGCGTCTCTTCGACAGGGATGGCGGCGGTGACGGTGGGGTAGTCGAGGGGCTCTGGTGCAGGCTCAGGCGTGGTGTGGCGAGGTTGCGCCGCCTGAGGCGGTGGCTGGGCAGCCGGTGTCGGCGGTGCGCTGCGCCTCCCGCAGCCGCCGGCGATTACCACCAGCAGCAGGCCGCAGATCATTGCGGTCGTCGTCTGTCGGTACATCTTCGATCCCCCCGATCGGGTGTGGTGAAGTGTGCGTCTCTACCGCAGCCGCGCGGCGAACAGCACCCAGAGCATCCATGGCACGTAGAGCGAGGCGCCGAGGATCAGGGCGATGCGCGGCTGGTTGCGGAAGTGCTCCTCGAACTGGCGCTCCAGCCACGTGCCCGAGTCGAGCAGCTTCGTGCTGGAGGCGAGCCACTGGACGAGGGTGAACGGGAGGAGGACGAAGACCAGCCCCCACTCCCAGAAGGTGATGTAGACGAGGGGAAGTCCGGCGATGGCCTGGACGAAGTCGAGCGTGAGGTTCTCGGCATGCGCGCCGCCCATCATCGCGGCCACCATCACCGCCCACGGCGCCGCCATCCACAGCGCCGCGTGCGAGACCTCCCGGTAGTGCGGGAGCCTGCGCATCGGCCAGACCAGCAGCACGAGACAGAGCAGATACCAGCCGCCAAGCACCGCGCCGGACGTCATGCATGACCTCCATAGCCCTGCAAAAGGCGGGCCACACTCAGCCAGACCACGTAGGCCATGCCGACAGCCATGGCCGTCGGGGGAACCAGCGCCGCGGTCCACGCCACGATCAGCGGCCACGGCCTGCGGCGCTGTATCGCCAGGCGCAGGTTTCGGGCGACCCAGTACGCCATCCACGCGCAGAGAGGTACGCCGCTCAGCATCAGCAGTGTCGGTACCAGCAACCACGCGAGCCCAGACATACCCATCAGACCTCCCCCGCAACCTACCGCCCGATGCGTCTCAGCCGCTCGCCCGCGTAGATGTAGCCCTGGCCCTTGGCTGGCGTGGGGGGGAGGGGGCGGCCCTTCAGGCCTCGGCGGTAGATCCCCGTGTGCTCCCCGTCCCGCGCGACAACTTCGTAGTGCCCCGAATCCGGGGCCAACTGTCCGGCTCGCAGCCTCTCGTGCACTATCGTGCGCCTCCCACCAGTGCTGCCTGGATGCCCGCCGCTGCCCCACGCAACGGCGCTTCAGGCCGTCCCCTGCGGCCCATGGTCTCTTCCGTCATCCGACGGTCGCGCATCCCGGCGCGTCTCGACTCTGGCGCTGAGCAGGCTGCGATCATTTTGTGCGGGACTGTGCGCGCGTTTGTCCGGCACGGCGAGGTCCGTTCCGGCTCGCCGGACCTCCCTCGCCCTCGCTTCGCTCGGGCACCCCCTCCGTTCCGGAGGGGGTTACGGCAATCACGTCGTTCTCCCCCTCGCCGTGCGCTTGCGCCCGGAGAGGGGGCCGGGGGGAGAGGTCAGCCTACCACCACCCCGGGTAGGCCTCGGGCTCACCCTCCATCTCGAGCTTCACCACGGTGCTGTACGGGTCGCCCCAGGCTATCGACGGCAGGCCCCGGATGAAGAGCCGGTCACCGCGCTGCTCGAACGCGAGCGCCTCGCCGGTGGCCAGCAGCGTCGCCGACACCACCGGGCTCTTCACCATCCCGACGATGAGCTCCTCCCCGATAGCCCTGGTGATCTGCAAGTACGCGACATTTCCCTTCGTGGTGGTGAAGCCGAAGCCTCCCCACTGGAAGGGGCTGCGGCGCGTGGCGTAGATCGACTCACCGTGCAGGTCCATCCAGCGGCCGATTTCGCGCAGGCGCAGGACGGACTCTGCGGGGAAGAGCCCGTCGCTCATTGGTCCAACGTTGAGCAGCAGGTTGCCGCCCAGCGAGTTGATGCGCGTGAGGGTGGCGATCAGCTCACCGGTGGACTTCCACTCCCTGTCGCCCGCGTGCCGGCCCCACGAGGCGTTCATCGTCATGCAGGTCTCCCACGCGCGATCGGGGGCGGAGGCGCGGATGTGCTGCTCGGGCGTGTCGTGGTCCTCGGGCACGCGCGAGCGGTCGTTGATGATGATGCCCGGCTGCAGCTCGCGCGCCAGCGCGTTCATCTCGTCGGCATGCCAGCCCGCGCCATCGTAGAGGCCGCCGCCATCGTACCAGAGGATCGCGAGCTTCCCGTAGTTGGAGCACAGCTCGCGCACGAGGCCCTGCGTGTATTCGATGAAGCGCGCGTGGCCGGCCTCATCACCGGGCGCGGGTGCGCGGCGCCCGGCCTCGTAGTCCGGGTGGTGCCAGTCCTTGAGCGAGTAGTAGAAGCCCAGCGGCATGTCGGCGGCGTGGCAGGCATCGGCCAGCTCGGCCATGAGGTCGCGGCCGATCGTCTCGACGGTGTTGTAGTCATTGTGCTCGCTGCCGAAGAGGCAGAAGCCGTCGTGGTGCTTGCTGGTGCAGACGAGGTAGCGCATCCCCGCATCCTGCGCCATGCGGACCCACTCGCGCGCGTCGAAGCGCTCGGGGTTCCACGCGCGGGCGACCTTCTCGTACTCGTCGATCGGCCAGCGCTCTCGGTTCATCACCCACTCGCCGCGGGCAAGCTCGGAATACGCGCCCCAGTGGATGAACATGCCGAACTTCGCGTCCAGCCACCACTGCATGTGCGGGCTGGTGATGTCGCCGACGCGTGTCTCCATGAGCGGCGCCTCCCGGGCAACGACAACGACTACCTCACCCCCCGGCCCCCTCTCCCTGTCGGCGCAAACTACGCGCCGAAAGCGGGAGAGGGGGAGGAACGACACCGACCGGTCGCGTCCTCAGTCGTTGCCGTTCCCCTTTTCACCCTTCACTTTTCACTCTTCCCTGCGTCTTACTCGATGCCCATCGCGCGCATGTTGTCGTAGCTGATCTTCAGGCTCTCGAACGGGTCGCGCTGGCAGCGGTCCTGCTCGACGATGTAGTACTCCGCGCCGATCTCCTCGCACGCCGCCACGATGCCGGGCCAGTCGAGGTTGCCCTCGCCGATCTCGGCGAAGAGCTGCTCGCGACCGATCATCGTCATGTCCTTGAAGTGGATGACCGGGGCGCGCTTGCCCATCTTCTTGAGCCACGCGACCGGGCTCGCGCCGCCGTGCTGGAGCCAGTAGACGTCCGGCTCGAACATGAAGTACTCCGGGGCGCCGTCCTCGAGCATGATCTGCAGGGCGGTGCGGCCGTCCTCGTACTTCTGCAGCTCGTGGCTGTGGTTGTGGTAGATGAAGACGAGGCCGTGCTCGGCCATGGCGGCCGCGACCTCGGACGCCTCCTTCGCGAACGCCGACCACGTGGCGCCGCTCTCCTGGGCGGGGGCGGGCGCGCCGCCGATGCCTGCGTACTTGCAGTCGTAGAGCTTGTGGAGGGCGACGGTGCCCTCGAGGTCATCGCGCATCATATCGAAGGGGACGTGCGTGGCGCTGATCTTGAGGCCGGCGGCGTCGCAGGCCTCCTTGATCGTCTCGCCGGGGATGTCCTTGCCATGGCCGGAGAGCTGGGCGGACTCATAGCCCATGTCGGCCACGCGCTTGACGGTCTCGGCGAAGTCGTCGGCGGTCTGACATGCATCGCGGACGGTGTAGAGCTGAGCGGAAATCTTCGAAGCCATCGGTAAACCCTCCCGGGCAGATTACTGAACGTGCCGGGATATTCGTGAGGGCGGCGGGAGGGACCTTCCGCGATCGTGACGAGGCAGGGATGCGGCTGTGCGATGGTGAAGCGTTACGGCGCCGCGCTCGAGGTCCCTCGTGTCCGGGAGGTCCGTCCCATGACTCGCTCTGTGATTGCCATCGCCATGCTCACATGCACCGCCGCCTGCGCGCAAGTCGCGGAGTACGTCTGCCCGCAGATCGACGAGCCGCCGGTACTCGACGCCGCGCTCGATGACGCCTGCTGGCAGGAGGCGCCCGAACCGCCGGCGTTCTACCGGCTGGGCATGGGCGGAGATGAGGCCCCGGCGCAGACGCGCGTGCGCTTCGTGATGGACGAGGAGGCGCTCTACGTCGGCGTGGACGCGGACACGCGTGCGGGGGAGGTGCCGCAGCCTCCGGAGCGTGAGCGTGACGGCAAGGTCTGGTACGATGCGGGCATCGAGCTGTTCCTGAGCCCCTCCTTCGTCGATGACACCTACTACCAGCTCGCCTTCAACGCGGTGGGCTCCTACGCCGACCTGCGCAACGCGCCGGGACTGGGGGCGGAGGAGAAGGCCGCGTGGAACCCGGACTGGGAGGTCGTGGCGAAGCCGCGTGAGGGCGGCTGGAGCGCCGAGGCGCGCATCCCGTGGGCTGCCTTCGCGCTTGAGGGCGCGCCGCACACGGGCTGGGTCTGGCGGGTGCGCGTGGGCTCGCACGCGCAGTCGATGGGCAACTCGATGTGGCCGCTGAACGAGGAGACGAGCTTCCACAACCCGCGCTGCTGGGCGTATCTGATTGCGCGCGACCGCAACCTCGCGACCAACCCCGGCCTCGAGCAGGGCCCGCGGGAGGGCGGTCGGACGCCCGAGGGCTGGCTGTTCGCGTACAACGATGTGGAGGGGACGGGGGAGATCCGCGTTTCGGACGAGACTGCCGCCTCTGGGCAGTGGTCCGCGCGGCTGGAGAAGTTCGACGACAAGCAGTACTTCCCGGTGCTCTACGCCGACAGAGTGGACGTGCAGCCGGGCTCGACCTACGTGATCGAGGCATCGATCAACTCGCCGGCGGACTACCGGATGCGCTACAACCTCATCGGTGAGGCGAGTGACAAGCTCGGGCAGCCGATGCCCGCGACCGCCGGCTGGGAGCGCGTGCGCATGACCGCGACCATCCCCGAGAGCGGCGTTGCGCAGCTCATGGTCGGCTGGCAGTACATCCGCACGAAGAGCGTCATGTTCGTCGATGATGTGCTCATCTCCCGCGACAACTCCATCCTCGGCACCGCCGAGCAGATCGTGGCGCCGCACCCCTTCCACGGCCTGGAGGAGCTTGCGTCCCGGACGGTTTTCAAGCCCCACGATCTGCTGCAGCGCGAAGACGGGAGCTTCCAGTCGGACCGAGTGATCTTCCGCGACTCGGGCACCGGCGCGCAGATCTGGATGCTCGCGCGCTCGGGCGGCACGAGCACGCGCCATCATTACATGGAGATGAGTCCGTGGAACGCGGATCACACGCTGCTGGCATTGCACAGCGGGCAGCTCGGCAAGGGCACGGTCCTCATGCCCGCGGACGGCTCGTCGTGGCGCAGGCTCCCGTTCTACGCGTCCGGCTTCCAGTGGGATCGGCTCGACCCCACGCGCATCTGGTTCCGCGAGTACCGCGGGCACAAGCAGACCGACCTGTGGGACCTCGCGTGGGGCGATGTGACCTCCGGCGCGACGACCACCTGCCGGAGCTTCGAGGGCAACCTCGCGATCTGGCCGCAGAGCCTCGATGGACAGCGCCTGCTGGTCGAGGAGGAGCTGTATGACGCGAACGACCGCATGATCTCGCGCCTGTGGCTGATGGAGCGCGACGGGATGGAGGGCCTGATGCTCGAGCCCGGCGGCTGGGCGCACCAGTGCTGGTTCACCAAGCGCGGCGACTACGCCGTGGAGTTCGAGTGGGAGGGGCAGGACCCGCAGGGCGCGTACGTGATCGACACGGACAACACCGTGCGACGCGTCAGCGACCTCGCCTACGGCCACCGCGCGCATCAGCCCGGCGGACCGTGGCTCGCGATCATCGGCCCGTGCGCGGTGAAGAACATCGAGACCGGGGAACTGCGCGTCATCTCCAGCGAGAACTCCGGCCATCAGACGTGGCGCGCCGATCCGAACTGGTACGCGACCTCCAGCGGCCGCTACCTGCGCCGCGTGGTCGCCTTCGGGGGCAGCCCCACCACGCAGCTTCTCGGCGCGCACAACTCCCAGCTCAAGCACTCCACGTACTGGAGCGAGTCGCATCCGGAGATGAGCGCAGACGGGACGAAGCTCGGCTACGCCTCGTCGATGCTCGGCGACATCGAGTTCTACTGGCTGGTGATGCGCATGCCCGACGCGCCGCGGGAGCTGCAGCTTGAGCGCGAGGGCGACCGCGTGCGGCTCACCTGGCAGCCCGGCGAGAAGCATGCCGAGACGCGCGGCTACCTCGTCTACCGGTCCGACGCAAGCGGCGAGCGCGGCGAGTGCCTCACGTCCGAGCCGATCGCGACGACGGAGTTCGTGGACGCCGCCGAAGGGGCAGCGTACTACCGCGTGACCGCCGTCGAGCAGAGCGGACTGGAGAGCCTGCCCTCGACTGAGGTGTGCTCGGACGCCGCGTGGCCGGGCGAGGTCACCGTGTGTGTGGAAGCCGAGCGCGGGACGTACGCCGCTCCGGCCGCCGAGGTGTTTGACCCGGAGGCAGCCGGCCTCTACGCGGTCTCGCTCGGACCGCTGCAGGCGAGCGAGGGGCTGACTGTGCTCGTGACGCTGCCTCGCGCGGGGCAGTGGCGGCTGTGGGCGCGCGCAAAGGCGTCGTCGCCCGCGACGGTCGCCTCGGGACCATTCGGCGAGACCCGCTTGGAGACCGAAGATTGGGCATGGCTGAGCTTCCCCGAGGCCTTGCCGGTAGAGGGCCAGATCAGCCTGCAACTCACGACCAACGCGCCCGGCGTCACGATCGGCCGCATTGCGCTGACGACGGGCGATGCGCCGCCCGCGATCGATGACGCGGACGCGCCGCCCGCAATGGCCGGCCTCAGCGCTCAGGCGGATGGGCGCTACGCAACGCGCCTGCGCTGGGAGGCCGTCGATGCAGCGGACGTGCATCACTACAACGTGTATGCGGCGGCCGGGGAGGACGTTGCTGCCACGCAGGAGCGGCTGATCGCGTCACCCTCGGACACGGAATACGTGGACTGGGGCCTGCGGGCGGGGCAGGCGTATGCCTACCGCGTGACCGCCGTCGATCGCGCAGGGAATGAGAGTGCGCCCTCAGAGGTCGCGAGGACCTCAACCGAGTCGCTGGCTGCGCGGCTGTTTGCGGAGATCGAGCGCGCGTGGAACACGCGCGAGGCGGGGGAGATCGAGCTGCCCTTCACGATGCCCGCGGACGGCGAGTTCGTGGCGTGGGGGCATGTGCAGAGCCTCGACGGGGTCCGCAGCGCATCGGTGGAGATGCTGCTCGATGGGAAGCCTCTGGCGACGCACCCGATCGCGTTCAACTACATCTGCGTGGGGCATGGCGGGCCGGTGCTGAACACGTGGCTGTGGGACTGCCTGAAGCCCCAGAGGAACGCGCTTGACCAGCCGCTGGCGTGGCAGGCGAGCGCGGGCGAGCACGTGCTGACGCTGCGCGCGACCGAGGGGCTGGAGGTGCTCTTCGAGCGCTTCGTGGTCACGAACGACCTCGGCTACGAGCCCGAAGGCACCGTGGACTTCCTCGTGCGCCCGAACGCGGACTGACGCCTCAGCTCCTCAGCATGATCACGGCCGCCGCGATCAGCGCCGCCCACGCCAGCGCGAGGAAGAACTGGCTGAGGAAGACGAACGCGGTGAACCAGCCGCTGCCCTGCTTGCCCTCCTGGGTGAGGCGGCCGCGCAGGCGCGAGTTGATCAGCGTGGCGCCGACCAGCATCAGCGCCACGAAGACGATGCCCTTGAACGCGGCGGCCGGCAGCGCGTCCACCAGCATCGCGAAGAGCACTGCCGTCGCCGCCGCGCCCGCGCACATGAGGATCGTGCCGACGATCAGCGCGATGTCCGTCCCATTCTCTCGCGGCTCCTGATCCGGCTGTATGTCCGCCATCAGAGCAGCTCCCCGATCGCAAGGTCCACGAGCAGCACGATCATCACTATCCACGCCGCCCCGAGCAGGATGCGGCTGACGCGGACCGCGGGCGCGCAGCAGTCAGGGCTGTTGTCCGCGTCGTGGTGGAGGACGTGCGCACGAATCCTCTCGCTGGCGAAGGTGGCGAGCAGCAGCACACCCACGTAGATCGCTCCCGAGCGCACCGCGAACTCGGGCATGTCGTGAGCGGCGATCACGAAGAGCACCGCCACGGTGACGCCCGCGGCGTTCATGGCGACCGTCGAGATGCTCATGGCGCGATGCATGCGCACTCCTCCCGCATCGGCACGTCGGCTCCGCGCGCCCCGCCCCTACTCATCTGCCGCCTCCCGCAGCGCCGTGAGGGCGGTGTCCACCATCTCCTCGCCCGTGCCCGGCACGAAGCGGCAGGAGTAGACAGTGTAGCCGCCCGCCGGAAACGCCTCCTGCGTCGGGACGTAGGAGATGTCGTCGTACGCCAGCTCCACCGCGTAGGTGTGCGGGTAGAGCGGCGAGCGCTTCTTGATGTCGATCGCGAACTCCACGTAATCCTCACCGGGCATGAACGCCAGTCCGGCCTCGCCAAAGCGCAGGGCGCCGATCTCGATCTCGTAGCTCGGGCCCCACTCGGCGCAGCGCTTGATGCGCAGCTTCTTCGTGGCTTCGAGGAAGTCGCCGCCCCAGGTGGAGCTGTCGTACACGTCCACCTTGTGCGCAGCCTCAAGCTCACCCTCGGTATACCCACGCGTCTGCGCCGTCAGACTCTTCGAGATCGCGCGCACCGGTCCTCCCTCGATCTCCCGCGCATCCTGCAACCCCCGCCACGCCGCATCGGCCAGCGCCGCGCCGGTCTCGTGCCGCAGGATCCCGTTGGGCCGGTTGCTCGCCGGCTGCGACAGGTCGCAGTGGTTCACGTTGCCACACGGGGCGTTGGTGAACTGCAGGTGCAGCGGCTCGCGCATCACTTCGCGCAGGCAGTCCTCGAAGGCCGCCGGGTAGTCGGCGGAGATCATCCCGCCGCCCGCCGTGCAGGCGTGCAGGGAGAAGTTCGCGAGCACGATGCGCGGCCGCCCCTCGCGCTCGAAGCTGAAGAGGCCCAGGATCGGGTCGATCGGCCCGTCGAGCAGCACAAGGTCCTGGCTCTCGTAGCCGAAGTACATGCCGACCTTGCCATCGACCTGCCACGCGCGGCGGTTGAAGGAGATGCCGTAGACGAGCCGCCGGGCGGTCGAGACCTTCGCGGGCGCGGCGTCGGCCGCCGCCTCCTCGACGGCCTCGCAGATGCCGGTGACGAACAGCTCGCGGTAGTCCTCATGGCCGGGCGCGGGGGCCGAGTGCGTGTG
>JALGSW010000112.1 GCA_029821635.1 Candidatus Zipacnadia bacterium
TGGGGCGCATATCGCCGCACTCATGGCGGGGGTGCGACGTATGACGGTCTGCCAGGTACACAGCAGAAGCCGATCTGGTGGGACCCGTGCGCACGCGTTGCGCGCACGGGTCGCTGCGTGTACCCCACCATGCGCGGATGCCCCGGCCAAAGGCGCGCCCATCAACTTCAGGAAGGATGTGAGCGAGATGATCTGGCCGCATACACGGGGGATGACGTTTGCCATCGGACTGACGCTGGTCCTGCTGATCGCTGGGTCCACGCTACCGGCCAATGCCCTGTTCGACTACACGTACACGCCTACCGGCGACTCCTGGGTTGACAACGTGCCTGACAAGCCGAACTACGGCACACAGACCGTATTGGAGGTCCTCAAGGGCAGCTGGACGCGGCAAAGCTACATCGGCTTTGACGTGCCGACGCACAACTGGACCGGATCCACACTTCGGCTGCACGTCCAGCGCGTCTTTGACGGCTACCATGCCTACCCGGACATACAGGTGCTCGCGAGGCTCTATGAGGGTATGCTCTGGTCCGAGGATACTCTGACGGGTAACCTGGTGCTCAGCGGAGCGACCCTGTACGGCGACTATGTCTACGGTTGGAACTACACTTACATCAACGCGAACGACGATGCGGGCACGTACGTGGAGGTCGACCTTGGAGGCCTGTTCACCGGGGGAGCCTACACGCTCATCCTCAGCAAGTCGACAGACAATCAGACAGCCGACGGGAGAATGCAGTTCAGCTCGCGCGAGAGCGACTACGCTCCTGAACTAGTGCTGTCCAGCGCTGACCCGCTTCCCGCTGTCGGCGGCGACGACTCCCCCGAACCCGCCACGTGGGTGCTGATTGCCTGCACGGTCGCGGTCGGCGCGCTGCGCCGGCGGCGTGGCTGAGCAGGAAGACCGATCCGGCTGACGTCCCATGAGCCCCCGCTTGCACAAGCGGGGGCTCGTCCGTTTGCGCGCCGCAGGAGGGGCTGTAACGGTGGAAGCGGAAGTTGCACCCGCTGCCGCATGGGGACAGATGCTCAGGGGAGGTGCGTCTCATGGCCGGATGGCTGCGCAGGCTGCTCGGGGGCGGCGACAACCCGCCACCCACGACCGATCAGACCGGACGCGCCGACGAGGCCGGCGAACAGACCGTGAACGCCGAGCATGCAGTGCTCGTGCACGTCCCGCTCTCCGACGATGAGTTCGGCGCCGAGGAGGAATGTGAAGCGCTCTTCGAGCTGGAGGACGATCTGGTGGAGGTCGTCGAGGGTGAGCCGCCGCTCGGCGAGTACGACGGCAACGAGGTCGGTGGCGGCGAGTTCGTCATGTACATGTACGGGCCGGACGCGGACGCGCTGTTCGCGGCCGTCGAGCCGATGCTGCGCGCCCTCGATCCCCCGCCCGGTGACTTCTACGCCATCAAGCGCTACGGCCCGCCCGAGGATACCACGCGTGAAGAGCGCATCGAGCTGAGATAGCCCCGAGGAGTGATCGCTGGTGAATGACGCGCAGAGCGTGTCGGTGAGCGAACAGGTTCCGGTGGCGGGCGAGTGGGACGTGGTGGTGTGCGGAGGCGGCCCGGCGGGGGCGGCGGCGGCGATAGCGGCGGGACGCCTGGGCCGGCGGGTGCTGCTGATCGAGATGCAGGGCCGACTGGGTGGGCTCATCTCCAACGCGAACATCGGCACGTTCTGTGACACGCCCGGCGGGCCGATCTTCGACGAGTTGATCGGCCGGCTCGAGGCACTCGGCGCCGCCCGCGTGCTGCGCAATCTCGAGCGCTACTACCCGCCCGGACGCTGGCGCTGCCACCCCGGCACGACCGCAACAGTGCTGCTGGAGATGGCGGCCGCGGCGAACGTCGAGCTGATGATGATGACCGTTGCCGAGCGCGCGCTGGTTGAGGACGGCGCGGTCTCGGGGGTGCTTGTCGTGAACAAGGCGGGGCGTTCGCTGGTGCGCGCGCGCGTGGTCATCGACTGCACCGCCGACGCCGACATCGCTGCTGGGGCCGGGGCGCCCTTTGTGCAGGGCGACCCGGAAGATGGGCGCATCCAACACTGCAACTTCCGCTGGGGCGTGCAAGGCGTTCAGACCGAGAGCCTGCCGCCGCCCGAGGAACTGGAGGCGCTGTGCACAGAGGCGGTCGCCAGCGGAGCCATCCGCCCGCCGGACGCGATCTTCGGTGTTGACCGCGACTGCTTCCCGTTCTCACGGGCGACCGGCAAGTTGGTGCTCGGAGGCTGGGAGCTGCAGCACGTGGACCCGACGGACCCGCGCCAGACGACCGAGGCCACGGCCCAATGCCAGCTCGCGGGGCTGCAGATCGTGCGCTTCCTGCGCGAGCGCGTTCCTGGCTGCGCCGACTGCATGATGAGCTCAGCCGGCATCTTCACCACGCGCGAGTCGCGGCGCATCGTGGGCGAATACACGGTGACGGGCGAGGACGTGCTTGCAGGCGCGAAGTTCGACGACGGCGCGGTACCCGCGTGGTTCTGGCTCGACCTGCACGATCCCGAACCGGGCCTCTCGACGCCCTACACGCTGGAGTTCGTGCAGGAGAACCGGCCGAAGCCGGGCGACTGGTACGAGATCCCCTACCGCTGCCAGGTGCCGCGCGAGGTGGACGGGCTGCTGGTGGCCGGGCGCTGCATCTCCTGCGACCATCCCGCCCAGGGCTCGCTGCGGGTCATCCCGACCTGCATGTACCTCGGCGAGACGGCCGGAACCGCGGCGGCGTGGGCGGTCGAGGCGGGCGTTGAGCCTCGCGAGGTCGATGGGATTCGGCTCAAGCGCGTACTGAACGAGGAGTACTGGCGGCCGCCCAGCTACGACTGAGCATCAGCACATCTCCGCGAGTGACGAGGAGTGATCCGCCATGTCCGTCCGCATGACCGCCGCACTCCTGACCGTTGCGCTGATGGCGATCCCGCCGGCGGCCTTCGCGGCCGACGAGCAGCTCGAAGCGGAGTTGCAGGAGCTTGGTGAGCGCGTGGAGGGCTTCGCGGTGATCGAGCTGCCTGCCGCGGGCGAGCTGACACTGACCGCCGACCAGGCGCTGACCGCCGATGACCTGCGCGGCGTGACCCTCGACGACAGCCCACCGGTGCTGGCTGATCGGCCGGAGGGCTGGGACGAGCGCATGGTGGACGACTGGCCCGCCGGGGAGGCGCCCTATGCAGCCGAGGGCATTGCGCCCTTCCGCTTCGACTACTTCACGAACGAGTTCAGCTACGGCGGCTGGCACAACTGGTACATGCACGAGTACGCGGTCACGCACGGCTTCAGCGTGCTGTTCCCGTATAACCACGCGCCGGACGACTGGCCGCACCTGCCCGAGGGAACGGACTGGCTCAAGTGGGGCGGGTTCGTCAACTGGCACACGTGGATGGACGAGCGCGGCATCGGCGAGCGGCAGTTCCAGGAGCTTGCGGCGCTGGACGTGCCCTCACTGATGCTGCAGGAGCAGAAGCTGGCGAACGACCCGCAGTTTGACCAGCTCATGATCGACATGGAGCATGGGCTGCTGAAGCCCGAGCAGTTGCGCGAGCAGGAGTGGTACCCGGCACAGGCCCCCGAGGCCGAGCGCGCGGCGTTCGAAAAGCGCTACTATGACGGCTACGCGCAGACCTACGTGGCGCCGGTCGAGGCCGCGCGCCAGAACGGCTGGCGCGAGCTGAGCGTGTACGGCTGGGAGCCGTTCGGGCGGCGCTGGTGGGGGCTGGACGAGGTGGTGGTGGATCCGGAGACGGACTGGGCATGGAACGCGTTCGGCAAACAGATCTACGCTTCGATGGACATCCTCAACCCGTCGGTCTACTGCTTCTACTGGTCGCCGCAGAACGTGGCCTACACGCTGGCGAATATCGATCTGAACATGCGCTTCGTGGACGCGGCGGATGAGCGGAAGCGCATGCGGGCGTACTACTGGAACCTCCTGCATGGCGGTGGGGCGGAGAAGCGCTGGTGGACGAACCAGCCGCTCCCCGACGAGGACATGCGCGCGATGACCACGATGTGCTTCTTCACCGGCTCCGACGGTATGGTGCTGTGGAGCTGGTCGGGCACCGGCGATCACCACCGTCCGCAGATCGAGGCCGGGAAGTACGTGATGGTCGGCGAGGGCTTCGAGCGCGCGCCTGAGGCGGGCGGCGAGGCGGTGCAGCTCGCGCGCTACGCGGTGCTGCTGGTCGATGCGCTCGATGAGGACGGCACGGTGCGCTTCCGGCCGGTCACGCCAGGCACGTCAGGCAGCGGAGTGCCGGACGATGCGCCGAGCTTCGCGATTCCTCGCGAGGAGCTTGAGCCGTTGCTGCGCCCGGCCTCGGCGCCGATCGCGGCGCTGGTGGAGGGCCTCGCGCTGGTCAAGCCGCTGGAGTATCTCCTCAGCCACGGAGAGGCGATCGTGGACGTGCCGGCGCAGGAGCAGTTCGCCGAGACGCTGCCGATCGTGCGCCGCGTGGAGCTGGATGGCTACCACGCGATCGCGAGCTACGACCCACTGGCTCGGGACGGTGGTGAGGCGCGCTCGGTGACGATCGATGTCGCGGGCCGCACGGTCACCGTGCCCACAGACGCGCAGGTGCGGGTGTTCGTCGTGCGCGCGCCGCAGTAGCGACCGCGCACCACAGGGCTCAGAAGAGCGAGATCATCCGGAAGTTCTTCGCCGGAATGCTGATTCGCAACGACTCCTCGTCGAGTTCGGCTTTCCACCCGTGCATGTGGTCCTCGGCCTGCGCGAAGCCCGGGGCAAGCCGGTCAAGCTCGGCGCGCGGGATCGCGACGCCCTGGTCGATCTCCGAGAGGTTCGAGACCACCAGCACCGAGTTCGCGGGCTGGTGGTAGAGCGTCGCGTAGAGCCCGCGCGGATTGATCTTCTCGTTGAACGCCCAGTCCCAGTACGGGATGAAGTCCACCGTAGGCCCGCGCAGCTCGTCGAGCACGCTCCAAGCCTGGAAGGTCGGCACGGTGTGCGCGTTTCCGCAGTAGATGGGCGTGCCGTGGATCAGCGCCAGCGCGAGCAGTCGCGGCGTGCCCTGGATGACCTGCTGCCCGGCAGACAGGTCGGTGTCAACTCCGACGGCGAACTGCGGCAGGTAGACCTCGACGAGGCCGGACTGGTTGGGGCCGATCCAGTTGGCGCGGAACTCGCCGGTGGTGAACATCTCCGTGTGATCGAAGCCGTAGACGCCCTCACCATCGAGGTTCGCGTCAACAAACGAGACCTCACCGGGGAACTTGCCCGCGTGCTTGAAGATGAACGGCGTCTTCCCCCGCTTCACGAACTGCTCGCGCACCATCATGAAGATCTTGCGCATCGCCAGGAACGGGACCGTGGGATGCACGTTGCCCTCGGCATCGACCCAGCCGCAGCCATGCTCGCGGTTGGAGCACCCACTCGGGTGGGTGTTGTCGAAGTAGACGCCCTCGATCCCATACTCATCGATCAGCCGCCCGATCTCGTAGGCCTGGTACTCCGACGCGAATGAGTTCGGGCATATCTTCACGTAGGCAGATGTGCTGCCGGCGGGCGGGATCTTGGCCCAGCCATCCGTCTTCGCGCCGTAGTAGAAGCCGTTGAGGTCGTTCACCGAGAGGTGCGTGGGGGCGAAGTATGGCATCGCCATGTGGCCCACGTCTGCGGCCGCCTCCAGGTAGCGCCGCATGGCGTCCACATCGCCGACCTGCGGCGAGCCGCAGCCGACGCTCCAGATGTCCCACCAGAGCAGGCCGAAGTCGCGCCACCGTCGCCCCTCACGCGGCTCCCACGGCGGGCGCAACTCACCATCGCCCGCGCCCGCCTGCGCGTAGCGCGTCAGTGGCGGCGGGTCGTCGTCCGGAGCGGGCGTGCCCTCCGCGCGCATGGCGTTGATGCGCTCGATCATCGGCTCATCGCCCGGCCGCCAGTTGTAGAAGCGATTGAAGTGCATCTTGAACCAGTCCGGCCGGACCGGCTTCGGCGGCATCGCCTGCAGGATGAAGCGCGTCCGCCACGTCTCCCGCACCGTGGTGGGCTCAGTGATGAAGTTCACGCGCGCGACCAGCGCCTCCGGCGTGCGTTCGAGCGCAAGCG
Source organism: Candidatus Zipacnadia bacterium (assembly GCA_029821635.1). Classification (GTDB taxonomy): domain Bacteria; phylum Armatimonadota; class Zipacnadia; order Zipacnadales; family UBA5352; genus UBA5352. Next base: position 6,069 of record JALGSW010000112.1, read on the forward strand.
TCGCGTCCTCCTCGCCGAAGCTCCAGCCCTCATCGCTCTCGAGGACCCAGCCGATGCCCTTCTCCTCATCGCCGAGCCAGAAATACATGGGTGCGCCGCGCGTCCACTCCCAGAGCGTGCCCTGATCCGGGGCGGGCGCGATGGGGCTCCAGTCGTTCATGAGGCGCGCGCGGCCGGACGTATGTCTGACCTCGACTGTCTCCCTCGCGGCCGGGATCGGCCCCTCGCCGAACACCCCGACGCTCTTGTAGCGGATATACTCCCCCACCTCGCGGGTCAGCGGGATCGTCAGCGAGCCGCTCCGGAGCACGATCGGCCGCTCGGCCTGCAGTTCCAGGTCGATGATGAGCAGCGCGTCGTACTCCAGCGTCCCGGTCATCTTCAGCGTCCAGCCGTCACCGTGCGCGGTCTGCCGCGCCACCACACGCCGGTCGGTGGACTTGAAGGCGGCTGTACCATCGGCGTGCGTGATCGCCCGCCCGCCGGTGGTACGGAGCTCGAAGCCGATCGGGCTCGCCAGGACCGGCTCGCCGAGGATCGTGATCTGCTCGGGGAAGACCGAGCCGCCGAAGTTGAACTGCGAGGTGGTGAGCGAGTAGACGCCCTTGCGCTCGGTGCGGATGGGCTCGTAGGGAGGCAGGATGCGATCGACCGCGGTGGCGGCCTTGATGCGGGCGATCTCCTCTTCGCTCAGGCCTGTGTAGCTCTTGAACTCATCAGAGACCGCCCACCCGGGCCAGTCGATGCTCTGCGCGAAGACGTCCTGTGGGAGCATCAGCGCGAAGTTCAGCAGCCGCACATGGAACGCGCCCGCGGCGACGTCCGTGCTCCCCTGCGGAGGCTCGGCCGCGGGCGGGGCCTGGCCGATGATGCGGATACGCGGGCGGATCGTGACCGCGCGCTCCGAGGCGGTGTAGACGAACTCGTAGCTCTGCGGCTCGGCGGTCAGCGTGATAGGCCCGGAGATCGGGAAGACCGTGTTCTTGCCACGCTCGTCGTACTCGTAGACGCCGAGGGCGATGGTCCCCTCCCCCGCCGCGGTCAGCGTCAGCGTGTACTCCTGGCCCGCCTCGACGCCGATGGGGTACTGGCTGAAGAGCGTCATCGTCTCAGCCAGCGCCTCGTGCCGCAGCGACAGCTCGGCGTCCGCCTTGTCGGCGATCATCGTGCGGAAGGTCTTCACTTCGAGGTCGGGCGGGCCGCCGATGCTCCAGCCCGCGCGGCCCTGCAGGAAGTCTCCGTTGAAGATTGCGTTGCGCAAGGGCTGGCCGGCGTCCTGCGCACCGGCAGCGGAGGCGATCATCATGACGGCCACGATCGTCAGCAGCAGTAAGGGACGTATGCGCGCGGTTGCGGGCAGCATCGGCGGCCTCCAGGGCGGCGCATCGTTCGCAGGATCGGCTCGGTGGTGGGCGACTTCCCGGTCGCCCCGCCCATCTCCTCCCGCAAGCATCGCAGGCGGGCGCAGGGAGAAGCGCCGACGCCAGCGAACCACCCTCCGTCAGTCGCCGCCACCACAAAGTTGATGGAGGTCACACGGATGCGCATGCTTACCCTCAGCCTGATCGCTATTGCTCTGCTCTCATTTCACGCGGCCCTCGCCGCTGCGCCCGGTGACAACATGCTCGACGATCCCGGCTTCGAGAAGGGCCCCTGGCCGCAGTCGCCCGCCTGGCATGGAGAGATCACCGTGGTCGATGAGCCCGTGCTCTCCGGTGAGCAGGCCGGGAGGCTCGCGGTCGGCGAGGACGCCGACGCGACGATCTACTCCGGCTACGTCCCCTGCTCGGTCGGCCTCGACTACCGCTTCACCGTTCAGGCGCGGGGCACCGGCACGCTTTCCCTGCGCTCCATCCAGCTCCGCAACGATCCGGAGGACAAGTATCTGATCGAGCGGCCGGAGAACCACGTGGAGCTTACCGATGAGTGGCAGGAGGTGGCGATCGAGATCAGCCCGCGCGACCCGCTCGTCACGCGCATCGCGGTCGTCGTGCAGCTCGACGGCGCGGGCGCCGAGGCGTTCCTCGATGACGCGCTGCTGACCCCGAAGGGCCTGCCCGGCGGCGAGTTGAGGGTCGGTGCGAGCTACATGATGGTCACGCCGGGAGTGGACTTCGACGTCGCGATCAGCGCGCGCTGCGACGCCGGCCCGATCACCGAGGGCAGCCTGAACCTGACGCTCGTCTTCGGCGACCAGGTCGAGCGCGAGGAGATCCGGATCACAGGCGAGACGACCACGATTTCCCTGGCGCCTCCCGCGGGCGCGGATCCGGGCGAGGGCACGATCAGCATCGTGAACGCGGAGGTCGGCGGCGGCGCGACCGCGTGGATCGACGTGGTGGACGCGGAGACCTACGCACAGTTCGAGGCGCTCGCGCAGGCCGCGAAGCTCGACAGCCCCGCGCACCTGCTCTTCCTCGGCGACTCGCTCACCGACCAGCAGCGCGGGCACAACTACACGGACATGGTGAGCTTCTGGCTCAACCGCGCGAAGAGCGACGTGAGCTACCGCAACGCGGGCGTGGGCGGCGACTACATCACGCGCACGTGGCAGCGGCTGCAGGGCCCGGGCGGGTATCGGCAGGAGATGTATGACGACCTCTACGAGCCCACCCCGACGCGCGTGTTCATCTGGACCGGGCCCAATGACAGCAAGCTCAAGCCCAAACCCGAGTACAAGACCCCGGACGACTACCCGTTCGACCCGGTGGTGCCGCTGGACCAGTTCGAGGAGACGTTCGTGACGGTGATCGAGCACATTCGCGAGAACGCGCCGGAGGCGCAGTTCACGGTCATCTCGGCGAGCTCATCGGTGCATGAGATCACGCGCGCGACGGTGGTCAAGCGCATCGCGGCGAACGGCAATGGCGGCTCGTACTTCGGCAAGCCCGAGGCGCTGGAGCAGTTCAACGAGCGGATGCAGGAGGTCGCGGCGGCGACGGGCGCTGACTACCTGGACGTCTATGAGCCGACGCGCACGGCGGACGACAAGCCGTCGCTCTTCACCGCGGACGGCGTGCACATCAGCCACAAGGGGAACCTGCTGGTGGCGGGGCTGATACTGGGGTATCTGGGGGAGTAGGAGTGCAGACGAAATGACGGTCAGGCATCGCCGGCGACGAGGTCGGCGATGCCTGACCGGAAGACCTGGAAGCTGCGCGAGCGGTTGCGCTCGGGGTCCATGTGCGCGCTGACGGCGCGCGCGACCGCGATCTTAGGGAATGTGGCGCGCGAGTAGCCGAGAACGCGCGCCAGCGCCTCCCACGTGCCGCCGCGAATCGCGTCGGGATCGCGGTAAGACGCTCGCTCGGCAAGTGTCTCGGGCACGGCCGGGTACGCCGCGCGCAGCGCTTCCACGTCGCCGAAGAACCACGCCTCCAACTCCTCGATGGCGATGCGGTTGAGGACGTGGAAGCGATCGCCCATCGCGCGAGCCTTGGGTAGGAGGCCAGCGTCGGCGGCGATCACGTCAAGGCGCGCCTTGAGTTCTTGGCAGTCGTCGTTGTCGCGGTCCACGAGAACGACAATGTGCCAGTCCGCTGACAGCCAATGGACGTAGCCCCGAAGGCGACTTGGCAGACGCCCCAGCAGTTCATCCTTGTCGCGGAATGAGCGGATCGCGAACGAGGCCCCCGCAGGTAGCATGCGCGGCAGCAGGTTCTGAAGCGCCTCTACCGCCGATGGCTCTTCCGTGATGAACTCGACGTGCATGTTACCGGCCTTCCCCCACAGTGATGACCCGCGATCCGCCCGCGTTCGTCAGCGGATCGCCCACGTCGAAGTAGCCTTCCGTCCACAGGTTGCCGAGCGACGCGCCCGCTTCCATCATCCTCGGCACGAGTTCCATGTCCGCCGCCCGCATCGCCTGCGCGTAGCCCTGCTCGTCGCGGTGCAGCACCCACACCTGCTCGGGAATCAGGCCATCGAGAAAGAAGGGCGAGTGCGTCGTCACGAGGAGCTGCGACCGCTCCGTCGCCAGGCGGCACTCCTCGGCCAGCTCCGGCAGCAGCCGCGGATGCAGGTGGTTCTCGGGCTCCTCGATGCCGATCAGCGGCGGCGGGTCCGGGTCATGCAGCACCACGAGGTAGGAGAGCATCTTGAGCGTGCCGTCGGAGGCGTACCTGGCCAGGATCGGGCGCTCGAAGGGCGCGTCCTTGATCTGCAGCAGCAGCCGACCGTCCTCCATCTTCGCCTCAACGCTCTGCAGGCGGGGCACCCGCGCGGTCAACGCGCTGAGCATGCGCTCAGTTACTTCAGGATGGCGCTCACCGAGGTACTGCATCACGTTCGCGAGGTTGTCTCCGCTCGCGCTCAGGCGCTCCCTCGGCCCGGCCTCGGGGACGCTGCGGGCGGCGTCGGCGGTCAGGTGCGAGAGGTACCAGCCCGTGATGAACTTGCGGAGCGCCAGGGCGCGCGGGTGGTCCTTGAGCTGCCCGAGGCTACTGACGGCGAGCGTGTCGGGGCTGCTGAGGGCGATCTCCTCGAACTTACCGCCCTCGGAAGGCGCGCCGCCAAGCCACGCCCGACCGGAACCGTTGCGGAAGTCCATGAGTTGCGTGACCGGCTTTGAGGAGCCCGACACAGTGAAATCGAGCCGCTCCTCGGCCACAAACGGCCCATCAGCACTCTCGCCGATGGACAGGCGATATGCCATCGGCGTGCTTTCGGGCCGCTCGCGGAAAGTCAGTTCGATGGTGATCGGCTCATCACCGGCGCCACGCGACCGCAGTTCCCTGAACCGTCCACGCTTGTCCCAAGCGCGCCGTAGCCCATCGGTGAAGCACTCCGAAAGGAACGCGAAGACGTCGAAGACGGTAGACTTACCGCTACCATTCGGTCCGACCAGTACAGTCAGCGGGGTCATGTCGCGCAGCGTCAGATCTCTGAGCGCGCGGAAGTTCCTCGCACTGAGCTGCTCGATCCGCGGGACGCCCTCGGTACCATTCGCCCAATCGCTCACGATGATCCCTCGCAGTTCCGGCTCGCGTTCATGCGCTATTCTACTGCATGGCGCGTGCACTGGCAACCTGAGCCGCGTGCAGGCGACGCCGCTTCTCGTGGCGAAAGGGCAGCCCAGCGTGACGAGGCCGCACCACCAGGAGGCGCTCACCATGCCCACCGACACGCCGCTGTTCGTTCAGACGCCCGTGTTCAGCGCCGGGGAGGCGGGGGTGTGCGAGTACCGCATCCCCGCGCTCGTATGCACCAACTCCGGCACGCTGCTGGCCGCCTGCGATGCGCGCGTCGATAAGCCCGGCGACGCGCCAAACAACATCGACATGGCGCTCAAACGCTCCGACGACCTCGGCGAGACGTGGAGCGAGATCGAGATCCTCATCGATGATGGCGGCGACATGGCCGCGGGCGATCCGTGCATGCTCGTGGACCGCGAGACCGGCACCATCTGGATCATCTACGATCACGTCTACCCCACCATGGATGAGCTGCTCCGCCGCGATCCGCAGCGTGCCGAGGGCGCGCGCGAGGAGTGGCACGGGCGCGTGATCTTCCTCCACGCCATCCGCTCCGACGACGACGGCCGCACCTGGTCGGAGCCGATCGACCTCACTCCGATGGTCAAGCAGCCGGACTGGCTCGCGGCGATGGCTGGGCCGGGCATGGGCATCACCATGAGCAGCGGGCGCTTGATCTGCCCCGGCTACCGCCGCCACAGCAGCGACTTCGCGCAGGACGGCGCGCACGTCTACTTCAGCGACGATCATGGCGAGACATGGCAGGTCGGCGAGACGCCCTCCACGCAGACCAACGAGGCCCAGGCGGTTGAGCTGGCCGACGGTCGGCTGATGCTCAACATGCGCACCCCGCGCGGCTACGACTGCCGCATGATCGCGACCAGCGCCGATGGCGGCGAGACGTGGTCTGAGGCGTGCGATGATCCCACGCTCATCGAGCCCGCCTGCCAGGCGAGCTTCATCCGCTGGACCAGCGAGGCGGCGGGGGATGACCGCGATCGCGTGCTCTTCGCGAACCCCGCGCGCACCGATGAGCGCACCGACATGACCGTGCGCCTGAGCTACGACGACGGCGAGACGTGGTCGGTCGCGAGGCGCGTCGCGGGCGAGTACTGCTCGTACTGCTGCATGGCGGCGCTGCCGGACGGGACCGCGGGGCTGCTCTACGAGCATCGCTTCCCCGAACCGGACGTGCAGGGCCGCGAGAACCTGGTGTTCGCGCGCTTCAACGAGGCGTGGTTGTTGAGTGGCGAGTAGTAAGTGGCAAGGTAGGACGGAAGCGACCGCAGGCTGGGAAGCCTGCGCCACGAACGGCTGAGATGACCGTTTGAGCGGAGGAGCTGGATCGATGCAGATCGCGATTGCTGTGCTACTGGTCAGTGCGCTGACGATCGCACCGTGCGCCGCGCTGGAGCTGCACGTCGCGCCCGGCGGCGATGACGCCGGTCCGGGCACTGCAAGGCGCCCGTTCGCGACGCTCACCCGCGCCCGCGACGCCGTCCGCGAGGCGAAGGCCGACGGTCTGCCCGAGGGCGGCATCACCGTCTGGCTGCATGGTGGGCGCTATGAGCTTGCCGAGCGCCTCGAACTCGGCCCCGAGGACTCCGGCAGCGAGAACGCGCCGATCCTCTGGCGCGCACAGCCGGGCAAGCCGGTCGTGCTCAGCGGCGGGCGGCGCATCCCCACGCGCGCGTTCGGCCCGGTGACCGACGCCTCGGTGCTGGGGCGGCTGCCGGAGGAGGCGCGCGGGCACGTCGTGCAGGCGGACCTGCGCGCGCTGGGCGTCGAGGAGTTCGGCTCACCCGCGGGTGGGGGCCTGGAGGTGTTCTTCGGCGAAGACCGGCTGACCCTCGCGCGCTGGCCGAACCAGGGTTTCACGCGCATCGAGGCGCTGCTCGACATCAAGCCGACCGACGTGCGCGGGCGCAAGGGCGACGCGGTCGGCAAGTGGGTCTTCGAGGGCGACCGGCCGCTGCGCTGGATCGGCGAGAAGGACCTGTGGGTGCACGGCTACTGGTTCCACGACTGGGCCGACCAGCGGCATCGCGTGCAGCGCATCGACCGCGACGACCGCACCATCGAAGTCGAGGAGCCCTACCACCACTACGGCTATCGCAAGGGCCAGTGGTACTACGCCTACAACGCGCTGGCCGAGCTCGATGAGCCCGGTGAGTGGTATCTCGACCGCGAGGACGGCGTGCTCTACCTCTGGCCGCCGCGGAAGCTCGCGCGCACGCCGGTGACCGTCTCGGTGCTCGATGAGCTGGTCTCCGCGCCGGACACGGCCTGGCTGACCTTCGAGGGCCTGACCTTCGAGGCCGCGCGCGGGACGGCCGTCACGATCGGCGGCTCGCACAACTCCGTGATCGGCTGCACCTTCCGCGACATCGGCGCGTTCGCGGCGAAGGCGAGCGGGACCGGCCATCGGATCATGCATTGCGACGCGTACGCGCTGGGCGAGGGCGGCTTCGCGATCTCCGGCGGGGACAGGCCGACACTCACGCCGGGCAGCAACGTGGTGGAGAACTGCCACATCCATGATCTCGGCGAGTGGAAGCGCATGTACGTGCCCGGCGTGCGCGTGGCTGGCGTGGGCAACCGCGTCGCGCACAACCTCATCCACGACGCGCCGCACCAGGCCATCGGCTTCAGCGGCAACGATCACGTGATCGAGCTGAACGAGATGCACAGCGTCTGCTACGAGTCCAACGACGCGGGCGCGATCTACGCCGGCCGCGACTGGACGACGCGCGGCACGGTCATCCGCAACAACTACATGCACCATGTGAACGGGCGCGAGGGGCGCGGGGTGGTCGGCGTCTACCTCGATGACATGTGGTGCGGCACCGAGATCTCCGGGAACGTCTTCTACCGCGTGATCCGCGCGGCGTTCGTAGGCGGCGGGCGCGACAACCTCATCCTGAACAACGTCTTCGCCGAGTGCCCGCGCGCGATACACATCGACGCCCGCGCGCTCGGCTGGGCGGCCGGCTCGGTGCCGACCACGATGACCACGCGGCTGAAGGCGATGCCCTTCGAGAGCGCCCTGTGGGCCGCGCGCTACCCGCGACTGCCGGGCATCCTCGAGGACGAGCCCGCCGCGCCGAAGGGGAACATCGCCGCGCGCAACATCGTGGTTGGACCGTATCCGTGGAACGACGTCGCCGGGAACGCGGCTCCCTACCAGGACGTCGAGGAACCGCTGGTGATCGCTGAGCGCGGGGCGTTCGACCCCGACAGGCCGTCGCTGACGCTACCGGATGGCGTCTCGCCACCCGAGGGCTTCGAGCCGATCCCGATGGACCAGATCGGCCTCTACGAAGACGAGGCGCGGCAGGAGTGGCCGGTCAGGCACGAGGTCCGGCCGAGCGTGGCATACTACTGGCAGACGGTGCAGGAGGCCAGCCTCAAGCCCGAGGAGCCGCCGCAGCCGCGCCCGGAGCTGGTGGCGCAGCGCCGGGCGGCTGAACCGACCATCGACGGGCGGCTCGCGCAGGGCGAGTGGCCGGCCGGCCAGGCGCTGGTTGTGCGCGAGGGCATCGAGGGCGAGCCGACCGAGCCGCCGACCACCGCGTGGGTGCAGCACGATGGCACGAACCTGCTGGTGAGCCTCGACAACCGCGTCGATCCGAGCCAGCCGCTGCGGCCGGGCGATGCGTGGGGCAGCGATGACGCTGTGGAGATCGCGCTGCGGGCGCCGGCCGGGCCTATCCTGGTGCTGCGCGGCTTCCCGTCGGGGCACTTCGAGAGCACCGGCGAGGCGGGCGCGCCGCCATCCGCGGTCGAGCGCGCCGCGCAGGGAGTGGAGTACGCGGCTGCGATCGTGGACGCGGGCCGCTGGACCTGCGAGTGGCGCATCCCGCTCGCGTCGCTTGGGATCGCTGCCGACCCGAATGTCGCGCTGGACTTCAACCTGAGCGTGCGCAAGACCACTGGGGAGCTCTGGCAGATGCTGCACGGCACCGGCGCGCACACGTGGGACGTGCACCGCGCGGCGGTGCTGCGGCTGGCGCGGTGACGCGCGCGCGCGGAACGACTGTCTAACAGGAGCCGGCTGCGCCGGCTACAGGATGCGGCTGCGCCGCAACAGGAAACGGCGACGGCGGGGACAGGGGAACGGCGGGGGATGATAGACGCGCCAGAGAAGTATGCCCGGTGCCGTTGCCCTCACCTGATCCTGCCGTCGCCGTGTCGTTGTCGTCACCTGCCGAGCCGTTGCCGTTTCCTGTTGGCGGCGCAGCCGCCATCCTGTCGGGTCGCGCAGCGGCCCGAATCCTGTTCCAACGCCGTTCGTCCAGGAGGCCACTCATGTCTGACAGCCCGTGGGTCTTCGCGCATGTCACCGACCACCACCTTGGCACGCCGCGTTCGTATCGCTACCGCCCTGCCATGACTCGGCGCTGGCAGGCGACCAGGCAGCAGATCATCGACAGCGACGCCGAACTGCTGCTCGTCGGCGGCGACCTCACGCGCGATGGCGACACGCACGAGTTCGAGTATCAGAACGCGCGCGAGGACCTCGACGCGCTGCCGATGCCGAGCTTCGTGATCCCCGGCAACATGGACGTCGGCAACAAGCACACGCGCATCGAGGGCTACCGCGCCGAGCGCAGCGACCTCGCGCTCAACATGACCTCGCACCGGCTGGCGCTGTTCGCAAGCTGGTTCGGGCCGATCAACTGGACGTTCATGCACCGCGGCGTGCGCTTCAGCGGCTTCTACGCGGCCGTCGCGGGCTCGGACTTGCCGGAGGAGGCGCGCTTCTGGCGCTTCCTCGAGCACCTGACCGAACTGCCGCAGGCGCGTCCGCATGTGGCGATGATGCACTACTGGCCCTACATGGACGCGCCCGATGAGCCGAACTGG
>JALGSW010000113.1 GCA_029821635.1 Candidatus Zipacnadia bacterium
GACCAAGATCTGCCCGGAGGTCTACCATCGCGGCTACAGCTACAACCTCGCCGGGCCGAACCTTCCACTGAACTACGTGAGTCGCTGGGCCTACGAGATCCCCTACTGCGAGCGAGCCGGCGTGACGGGCATGCGCATCGAGACGCAGATGTCGTGGTCAAACTACGGGCCGCTCGGCTATGTGTTGGCGCAGCTCATGTGGGACTCCGAGCGGGACTTCGAACTGCTGATGGAGGACTACTACGACCGCTTCTACGGTCCGGCGGCCAAGCCGATGCAGCTCTACTGGCTGTACATGGACCGGCTACGGCGCAACGCCCCGTTCCACACGGGCAACGCGGTCAACATCCCGGACATCTACTCCGCCGATAACATGGATTACCTCGCCCAGCGGCTGCGCGACGCGACGCGCGTGACGAAGAACGATGCGCCCTACAACGAGCGCGTGATGATCGCCACGAAGAGCTGGGAGTATCTGGACGCATTCCTGCGCATGAGAGAGCTGGCGGAGAACTTCGAGTGGCATGACGCACTCGAGCCGCTCAATGAGATGCGCGAGATCGGCGCGTGGATGGAGGCGTACGATCCGCCGCTGGTATGCAAGGGCGGCGGGGCCGCGCGCGTCGAACGCTTCTGGGCGCCGGAGATCGAGCAGGGCAACGATCGGGTCACGCGCAGCAACCGGAAGGTAGCGGGCCTGGCGGACAAGTGGCGTACGTGGATGGACCCGAACGACGCGGGCGAGCAGTTGCGGCTCTACTCGCGCCGCGTGGATGACAGTGACTGGCCGACGCTGGCGACCTACTCCGCGAGCTGGTCCGATCAGGGCCTGCGCTACTACCGCGGCGTGATGTGGTACCGCCAGGAGGCGCAGATCCTGCCCGAGTGGGGCGGCCGGCGCGTGATGCTGTGGTTCGGCGGCATCGATGAGAGCGCGAAGGTCTGGGTGAATGACATCTACGTCGGCGAGGTGGAGACCAACGGCTGGCAGCCGGTGGAGCTGGACATCACCCATGCGGTGCGCTTCGGGCGCGAGAATCTGATCGCGGTGAAGGTCACGAATATGGTGACGAACGAGCTCGGCGCGGGCGGGATCACGCGCCCGGCCATGGTCTGGTCGCCTGAGCCGACTGCCGATGAGCCCGTTGTCGAGCAGTAGCGAGAGGCAGTGAGCGCAGACGCTGCCGCTCTCGCGGGCGCTGTTGACACGCCGCGAGCGTTGCTGCTATGCTCGCGCGGGCCTCGGCGAGGGCGGCGTCAGACATCGGCGGCGCTGTTCCAAGCCCACGAATGCAACAAATCGTTCATCTATGAACGCACTACGGTACCGCGCTGCGTGGGCCGACAGGCGGAGCCTTCTTGCCGTGACGGTCGACGAATCCCGGACTGCGAGGCGCGGATGGGGCGAGAGCGGATGGGAGAGGGCGCATGAGTTCGAGAGCTTCGGTCGTCGTGGTCGGCGCCGGTCCCGCAGGCCTTGGGGCCGCCCACGAGTTGGTCAAATCCGACGTGCCCGTCGTGGTTCTTGAGCAGGACGATCGGGTCGGGGGGATCTGCAGGACCGTGCACGGTGACGGCTACCACGTGGACATCGGCGGCCATCGCTTCATCACGAAGATGGACGATGTCCTCGACACCTGGCAATCCCTCCTCGGCGACGATCTGCTGCTCCGCGAGCGCATGACACGCATCTTCTACCGCGGCCGGCTCATGGCCTACCCGCTGCAAATCGGGAGCACCTTCACGACGCTCGGGCTTGCGGACTCGATGCTCGCGGTCTTCAGCTATCTCGGCGCGCGGCTCCGCCCGCTGCCCGACGACAGCTTCGAGAACTGGGTCAGCAACCGTTTCGGCAAGCGCGTCTTTGAGCACTTCTTCAAGACCTACACGGAGAAGGTCTGGGGCACGCCGTGCGCCGAGCTCAGTGCCGATTGGGCCGCCCAGCGCATCCGCTCGCTCTCAATGTGGCAAGCGATCAAAGACGCCTTGCACGGTGCCCTCCAGTCGGACATCGAGAGCGAGGACGAGAGCCTGCTGCACCAGTTCTACTACCCGCGTTTCGGGCCGGGGATGCTCTTCGAGGCCTACGCCGACGCGATCGAGGCAGGCTCGGGCGAGGTGCTCGCCGAGCGGGAGGTCGTGCGCATCGTCCACGAGGACGGCCGCGTGCGCGAGGTCATCACGACCGGCCCGCACGGTGAGGAGCGCCACGAGGGCGAGAGCTTCCTGAGCAGTATGCCGCTGGCCGACCTGCCCGGCGTGATGGACCCGCCACCGCCCGCCGAGGTGTTGGAGGCCGCGAGCGGCCTGCGGCACCGCTCGTTCCTCACCGCCGCGCTGCTGCTCGACGAGCCCTGCACGTTGCCGGACACGTGGATCTACGTCCACGAGCCGAGCGTGCAGATGGGCCGGGTGCAGAACTACCTGAACTGGAGCCCGGAGATGGTGGAGGGGGACGGGCGTTCGTGCATCGCGGCGGAGTACTTCGCCTGGCAGGGCGACGAGCTGTGGTCGGCCGACGACGAGGAGATCATTGACCTGGGCCGCCGGGAGCTGCACCAGCTCGGACTGATCGCCCCGGACACCTTCGTGGACGCGACGGTCGTCCGGATCCCCAACGCCTACCCGATCTACGATCCGGGCTACCTGGAGCGCATCAACACGATCCGAGCGTGGGTTGAGAGCCTGGAGAACCTGCAGACAATCGGGCGCAGCGGCCAGCATCGCTACATCAACCTCGACTTCGCGATCGTGACGGGCGTGCAGGCGGCTCGGAACACCCGGGGCGGGGACCACGACACGTGGCTGGTCGGGACCGAGGAGGAATACCTGGAGGAGAGGCCGAGTTAGGGCGGGGAAGAGTGAAGGGTGAGAAGGGAAAAGGGGACGACAACGACAACGACAACGGCTACGGCCAGGACGAGCGCAGCGCGATGCGGCAACTGACAGAATCGAGGGACGGACGTTGGAGCAGATCATCACTGAACTTGAGCAGATCGTGCGGGGGAGACTTGAGAACTGGCCGGAGCAGTGGGAGGGCTATCACTGGCCCGGCTACACCTGGGAACATACGCTGCGGGTGCGGGACCTGGCGCTGAGGCTGGCCGATGAGGCCGGGGCCGACGCATACGTCGTCGAACTCGCCGCGGTGCTGCACGATATTGAGAAGCCCATCGGCAGGGAGCACGCGCCCGTCGGCGCCGAGACCGCGCGCGGGCTGCTGGCTGAGCGCCCGCTCGACCCGGACATCGCCGAGCGCGTCGTCTCGGTCATCGCCAGCCACGCCGGGGGCAACACCCCCGAGCACCCGGTGGAGAACCTCGTGCTGGGCGACGCTGACCTGATCGACGCGAACTTCGGCCTCGTGGGCACCTGGCGCTTCATCACGATCCGCGCGGGCCATGGCTCGACCGTCGAGGAGACCGTGCGCGGCTTCCGCGACTGGCTGCCGCGCAAGGACGAGCTGCTGGGCCTGCTCAACACGGAGCAGGGGCGGGCGGTGGCGGCCGACCGGCGGGAGCAGATGCACGGGTTCTGCGCGTCGGTCGAAGAGGCCTTCGACGCAGGCGCGCTCGGGCAGGGGCTCATGGCGCTGGTCCAGCACATCAACGCCGAGCACGCGCGCGGCAGCATCCTCGCGCAGCTCCCCCGGCTCAGGCAGATAGCCGAGGCGGCGGATGACGGCGCGCTCGAAGCCTACCAGAGGCTCGTCGATGAGGTCGAGGGACGGGCATAGCCCGGTCGTTTGGAGCGGAGGGGCTTTAGCCGCTCCGACAGCCCTATCGGAGGAACCAGCATGAGGGCGTCGGAGGAAAACGCGGACGTCTTGCCCGAGCCCGGCGCGCATGGGCGCTGCGGGTTCGGCGAACTGCTCCTCGTGCTGCTGCTGACCGCGCTGCTGTGGGTCGGCTACCTCTCGCGCACCGACTTCCACGTCGCCCCGCGTGAGGACGTGCTGGAGACGCTGGTCGCCGCGCGCGAGTTCGCCGCGGGCCACGGCTTCACCATCCCCACCGCCTGCCCGTCGATGCTGGTCTTCCTCAAGGAGCAGGGGCGGCTCGACCGCCCGTGGCCGAACGTGCTGCGCTCCCCGCTGCCGGTGGTGCTGATCGGCGGCCTGCTGCGCGTGACCTCCGAGCCCACCGCGATCGCGCTCTCGTCAGGCATCTTCTTCCTGCTCACAGCGCCACTGATCTACCTGATCGCATTCCGCCTGCAGGGCCGCCCCGCGGCGGTCTTCGCCACCACCGCCTTCGTCCTCTCGCCCGCGGGCCTCTACCTCGGCTCGACCGGCCTCACTGAGAGCAGCACGATCTTCTGCCTGGCCGCGATCACGGTGCTGCTGATGCGTCGAATCACCTGGCAGTCGGCGTTGGCGGCAGGCGCGGCGGCGGGCATCGGCTACCTCGGGCGCTCGACCATGGAGATGTGGGCGGTCGTGATCGTAGCCTACGTACTGCTGGCTTCGCGCGAGGCGGGCTGGGGGAGAGCGCTGGGGCGAGCGGCGGCGTTCTGCGTGCCGCTGGCGATCGCGCTCGTCTGGTGGGGCCTGCAGATGCAGGCGCTCACCGGCGAGTTCGGCTACTCGGCGCAGACGGACATCATGATCCGCCACGACCTCGACCTCTATCCGGGCCGCAGCTCCAGCCTTGCGCTGGAGCACTGGTCGCCGTTGGAGTTCATCGTGCAACATCCGGTGGAGATCGCGCGCAAGTACGCGATCATCGCCGAGGACGTGTGGCCGAACGCCCTGGACATCGGCGCTCTGCCGCTGCTGATGGCCGCATTCTTCGTGGAGCTGATCGTGGTGGTCGCCGGCGGCAGGCCCGGCGGCTTCCGCTGGATGATCTACGGATTGCTCGTGCTGACGCTGCTACTCGTGCCACTATCGTCAATCGCGCACGGCGGTGTCGGCGTGAGCCGCTACCTCGACCCCCTCGGGCCGGTGTGCGCGGCCATCGGGGCGGCATTCGTGGTCGAGCTGCTGCGGCGGAAGCGCGCCTCAATGCGCCTCGCGGCGGTGCCGCTGGGGCTGATCGTGCTCTTCACGGCGATGCCGACGCTGATGGACGTGGCGGTCGGGCCCTACCACCAGGACGCGCGGGCGCAGGTGCGGGAGATCGCGGATGCGCTGCTGGCGGCCGCAGGACCCGACGACGTGATCGCGAGCACGCACGCTTCGACGCTCAGCGCGGCGACGGGCATGGACACAGTCCGGCTGCCGATGACGCCCGAGGAGTTTCTGCGCCTCGACCGCGAGCTTGTGCGGGTGGACTGGATGCACATCAGGCACCGCGGCGAGGGCAACGAGGAGCGCACGATGGCGTGGCGGCCGATCATGGAGGGCGAGGAGACGCTGCCGGGCTTCGAGCCATGGAGGCGGTTCGGGGATGGGAGCGTGGTTCTGCGGCGGGTCCAAACGGCGGGCCGGCACAGCGGCTGAGTTCCGCAGGCGGAACTCACCCCTCGCTGCGCGAGGGGCGGCCCCTCCACGGCAACGGCCAAACGGCTCACGACTTCGCGGACAGCTCCCCCGCGACCAGCCGCTCGATCGCCTCGATGGCCAGCTCCGCCTGCCGCTCGCGGCGTTCGCGCTTGCGCAGGCGCTTCTCCGACGGCGGCTCGGGGAGCAGGCCGAAGTTCGAGTTCATCGGCTGGAAGCCCGCCGGGTCGGCGGTCGTGATGTGCCGGGCCAGCGCGCCGATGACCGACTGCTCGGGCATCGCCAGCGGCTCCTGCCCAAGCACCAGCCGCGCGGCGTTGATCCCCGCCACCAGTCCTGACGCCACGCTCTCGACGTAGCCCTCCACGCCCGTGATCTGCCCTGCGAAGAACAGGTCGGCACGCTCGCGATGCTGCCACGTGTCGCGAAGCTGCGTCGGCGCGTTGATGTAGGTGTTGCGGTGCACCGCGCCGAGGCGCAGGAACTCCGCGCGCTCCAGGCCGGGGATCATGCGGAACACGCGGCGCTGCTCGGGGTAGGTCAGCGAGGTCTGGAAGCCCACGAGGTTCCACATGGTGCCCTCGCGATTCTCGGCGCGAAGCTGCACGACCGCCCACGGCATCCGGCCGGTGCGCGGGTCGGTGAGGCCCTTCGGCTTCATCGGGCCGAAGCGTGGTCCGTCGATGCCGCGCCCGGCGATGATCTCGATCGGCAGGCAGCCCTCGAAGAGCTCGCCCGGATCGTAGTCGGCGTGCAGCGTGGTCTCGGCTGCCATCAGCGCCGCGTAGAACGCCTCGTACTGCTCGCGGTCGAAGGGGCAGTTGATGTAGTCGGCCTCGCCCTTGTCGTAGCGCGACTGGCGGAAGGCGACCGTCTCGTCGATGCTGTCCGCCGCGACGATGGGGGACAGGGCGTCGTAGAAGTAGAGCCGTTCGGAGCCGGTGAGGCGTGCGATCTCCCCCGCGAGCGCGTCGGAGGTCAGCGGGCCGGAGGCGACGATCGCGGGGCCCTCGGGGATCTCCGTGACCTCCCCGCGCCGCACCTCGATCAGCGGGTGCTCACTGACGGCCTGCGTGACCGCTTCGGCGAAGCGCGCGCGATCGACCGCCAGCGCCTGGCCGGCGGGCACGGCGTGCTCCCCGGCGCAGCGCAGGATCAGCGAGCCGAGCAGGCGCAACTCGTGCTTGAGCACGCCGTGCGCGGAGGTGAGCAGCATGGACTTGAGCGAGTTCGAGCAGACCAGCTCGGCGAAGAGGTCGGTCTCATGCGCCGGCGTCATGCGCTCGGGGCGCATCTCGCAGAGGATGACGGGCACGCCGCGCTGCGCGACCTGCCACGCGGCTTCCGAGCCGGCGAGGCCCGCGCCGACGACGGTGACGGGCCGCACGCTACTCCACCCGTTCCGGGCGCAGGGCGCTGGGGCCCTGGCGGTTCGCACTGGCGGTGAAGCGGAAGTGCTCGCCGAGGCTCACGTCACTGATATCCTCGGGGAGCGACATGTAGACGTTGTAGCGGTGTCCGCGCTCGTCGCCCACCTGCAGGAAACCTGCCCGGCCACTCGGCAGCATGTTCACGACCATGCCAACCGCGGGCTTATCCTTCACCAGCACGCACGCGGCGACGGGCTTCGCGCCCTTCTGGATCGGAGGCTTCGCCGTGAAGAAGACGGTGTCCCCGCGGACGGGGGCGGCCTCTGCCGCCACGAGGCGTGGGTCGTAGTAGTACTGGTCCGGGCCGCGGTCAATCAGACCGAAGTTCTTGTCGGCCGCGGCGTAGACGACGTTGACGATGCCCCTGAGCACGACCTCAAACGCGGCCGCGGATGTCTGAGGCGCGCATTCCATGGGTTCGGTATCCTGGTCCTGCGATTCGGGTAAGTCAGCTTCGTGCTGATCCACGTGTCGGCTCCTTCGGACTGCAAGGCCCCATCTCACGGGGCTCTGTTGATGTCAGTGATGCTGGCTTTATTGTAACACAGATGGCGGCAGAGCGCATGGCCCCGCGGCGGTCGGGATTGGAGACAACCACGCGCCCTTGGAGGCCCTCGCGTGCGGGTCACGAATTACGTCAACGCCGACTGCGCGATCAATGTGTTGCCTCAGGGAGCCTGACGATGAGCGATCTCAAGTCGATCGACAACGAGTGGAAGTCACCCGCAGCGATCTGGCGCTCTGCGCCTTTCTGGTCATGGAACTCGGAGCTGGAGCCCGAGCGGCTGCAGGCGGAGATTCAGATGATGCACGACGCCGGGATGGGCGGCGCGTTCATGCACAGCCGCTACGGCCTCAAGACGCCCTACCTCTCCGAGCGCTGGTTCGAGTGCGTCAGCGCGTGCGTCGAGAAGTGCCGCGAGTTGGGGATGCACGCGTACATGTACGATGAGGACCGCTGGCCGTCGGGGCCCGCGGGCGGTTTCGCCACCCGCGACCACCCCGAGTTCCGGCTGAAGTACCTCAGCGCATACTACGATGGGCCCGACCCGGCCACCGTGAAGGTCCACGCGGTCTTCGACGTGCAGGTTGACGACGAGGGCCGGCTTGTCTCCTACGAGAAGATCGGGGGGGGGGGCGAGATCATGACCGCCGATGGCGCCGACCCGAAGCACCGCGCCATGTTCTTCTGCCCCGGGATGCAGGAGGTCTCCGGCTGGACCAACGATGGCGGCTACCTCGACATGCTGAACCCCGCCGCCGTTGCCGAGTTCATCCGCGTGACCCACGAGGAGTATGCGGCGCGCTACGGTGCCGACATGGGCTCGGTGATCCCGGCCGTCTTCACCGATGAGCCGAGCTTCGGCGCGCAGATCCACACTGGCATGCGCGTTCCGTGGACCTGCGACTTCGCCGATCAGTTCCAAGCCCGCCGCGGCTACGACCTGCGCGACCGGCTGCCGGAGCTCTTCCTGCGCTCCGTCGGCGACGACTATTCGCAGGCGCGCCACGACTACTACCAGACCGCGATGGAGCTGTTCGTGGAAGCGTACAGCAAGCAGATCGGCGAGTGGTGCGACGAGCACAACATCGCCGCGACCGGGCACATGCTCGCCGAGGAGACGATCGCCAGCCAGCGCATCGCCGCCGGCGCCGTCATGCCCCACTACGAGTACATGCAGTGGCCCGGCATCGACATGCTGCGCGATCAGATCAATGAACTCACCACCGCCAAGCAGGCCACCTCGGTCGCCAGTCAGCTCGGCAAAGAGCGCGTGCTCAGCGAGACCTACGGCTGCACCGGCTGGGACTGGCCGCTGGAGGGGCACAAGTTCAGCGGCGACTGGCAGTGGGCCTGCGGTGTGAACTTCCGCTGCCCGCACCTGACACACTACTCACTTGCGGGCGGGGCGAAGCGCGACTACCCGGCCTCCATTCGCGATCACTCTCCGTGGTGGGCTTACTACCGCGAGGTCGAGGACTACTTCGCGCGCCTGAGCGTGATGCTTACGCAGGGCACGCCGGTCCGCGATGTCCTGGTGCTGCACACCGTGGAGAGCGGCTGGGGCATCCCCAATGACGGCCCCGGCGACAAGCGGATCGAGCAGCTTGAGGAGCAGCTTGAGGCGGTCATCTACGCCCTGAGCAACGCGCACTTCGACTGGGACTTCGGCGACGAGTCGCTGATGGCGAAGTACGCGCAGATCGATGGCGACGCGCTCACAATCGGGGAGATGAGCTACCGGCTGGTGATCGTGCCCCCGAGCATCACGCTGCGTGAGAGCACCGTCGAGCTGCTTGAGGCGTTCGTGGATGCGGGCGGCGAAGTGCTGTTCGTCAGCGACGTCGCCGAGCGAGTGAACGCCCAGCCCGATCCGGCGCCCGCCGAGTTGGCTTCGCGCACGCGGATCTGCTGCTGTGAGGGCTCGGAGCTGATCGCGACCGTCGAGGGGATCATCCCGCGCCGCGTCGCCGTCACCGAGGACGGGCAGCCGATCGACTTCGCATGGCACATGCTGCGCGCGGTGGAGGGCGGCCAGTTGCTCTTCCTCGACAGCCACGACCGCGAGGCCGGGCATGACGTGCAGGTGACGATCTCCGCGCAGGGCCCCGTGGTCGAGTGGAACCCGCGCACCGGCGAGCGCCGCGAGGTGCCGTCAACGTCCGCCGACGGGAAGGTCTCATTCAACGCGTGGCTGGAGCCGACCGGTTCGGCACTGTTCACGCTCGGCGTCGAGGTCGCGGACGCGCTGCCGCATGTCGAGGCAATGCAGGTCGCGGAGCGCACGGAGATCGGCGGGCCGTTCGCAATCGAGCTGGCCGAGCCGAACACGCTGCCGCTCGACTACTGCCGCTTCCGCGTGCAGGACGCCGAGTGGTCGGAGCCGGTGCCGGTGCTGAAGGCCGATGCGCTGATCCGCAACCAGTTCGGCCTCGAGAAGCGCTTCGGCAGCAACCACCAGCCGTGGTATCTCTACACCACCGGCGTGGTGGACACCGCGCCGCGCGAGGCCTGCGAGGTGCGCTGGGACTTCCATGTGACGCAAGTCCCGGGGAGCTGCCAGCTGGCGATTGAGAACCCGGAGGACTACACGATCACGGTCAACGGCACGGAGGTCTCCGAGGTCGATGGCTTCTGGGTGGACGACGACATCGAGACGATCGACATCAGCGACGCGCTGCAGGAGGGCGAGAACGAGATCCTGCTGAGCTTCGTGTACCGCCCGACGATGGAGATCGAGGACGCGTACCTGGTCGGGGACTTCGGCGTGGAGACGCGCGATGGCGATCCGCGGCCGGGTAGCATGACGCTGATCGCGCAGCCCGCGCAGCTCGACGAGGGCTCGTGGGTCGGCCAGGGCCTCGACACCTTCGGCGGCGCGGTTCGCTACATGGTGAGCGTCGAGAGGCCCGCCGGCGGCAAGCGCGTGCGCGTGTCGCTGCCGGAACTCTCGTGCACCGCAGCGGTGCTCCACGCTGGCGGCGAGCAGTTCGTGATGCCGTGGGCGCCCTTCGCGGCGGACATCACAGACGCGCTGAGCGATGGCGCGAACGAGGTGGCGATCGAGGTGATCGGCGGCCGGCACAACATCTTCGGGCCGCTGCACACGCCGTGGATCGCCTGGACCGGGCCGAGCGAGTTCGACCCGGACAACGACAGTTGGCGCTTCGAGTACTACCTCAACGACCACGGGCTGATGGGGCCGGTGGTGGTGGAGACGGAGTAGTAGCTGCAGGTCACCAGTCGCAAGCAGACGGCAACGCCCCCCCCCGGGTCGTTGCCGTCTGTCATTTGGGGGAGGGCTTGCAGGCCCGGAAGCCCGTCCCCGGACGGAAGCTGCTCTCTCGCGCTGCGGCCCGCCGCGTAGTATAATCGCTTCGTCGTCACACCCCACGCACTCGCCCTGCGCGCAAGCGCTCGCCGAACGGACGGTTCCGTCATGCTGACGTTGCTCGCTATCCTGCCGATCGTCGTGCTGATCGTCGATCTGGTCATCTTCCGGCGCAACATCCTCATCACCGTCGCGGTCGTGGCCGTCGTGGCGATCGGTATTGCTCTTGGCGTGTGGCGGATCACGCCCCTCCTGGTGCCCGCGTCGTTCGTCAAAGGCGCGCTTGTGGCGCTGGACATCTGCATCATCATCCTCGGTGCACTGATCTTCCTCAACCTGCTGCGCTCACTCGGCGTCATCAAGGCCATCGAGTACCACCTCGGCCGCATCTCCGCCGATTCGCGCGTGCAGCTCATCCTCCTCGCGTGGCTGTTCGGGAGCCTGCTCGAGGGCTCGGCGGGCTTCGGCACCCCGGCGGTGATCGTCGTCCCGCTGCTCGTGTACATCGGCTACCCGCCGGTATTCTCGGTTGCCGCCGCGCTGATGGGCAACTCCGTGAACGCGGTCTTCGGCGCGGTCGGGACGCCGGTGCGTATCGGCTTCGGCGCGCTGGCGACGCCGCAGGTGGTGCAGATGAGCGCGGCGATGGGGGCGATCGTGTGCGTCTTCGTTCCGGTGATCCTGCTCGGGATGATGACCGCGCGGCTGCGAGAGGACCGCCACTTCTTCCTCGACGCGCTGCCGTTCGCACTGTTCTCAGGCGTGGCGATGGGCGTGCCGTACTACTTCGCGAGCTTCATCGGGATCGAGTTTCCGTCAATCGTCGGGTCGCTGGTGGCGATGGGGCTGGTGCTGGTAGCGCGGAGGCTCGGGGTGCTGATGCCCCGGCGCGTGCACAGCATCACCGAGCGCGCGCTGGAGGCTCCCGAGCGCGGCGTGGTGGACATCGTCGTGCCCTACGCGTTGCTGCTGGCGTGCCTGGTGGCGGCGCGCTACGTGCTGCCCTCGATCCCCCTGCCGCTCTTCGCGGGGCTGGAGCACTCGCTCAACCTCTTCAATCCGGGGCTGGTGCTGCTCTTCGTGTCGGGTCTGCTGATGCTCCGGTACCGGGTGAGCGGCACGGTGGCGCGCGAGGTCGCGGGGGAGTCTGCGAAGTCGCTGCTGCGGCCGGGGCTGACGATCTTCTTCATCGTCGCGGTCATGCAGCTCATGATCAACTCGGGCGAGAACGCGCGCGGCATCGACAGCATGCTCTTCTACGCCTTCGCGAACATCCGCAATGCGGCGCTGCCTGTGGTCTCGCCGCTGCTGGGGGCGTTCGGGGCGTTCGTGACGGGGAGTGTGACCGTCTCGAACCTGACCTTCGCGGCAGCGCAGGCATCCGCGGCGGAGGCAGTGGGCTACCCCATCGTGTTGATCCTCGCGCTGCAGATCATTGGGGCGGCAGGCGGCAACACGATCTCGCTCCCGAACATCATGGCGGCGCAGGCGGCGGGTGACATGAAGGGCAGAGAGAACGAGATCCTCCGCACGATCCTGCCGTGGGTGGGGGCGTACCTGGTGGTGGCGATTGCGCTGGGCTTGGTGGCACTGTGGGTGGTCGGGGGGTAGGGCGACGGAGCGACCGGATGGCTCGACAGGCCGGCAAACCTGCCCTACCCATCGTCCGTCCGCAACAGCCCCGCGCCGATCGCCCCCGCCACCGCCACGCTCGCCGCCAGCAGCATCGCCGGCTGCAGTGATTCGGCGGCGTCGGCGATCGCGCCCGCGACCACCGGCCCCGCCGCCTGCCCCACGCCGAAGAAGAGCGTCACGAAGCCCAGCGCTGCGGGCGCGAGCTTGGGTCCGACCACGTCGCCGCAGGCCGCCGCCATGATCGCCGGGATGCTCCACGCCGTCAGGCCGAAGAGGATCGCCGAGACCGTCAGCCCGACCGAGCCGTGCGCAAGGCCGAACAGCGCGAAGGCCGCCGCCTGGATCAGGTAGACGATCACTAGCGCGCCCTTGCGGCCGATCACGTCGGAGACGTGCCCCCAGATCACCCCGCACAGCAGGCTGAACCAGCCCATGAGCATGAAGAGGTTGCCCGCCTCCGCGCGCGTGTAGTCTGCCTCGGCCTCCAGGAACTTCACGAAGAACGTGAGGTAGATGATGTACGAGAAGCCGAAGGCGACGTAGACGAGGCCGAGGTGCCAGACCGGGGCGCTGCTGTAGACCGCGCCCCAGTTGAGGCGCGAGGTCGCCGCGGGCCGCTGGGCGGGGGCGTCCTCCATGCAGCCGACGGGCTGCAGGCCGACGTCCTCGGGGCTGTTGCGCAGCAGCAGATACGCGAGCGCGGCGAGCAGGAGCGTGATCGCGCCGAAGCCCCACCAGCAGACGCGCCAGCCGCCCTCGGCGTAGGCTCCGAGGACACGCGGGACGGTCGGGCCGAGGGCGATCAGCGCGAGCGACGAGCCCGCGACCGCCACACCCGACGCCAGCCCGCGCCTGCGCGCGGAGAACCACGCGGCCATCAGGCCCATCACCGGGACGTTGCTCGCGCCCGAGCCGATGCCGGTGAGCGCCCGCCAGAATGCCGCGCCGATGAAGCTCGCAACCGTCCCTGTGAGGAGCATGCTGCCGCCCGCGAGGCACAGGCCGGCGGCGATGACCACGCGCGGCCCGAAGCGGGACGCGAGCGCTCCCCCGATGGCCGAGAGCAGGAGGTAGCCGATGAGGTTGGCGGTGGCGAGGCCGCCCGCCTGGGTGTTGTCGAGCGCGAGGCCCTCCTGCATCGCGGGCAGGACCATCGAGTAGCCGAACCTCGCGAGGCCGAGGGCCGCGAAGACCACCAGAGTGCCCATGATGAGCACGATCCATCCGTGATGAATGCGGCGGCGCGGTTCGGTCACTGGCCCTCTCCTCGGCCCCGGCGCTGACAATACACACGACCGGTTCGCCAGAGAGCGCCGATCCCCTCCGGTGCCCCTGCAAGCGCTGCGCATCTGACGCGCGGCGGCCTCTCCTACGGCAACGGTGACGGGTGTTGCCCCGCTGCCGCTGCCATCAACCGCGGCGCCACGTCGTTGCCCACCAGCCGTTGTCCTCGCGCGTGAGGTTCGCGCGGAAGCGGATGAGGCGCAGCAGCTCATTGCGGTTGTTCACATACGGGGGGATCGAGCACGGGACGCCGCCCGCCTCCACCTTGATGAAGCCATCGCCGAAGAGCCCGCCCGCGGTCGTGACGCGCAGTTCTCGCACTTCCCCCCACGGGAAGCTGCGCCAGTCTCCGTAGGGCGGCAGCACGCGCAGGCCCACGGTGTCCGCCACGATCCGCTCGCCCTCGAGCCTGCGGCGGTACTTCACCGCGCGATCGGCGCCGATGACGATATGCCGGCCCCCCGCCAGAGCGACCACGCCAAGGACGAACGCTATGTCGAGCTCGTAGATGCCGTGCGCGATCGCCACCACGAGCACCCACACCGGGACGCCCACGAGAAGCAGCGTCTTGGGCAGGATCAGCCAGAACGGGATCCGCTCCCGCCAGTCGGGGGTGAAGCCGAACTCCTCGCGCTCAGCGCTCATGGCGCCAGTTCCTCCCCTTGTGGGGCGCCGCGCTTACGCGCTGCGCCGCCACGTCGTCGCCCACCAACTCCTGTGGGCCTCGTCGAGTCCCGCCCGCCGCACGATCTCCTCGATGAGCACTTCGGGATCCCGCACATAGCTCGGGACTGCGACGCGATGCAGGCGCGTCCGCACGCGTATCAGGCCCGCGCCGAACAGGCCCCCCGCGCGGATGACTGTCAGCGCCTGCACATCCTCCCACGGCGCGCGCGTCCAGCCCTTCCCCGGCAGCGGCAGGCGCGCGGCCTCGTCATCGAGGATGATCCGGCCCTCACGGACCTTGCGGCGGTAGGCGAACGTCCTGCGGATCATCTCCTCGGCGATCGCCGCGCTCAGCAGCGCCCAGATGAACAGAACGGTCACCCAACTGCCGATCCACCGCCAGGCAATGATACCGATCCAGACGGGCAGCCCGACCAGCGCGCAAACCTTGAGCGTCAGCAGCGCGATCTGCACCTCCGCCCGCCAGTCGGGCCGGAAGCCGAAGTAGCTGCGGTCACGGTCATCCATGTGATCTCCCGCGTGAGCGACTGAACGTGCGGTCAGTCTTCCCCGCGGCGGGCGATCTCCCCTCCACGCAGGGCCGTCGACCGTACCGCCGCGAGGGCCACCTGCAGGTGGCGAAGTTCGGCTACCGCATCGGCGGGACGGAGCCCGTGTTTGAGGGGGGTCAGACGGTTGAGGTTGGTGGCGGGGGTGGGGGCTGACATGCGCGCGCAACGGGTTCACTCGCCAGCCAGCGCCCCCCGAGCCATCCCAGCCACGCGAGCACCGCAGTGACGCCGCCTCCCGCCACGACCCAGAACACCGCGAACGGAAGCGCGACCGCGTAGTCGGTGAGGGGGGCACCCGGCTCCGGCATCAGCGGGAGCTTCGGCGTGCTCTCGATGAGGAAGTGCACCCCGTGAACCACGATGCCCAGTGTGGCCGCGCTCAGAAGCACCAGCAGGCCCCAGCGCCCCCAGTTGCGGCGCCGGGCGAGCCCGAATGCGAACAGCGCGATCACCGCAGCCACACCGATGAGCACCAGCGGGCCGGGCATGGGCCAGGGCTCCGGCTCATCGGCCCATGTGTTCGTCCACCAGGCCATCGCCTCCATGAGCAGCGCCATGAGCGTCAGCCCGCCCGCGCAGAACGCGGCGATGTGGCCCGCATTGCGGACGTTCTCGGCGATGTCGGTCGAGCGTCCGCTGCTGGCCATTGGCACCCTCCCCCGTGTCAGTCGGCCCTCACCCTCAGCATGAACACGCTCGTCTGCATGCCCTCGAGCTTCTGCGGCTGGGTCTCGTCGCAGCCGAAGAGCACCGTCTCGTCCATCATGCCCGGCGCGAGTGACATCTCGTGGATACCCGCGTGCTCGGCGAGCGTGACCTGCTGGTAGCCCGCGTCGCCGCGCTCGATCCACGCCATGACGCGCGGGTTGTCGATGCGTGGGAAGTCCCAGCCTGCGCACTCCATCTCGCCCACCACGATGTCCTGCACGCCGTCGCCATCGAGGTCCGCGATCACCAGAGGTCCGCGATCACCAGGCTGTGCGGCGCGTAGAGGTCGTCGGCGAGCACCTGCGCCTCCCAAAGGCCGTCGAGGCCCTCGCCGGTGCGGCTGAAGATCGCGAGGCGCGCGTCGGGGATCTCCGCCTCGGTCGCGATGATCTCCGAGCGCCCGTTGCCATCAAGGTCCGCCACCGCGGTCTTCGCCATGCCGCCCCAGCCGGCGCGCTCGCGCATCGCGTCGAAGTCGCCGTAGCGGCGGATCGTC
>JALGSW010000114.1 GCA_029821635.1 Candidatus Zipacnadia bacterium
CGCTCGTCGCGTGCATGCGCAAGATGCTCGTCATCCTCAACGCCATGATACGCGACGGCAAACAATGGAGCCCAAATACCGCACACTATGCTTGACTTCCATCACGGTTGCTCCACACGGCATCCGGCACCCAATCACTCCCCTCCCCCCTCCTGACGCCCCTCCTCGTCTGAACAGCCTCCGGCTATGCTGCGTCCTTGCATGATGTGACCTGTGCAACGTATACTCATGCATACCGCCGCCACACGCAGACGAGGAGCAGCACTACGATGCAGCAGATCATAGTCCGGCAGCGGTTAGCCGCCATCGTGGCGGCGCTGGTACTGTGCGTGCCCGCGCTCGCAGCGGTTGACGTGTACGTCCTCGGCGAGCCCGCGCAGATCTCCCCCGCACCCCAGCTCGACAACGGCGTGCTCGTTGGCGCACCGGCGCCGATCGTCGGCAAGCTCGGCTGCCGCTTCATGTCCGCCGGGCAGGGCGCGCTGCTGATCGTCACCCCCGCGGGTAAGCGCATCACCGTGACCGCCGGGAGCGACACGCTTTCGGTGGACGGCGCGGCCGTCAAGCTGCCCCGCCCGGCGCTGCTCGCAGGCGGCGAGGTCGTCTGCCCGCTGCGCCCGGTGCTCGACGCCATCGGCGCCGACACGCACTGGGACGCCGAGGCGGAGGTGCTGAGCATCGGCACGCACATCGACGCGGTCCGCGTGTATGCCGATGAGCAGGGCGCGCGGATCGAGGTCTCCACGCCGCTGCGCTCTGAGGGCACACTCGCACGTATGGAAGACCCCGAGCGCGCCTACGTGGACATTCCCGGCGCGACCATCGCCCTCGATCACGAGTGCACCTGGGTGAGTTGCGGTGAGGTCCAGCGGGTGCGCTGGGGGCAGTTCAAGCTCGATCCGCCCATCGCGCGCGTGGTGATCGACCTGCAGAGCGACGCCCCGGTGCGCTGGAAGCCGCATCCGCAGGGCCTCGGCGGGGCGATGATCGTCGGTAAGGTGCAGGGCGATGAGCCACTGATCGAGCGGCGCGTGCCGAAGATCACGCGCATCGACACCCGCACGCCCGACGATCACACGACGCTGGTGCGTGTCGAGCTTTCCGATCCGGTGGAGATGGACCTTGACGTGCAACGGCGGCCCCCGCGCGTCACGATGCGCTTCCCCGACGCTGCGCCGTCGATACCGCTCGCGCCGATGAGCGTCGGGGGGCCGTTCGTGGGCACACTGCAGCTCGACGGCACGCCGAACACGCCCGGGGCGGCCGTGGTCCTGCAGATGAAGCAGCTCATCCACTTTGACATTGACGAATCCGACGGTCCGCCGGCGGTGACGCTGATCTTCAAGCGCGAGAAGCTTGCGGACCAGCGCATCATCATCGACCCGGGCCACGGCGGCCGGGACTCGGGGGCGCGCGGCCAGCGCCTGCTGGAGAAGGACGTGAACCTCGACGTTGCCCGGCAGGTGGCCGCGAAACTCGTCGAAATCGGCGCGCAGACAATGCTCACGCGCGACGGCGACTACTACGTGGGCCTCTACGACCGCCCTGAACTCGCGAACCGTATCGACGCGGACCTCTTCCTGAGCGTGCACTGCAACGCGATGCCCACGCGCAACACGGGGAACGGGACGGAGACGTTCTACTACCACGACCGCAGCCAGTGCCTCGGCGCGGTGGTGCACGACAACCTCACGCGCGCACTCGGCAGGACAGACCGCGGGCTCAAGTGGGCGAACTTCTGCGTGACGCGCGAGTCGGACATGCCCGCGGTGCTGGTCGAGCTGCTCTTCCTCAACTCCGACGAGGAGGAGGCGCTGTTGGAGAAGCCCGAGGTGCGCGCCGCCGCCGTGAACGCGATCGTCGAGGGCCTGCGCCAGTACGTCGAGGGGACCGCAAGCCTGCCGGAGCAGTCGGAACTGGGCATGTGAGGGCCGGGCGCTCCGGACAGCAACTTCCCCCGCCGCAAGGACTATCCCTCGCCCGAGGCGAATTCATCTGTGACGATCACTGGACAGATGTCCCACGGAGGTCTTTCAGCGTGCTGCGAGAGGATGGCCGCTCGAACGCCGAACTGCGCAATTGCCGCATCACCCGCAACATCAACAGATACGCCGAGGGCTCGTGCCTCATCACCCTCGGTCAGACACGCGTGCACTGCACCGCGTCGGTCGAGGACTACCAGCCGGGCTTCCTGCGCGACACCGATCAGGGCTGGGTCACCGCCGAGTACGACATGCTCCCGCGCGCGACTTCCGACCGGAACCGCCGCTCCGCCGACACCGGGATCTCGGGCCGCACGCATGAGATCCAGCGGCTGATCGGCCGATCTCTGCGAGCGGTGACTGCTCTTGAGCTGCTCGGCCCGGTCACGATCAAGCTCGACTGCGACGTGCTGCAGGCCGACGGAGGGACGCGCACCGCGGCGATCACCGGCGCCTGGGTGTGCCTCGCCGACGCCTGCCGCTGGCTGGCGGACAACCGCAAGCTCAAGCGCTGGCCGCTGCAGAGCCAGCTCGCGGCTATCTCCGTCGGAGTGGTCGCGGGCGAGATCATGCTCGACCTCGCATACTCCGAGGACTCGCGCGCCGGGACGGACATGAACATCGTGATGACCGGCGACGGGAACCTGATCGAGGTGCAGGGCACCGCGGAAGGTAGTCCCTTCAGCGAGCAGCAGCTCATGGAGATGCTCGCGTTCGGGCGGCAGGGCTGCCAGACGCTCTTCGCGCTCCAGCGCGAGGTGCTGGGGGATGTGCTCCCTCCGCGGAGCGGCTAAGCGATGGCGACGCGGCTGATCCTGGCGACAGAGAATGAGCACAAGGTCCGCGAGATCCGCGAGCTGCTCGTGGGCCTCATCGTGGAAGTCGCGCACCTCGGCGAACTGAGCGACCCGCCGACGCTGACCGAGACCGGCGAGACCTTCGCGGACAACGCGCGGGAGAAGGCGCTCGCCTGCGCCCGGGCCACCGGCGAGTTGTGCCTGGCGGATGACTCGGGCCTGATGGTGGATGCGCTGGGTGGGGAGCCGCGAGTGCGCTCCGCGCGCTACGCCGGCGAGGGCGCGTCGCAGGACGCGCTGATCGCGAAGCTCCTCGGCGCGCTACAAGGCGCGCCGCCCGGCGAGCGCAGCGGGCGGTTCGTCTGCGCGCTGTCACTGTGCGCGCCCGAGGGCGAGGTCGGTCGCTGGGAGGGCCGCGTCGAGGGCGTGATTGCGCTCGAACCGAGCGGTGAGGGCGGTTTCGGCTACGATCCGGTCTTCCTCTACCCACCCGCGAGGCTGACGTTCGCACAGATGGCGCCGGAGGAGAAGAACGCGGTGAGCCACCGCGGGCGCGCGCTGCGGCAGTTCCGGGCGGACCTGCCCGCGATCCTGAGCGCCCGCAAACGCTTTTGACGCACGAGGATGACGCGAAGGGGCAGAAAGAGCGATGGAAGAGCGCGAGCGATGCGGCATCAGCGGCAGCGGATGGCTGCTGATCATCTCAGGCGCGTGTGCGTTGCTGATCTGCGCATTCGCATGGCTTCTGCGACTTGAAGTGAGCGAGGAGCCGGGTGGCGGCGTGCCGGTGGTCTGGGTGACCGGCTCAGGCACGCGTTACCACCGCCGCAACTGCGCGGCACTGCTGCGCAGCAAGCCGGACGCGATCAGCCTGATGGAGGCGAGGCAGCGTGGCGTCGGCCCGTGTGACCTGTGCGGTCCGCCCGCGTAGGCTGCTGCAACGGGGAACGAAAACTCAGATGTGAGGGGATCAGCGATGGAACTGAAGCTCTCAGCCCGTGAGTACCTCAGCCGCGGGGACAGCTACGAGGAGAAGATGCAGTATCTGGTCGATGCCGGCTACGACGCGATCGAGCTGACGGGCCGCCCGGACATCCTGGAGGTCACCGATCAGATCGCCGAGGCGTCGCGCAACACCGGCTGCGCAGTCAGTACGATATGCAGCGGCGGCCGGGGCGCCCTGATGGCCGCCGAGCGCGATCAGCGCGACCTGGCCGTGGAGGACCTGAAGGTCTTCCTGACCGCGGCCGGACAGCTCGGCGCGACCGGAGTGATCTACGCGCCACTGATCGCGGTGAAGATGAACCCCGATCAGTACACGCGGCTGCCGGACCTGTCGCCGCTGCGGGACCAGGAGGCGCTGGAGATGGACCTGCTGACCGAGCTGTCCGTGGGCCTCGCCGAGCATGCCGAGGCGCACAACGTGTGCCTGCTGTGGGAGCCGCTGAACCGCTACGAGCAGTGGTGGTTCAACCGCCTGGCCGACGGCGCGGCGCTGTGCGACCGGGTCAAGCGGCAGGGCTGCAAGATCATGGCCGACTTCTTCCACATGAGCATCGAGGAAGACACGATCCCCGGTGCGCTGCGCGAGTACGCGACCAGCTACGTGCGGCACATCCACCTCGCCGACAGCACCCGCGCCACGCCCGGCTACGGCCACACTGACTTCGCCGGCGCCTTCGCCGTGCTCGACGAGCTCGGGTGGGATGGGTACATGGCGCTGGAGTGCAGCACTCGAGGGGACGCGAGTGAGGACATCAGGCGAGCAGCCGAGTTCCTGCGCTCGCAGGCCTGAGGTGCAGATGTTGACGGCCGATGACGGCACAATCCCAAGTCCGCGACCGCTGACCGTGCTCACGGTGATCACGCCGTCGCGCTACTCAGGCGCTGAGCGGATCGCGGTGTACCTCGCCGAGGGCCTGCAACGCCGCGGCCATCGCGTGGTCTTCGCCCTCAAGCACAATGAGCAGCTCATGCAGGAGCTCGAGGAGCGGGGCATCGAGGCCCACGCGCTCCCGATCTCGGGCAAGGGCAACCTCATGGCGCCCTTCCTGCTCGCGTGGTTCGCCGAGTGGGTGGGCGCGGACGTGATTCACACGCACCTCTCCACCGCGAGCCTCTGGGGCGCGGTCGCCGGCGAGATCGCGAGGATCCCAACCATCGCGTCAGTCCACGCGCTGAACGTGAAGACCTGCTACGTCTACTCGGACCTGCTCGCGACCTGCTCCGAGGGCGTGCGCAAACACATGATGAAGCAGGGCGTGCCCGGCGACCGGATCGAGGTCATGTACAACGGGCTGAACCCGCACCAGTTCGAGGACATCCCCTCGGAACGCGCGGTGCGGGACGAGCTCGACCTGCCCTTCGACGCGCCGGTGATCGGGGAGGTCGCGCACCTGTCCCCGCGCAAGGGGCAGACGATCCTGCTCGAGGCGGTGGCGCTGCTGCTGACGCGCTGGCCCCGGCTCGTGTGCCTGCTGGTGGGTGAGGGCGAGGATCGCGCGACGCTCGAGCGCCGGGTGGAGCAGCTTGGGATCGAGGATCACGTGCGCGTGATGGGCTACCGGCCTGACGCGCGCAAGATCATGCATGCGATGGACGTGGTGGTGCTGCCGTCGGTGGCGATCGAGGGGCTGGGGATCGTGCTGATCGAGGCGGCATTCCTGGGCAAGCCGGTGGTGGGCAGCGATGCGCCGGGGATTCGCGAGGCGCTGGTCAGCGGCAGGACGGGACTGCTCGTGCCGCCCGGCCGGCCGGCGGCGCTTGCGGAGGCGATCGGGGAGATTCTGAGCAACCCGGAGATGGCCGTGGAGATGGGCCAGCACGGGCGGAAGCGCGCGCAGAGGATGTTCAGCCTTGACGGTATGGTGACGCGCGCAGAGGAGCTGTACCGGCAGATTCTGCGCGAGTACAACACTTCCTGACATGGTTCATTAACCTCTCCGGGATTGATCGTTAATCCCGGACAGCTTGTTGCGAGAATCTTAATAGTTGAAGGCGCAACGGTATCTTCGTTCGCTTGACTCTGCGTCTGAGTGTGCTGTAGTATTTTGCTGTGGGGCGCACCTATCACGTCTTGCTGTTGCCCGGAGAGAGAGCCGTAATGCTCCCTGTGCGGTGGCCTTGGCGGAGGCAGCAGTAGTTCCCCTTTTTCCCCGTGAGTCGGCGTAGTTCATGGTGGGAGGTGTGTGCAATTGGCAGACCTGAATTTTGTCGCGCTTACGGGCTTCTCAACACGCGAGCCCGCTCTGAGGCAGAAGTCCTCCGGCCAGATCAAGGCTGAGTTCAGCTTTGAGGTCGACCGCCCTTTCCTGCGCGCCAATGGCGAACCCGTCTCGGACCTGTTCCTCGTCGATGCGTGGCAGGAGTTGGGCGAGTGGGTGATGGAGAACGTCAAGTCGGGCACGCGGCTGATGATCGTAGGCACGCTCAACAAAGAGAGCTACAACAGCCACGGTGCGCGCGAGCACATGACGATCGTCAAGGCCAAGTATATCCGCAAGACCAGCGGCACGGTGACCGATAAGGTCGGCGAGCTGGCCGGACTGCGGGGAGACACGTGGACCGAAGAGCTGCTCCTCACGGCCTGCGACATGATCCACGACGCGATCACTGATGGCGAAGCGCCGGCCAGCCTCGACACAGTCGAGGTCGGCAGTGAGGCCTGAGACGCGACCGGGTCCCTGTATGCCGATGGAATCGCGGCAGCCCGCACCGTGGGCTGCCGTTTCCGTTGGGGGGAGAGCGGAATCGACACAACAGTGAGTGGATCACACAGCGACGACGCGGTCTACCTGCACCTGTGCACGGACGGCGCCGGTACGCGGCTGGCCGCGGTCGGCGCGTGCCAGGCCTCCGTCGCGTGGAAGGCGACTGCGCGCCCCGGCGAGATCGACGCACAACTGCTCAGCCTCGCCTCGCAACTCGACTCCGAGCGCGTGATGGTCTACGATGCCCGCCTGCTGGCCGCGCTTCTCTCGCGTGATGAGGTCGCAGACGCGACCGCCGCACTCCGCACGCGGATGCACGACGCGATGGCGGGCACGCTGCTGCTCTGCCCCGCGCTGCGCGACCTCTCCCTACCTGCCGTCGCCCGCGCGCTTGGCGTCGCCGACGCACAGACCCCCTCGGTCCTCTCGCACGCCGCGGAGGGCGCGGAACTGTGCCGCCGCGTGGTGCAGGCGCTGCGGGAGCGCCTCGGGCAGATGTCGCCGCCCGCATTCGCGCTGGTGAAGGACCTCGTCGCCGCCGACCGCGACCTCGCGTGGCTGGGCTGGGACGCGATCGAGGCGCCGCCGCTCGAGGCTGCGGCGCTGGAGATGCTGCTGGCGGGGCGGCCGAAGGCCCCGGCGCAGCGGCGGCGCGAGCGCCTCACGCTGGAGGCGCCGCTCGCGGGCGCGTCGGCGGGGCTGCTCGACGAGAGCGGGCCGGTCGCGGCCGCCTTCGAGCGCTGGGAGCACCGCCCCGGGCAGATTGAGATGGCCGAGGGTGTCGCGTCCGCGCTGGTCGATGGCGAGATCCTGATGGTCGAGGCGGGCACGGGCGTCGGCAAGTCGCTCGCCTACCTCGTTCCGTCGATCCTGTGGTCGCGCGCCAACGCGCAGCCGGTCGTGGTCTCCACGAACACGAAGAACCTGCAGGAGCAACTCATTGAGAAGGACCTGCCGCTGCTGAGCCGGTCGCTGGGCGTGGAGTTCGAGGCCGCGTTGCTCAAGGGCCGCACGAATTACGTCTGCGTGCGCCGCTTCGTCTCACAGGTGCGCGACGCGTCGATGTCCATGCTGCCCGACGACCGCAAGGCCGCGGCGTTCCTCATCTCGTGGTTCGCGGAGTACGACAGCGCGGACCTGGACATGGTCCCGGCGGAGGCGCGGGCCGCGTTCAGCGGGCTGGCGCGACTGATCGAGCGTGTGCGCTCCGACCGCGCGAGCTGCCTCGGGCGTGGCTGTCAGTACGCGCCACGCTGCCCGCTGCGAGTCGCCCGCGCGACGGCGCGCAACGCCGACGTGGTGGTCTCCAACCACGCACTGACGCTCGCCGACACGCAGTTCGACGTGCTCCCCGAGGCGGGCCGCGTAATCTTCGATGAGGCGCACAACCTCGAGAGCGTCGCGACCGACCAACTCGGCTACGAGGTCTCGAACTTCAGCTTCCGCGACCTGCGCCGGACCCTCGCGGGCGGCAGCCGCCACGATGGCTTCAGCCACTCGCTCGCGCGGAAGCTTCCTGAGGCGGCCGCCGATCGGGCGTCGAAGGTGGCCGGGGCGCGCGCGAGGCTCGAGACGGCGATCGAGTCGCTGGAGCCCGCGGGCGGGACGCTCGGCGCGGCAGTGATCGACCTGTGCGTCGCTCTCGACCCCGAGGCGGGGGCGGGCCGCGCACGCATCCGCCTCGGCGGCAACGTCTACACCACCTCCGAGTGGCAGCGGGTCGGAGAGGCCGTCGAAGACGTGCGCATCCTGCTGACCACCGCCGAGGACGCGCTGGGCGAGATCGCCGAGGAGATGGCCGACGGCGCCGAGCGCGCGACCCCCGAGGGCGAGCTGGCGCTGGAGGCGGCAGGCGCGCGGGCGCAGGTGGCCGAGCTGTCGGCGGCGCTCGGCACGGTGATGGACGATGATCCGGGCGCGGGCTACGTGCTGTGGGCGGAGACGGTGCGCAGGCGCTGGGGGGAGCTGTGGCGGCTGGCCGCGGCGCCGATCGACGTCGGGCCCGCGCTGCGGCGCGCGGTCTACGACAAGCGCGAGTCGGTCATCATGACCTCCGCCACGCTCACCGTGGACGGCTCGTTCGCCTACATGAAGCAGCGGCTGGGCCTCGACGGGCCGGAGGTCGTGCCGCGCGAACTGGTGGTGCCGTCGCCCTTCCACTACCGCGAGCAGCTCCTGCTGTGCGTGCCGCAGGACATCCCCACGCGCGGCGAGGTCGGCCGGAACGAGGCGCTCGCCGAGGCGCTGATGGACATCGCACGAATCTCCGGCGGCGGCGTGCTGCTGCTCTTCACCTCGCGGAGCCTGATGGATCACATCTACGATCGCATCCGAGGGCCGCTGGCGGAGTGCGGACTGTCGCCTATCTGCCAGCACACCTCGGGCCCGCGCACGTGGCTGCTGCAGCAGCTTCGCGATCGCGAGAACACGGTCCTGTTCGGCCTCAAGAGCTTCTGGGAGGGCGTGGATGTGCCGGGCGAGGCGCTTCGCTGCGTGGTCATCACGAAGCTCCCGTTCCAGGTGCCGACCGACCCGATCGTGCAGTCGCGCTGCGAGCTTGCCAACACGCGCCAGGCCGACGGCGGCAGCGACTACTACATCCCCGAGACGATCCTCGCGTTCAAGCAGGGCTTCGGGCGGCTGGTGCGCTCGATGACCGATCAGGGCGTGGTGTTCGTGCTGGACAATCGGCTGATCACGCGCAACTACGGGCAGCGTTTCTTCGCATCGATCCCGGACTGCAGCACCTTCGTGAGCAGCTTCCACGATTGCCTGTGCGAGGCGGAGCGGTGGCTGAGGAGGACGTAAGGGCGAAGGAGCATGACGATGGCGGATGACGAGCTGGTCTGGACTGATGATGGCTGGTGTGTGGCCTGCGGCGTGAATAACCCGCGCGGCCTGCACATGACCTTCCGGCAGGAGGGCGAGTGCTACGTCTGCGACTTTACCCCGGAGCGCTTCCATCAGGGCTGGGAGGGCATCGTGCACGGCGGCATCCTCGCCACGCTGCTCGATGAGACCATGAACGATATGCTCAGCCGCAACAGCGAGCCGGTCGCGACGGCCGAGCTGTGCGTGCGCTACAAGCTCCCGGCGATGATCGGCGTGCCGCTGCAGGTGCGGGCGTGGATGACGCGCGAGCGCCCGCCGCTGTGGGAGGCGGCCGGTGAAGTGACCGACGCCGAGGGTCGCGTCGTGGCGACCGGGACGGCGAAGTTGATGAGGGTCAAGGGAGATTTGTAGCTGGTAGCCGACGGCTACGGCTGCCTCACCCCCCGGCCCCCTCTCCCTGGAAACCGCAAACGGCGCGGTTTCAAGCGGGAGAGGGGGTGAACGGCCAAAGGCAGCGAGAGGGCCGAGAGAGAGCGCAGTTGCCGTGACTGACAACTAACAACTGACAACTCCCCCCCAACAGGAGCCCGCGATGATCGTAGACAGCACATCCCTGGCGAGGCTGGTGGCGGAGGCGCGGGAGTACGCCGTGGGCCTCGTCATCCGCCGTATCATGCAGCCCCGCCATGACATCGTGGGGCTGGAGCTGGGGCGTGCCGGGCCATGGGCGTGCCTGCTCATCGACTGGTCGCCGGAGTTCGGCCGCCTGGGTCTGGCCGAGGAGTTGCCCGAGCAGGGCCTGCGCGATCAGCGCTTCTGCAGCGCGCTGCGCAGGCAACTGCGCGGCTCGCGCATCGAGTCCATCCGCCAGATCGACTTCGACCGCATCGTGGAGATCGAGTTCAGCAACTGCGAGCAGCTCGGGCCGCAGTGCCGCCGGAAGCTGGTCGCAGAACTGATGGGCCGGCACTCGAACGCCGTGCTGCTCGATGAGGACGAAGATATCATCGAGGCCGGCAAGCATGTGACCGTGCGCGTGAACCGCTACCGGCAGACGCTGCCGGGTCTGGTCTACGTGCCGCCGCCCGAGTTCGGGCGCGTGCCTCCGCAGGACGCGACCGTCGAGCAGGTCGCCACGGAGGGCGCAGCGGTACTCGATCAGAAGCTCGCGAACTTCGTGCGCTCGACCTGGCACGGCGGCAGCGACCTGTTCGTGGCGGAGGTCTGCGCGCGAGCGGAGCTGGACGCCGAGACGGCGCTGCGTGACCTGCCCGGTGGCTGGGAGGAGGCGCTGGCCGATCAGCTTCGCGCGATCCCGGCGGAGGCCGCCACACCCGGTGGCGCGTGGGTGTACTGGGACGAGGCGGCCGAGGCGGTGGAGTTCGCCTACCCGCTCGAGCTGCGCCACCTTCCCGACCGACGCCGCGAGCCACGCGAGGCGCTCAGCGCATCGCTCAACGAGGTGCAGGCGCGGATCTCAGGCGACCAGCGGATGCACCAGGTGCATGAGCGGTTGATGGGCGCGCTGCGCGACGCGGAGAAGAAGGCCGCACGAACGCTGGAGAAGCGGCGCGAGGCCGTCGTCAAGGCACGGGAGGCGGAGCACGACCGCGAACGCGGCGAGTTGTTGATGGCCTACCAGTACCAGGTGCCCGAGGGCGCCGAGGAGATCACGCTCCCGCGCTTTGACGGCAGCGGCGAGGTGACCGTGCCGCTCGACGCAAACGGCTCGGCGCTGGAGAACGCGCAGACCTACTTCCGGCGCTACAAGAAGAGCGCGCGACTGACGGAGATGGCGCCGAAGCTGCTGGCCGCGGCGCGCCACGAGCTGGACTACATCGAGCAGGTGCGCACGCAGGTCGAGGTCGCCGAGGAGATCGCCGACCTGCGGGCGATCCAGGAGGAGCTCGTCGGCGAGGGCTACGTAAGCGAGAAGCGTCGGGAGAAGGTGCGCTCGCGCAAGGAAGCGCGCGGGCCGCGTCGCGGGGAGACCTCGCAAGGCTACGCGCTGATCTTCGGCAAGAGCGGGCATGAGAACGATGAGGTGCTACGCGCGGCGCAGCCCGAGGACCTGTGGTTCCACGTGAAGGGCGCGGCCGGGCCGCACGTGGTGCTGCGGACGAACGGCCGCCCGGAGGATGTGCCGGAGGAGAGCGTGGTCGAAGCCGCGCGCCTCGCCGCGTCGCTCAGCAGCCGGCGGCGCGACAGCAAGGTCGAGATCGACTGCACGCTCGCGAAGAACGTGAACAAGCCGCGCCGCGGGCGACCGGGCCTGGCCTACTACCACGCCGACCGCACGATCCTCGTGGACCCGTCGGGAGCGTCCTAGCGCTCCTCGTAGCGCTCCGCTGCATCGACGAAGTCGGTGGTCTCGGCGAGCTTCCAGGTGTCGCCGCCATCGGCCGAGGCGATGAGCGCGCGGTTGTGATACAGCCCGGGGAAGTCCTGGCTGTAGGCCTGATCGGTCCAGTGGCTGTAGGAGACGTAGAGGCGGCCGAGCCGGTCCACCGTGAGCTTGTGGTAGTAGATCGAGTAGCCGCCCACCGGCGGGATCACGAGCGGCTGCGCCGGCCCCCACGGCTCTCCATTGGGCTTGCGCTGGTGCGACAGGCCCATGTAGTACGTCAACTCCGGAAGATAGTCATCCACCCCGCTGCGGTTCTGCCGGTAGACGATGTGCAGCGTGTCCTGCGCGTCGCACACGAGGCCGGTGTAGGTCTGCCGGCCGCTCCCGTCCTCGTCGCTCTCACCATCCACCCAGCCCGCATCGAGGACCTTCTCCGGCTCGGTGAAGCCGCCGCTGATGTCGCCCGGCAGCAGCGAGCGCGCGTAAAGGAAGTTCGCGCCATGCGCGCCGGTCACCACGTGGATCACGCCCTCGCTGTCGAGCACCACCGCGGGCGCGTTGTGCACGTCATTGACCGGCGGCGCGTGCGCGATCAGGACCTTCTCCGACAGCTTCCTTGTGGCGTGGTCGTAGGTCGCGATGTACGTCGGCACGCCCGGATCGCCCGGATCGGTGACTTCGCCCCAGACGATGTGCGTGCGACCGTCGCGCGTCGCCAGCGTGGGCGGCGCGCCGGAGTGCACGCAGCCCCCGAAGCAGTTGTCGCTGACGAGGATTGGCTCCGGCACGACGAGCCGCCCGTCCTCCACGCGCGGGAGGTAGAGCAGCAGGTCGTAGTAGGCGCAGAACTTCGCCGGGTGCGCGGCGGTCCGACGGTACGCCAGCACCGGCGGCAGGCCGGGGTCGTTGTGCCCGGAGAAGACCTCGATGTCCGCCAGCTCACCGTCGATCAGCTCGGCCTGCCACGACTGCCCGCGGTCGGGCGTGTAGAGGATCGCGTTCGTGAAGGCTGAGCCGCTGCCCGCGAGGCGCATGACGGTCCACGCGCCACCGTCGTCATCGAAGGCCCAGCGGCAGCCGTTGAAGCCCGAGCCCGAGGACGGGCGCTGGTAGCCCGGGAAGCGCTCGCGCAGCGCGTCGGTCCACGGCCGCATCGCCCACCCGTCGCCCTCCAGCACCTGCGCACCCGCGCTCCAGTGCCGGTGCTCGGTGCGGTGGCGGATCCACGCGCGGTTGGCGCGGTCGAAGCAGACCTCGTTGGGCTCGAACTCCGGCGCGTAGCCGAACTGCCAGTCCTCGTGCTCGTAGGGCCGCAGGACGATCGGCATGCTGAGCGGCTGCGCAACCGGCGATGGCCCCACGCGCACCTGCAGCCGCGCGCTGGCGGCCGCCAGCGGGTTGTCCGCGGCGACGACCTCGAGGTTGCCATTGAAGACGCCGCCGCGTGCGCGGCCCTCCTCGACGAGCGCGGTCACCGGGACGACCAGGCGGTCGCTGGCGTACTCGACCGGCTGCGCGGGCGGGTCGGCCAACTCGAAGCGCACGCCGTCAGCCTCAGGCTGCGTGATGCGCGCATCGAAGCCACCGGTGTAGCCGGGCGGCGGGTAGAGCATGATGCGGAAGCGGGCGGCGCCGCCGGGCTGCGCGTAGCGCGCGGTATTGCGCGGGGCGAGGACGAGGTGGCTACCACTGGGGTCGAAGAACGAAGCCGGGTCCGTGGTCCAGTGCGTCACGCCCGGCACCGTGAGGATCACGTCGGCCTTGCCGACCTCCCAGCGCCACAGCCCGTCGCGACTGCCCGCGCCCTCGGCGACATCGAACGGCACGTCCTCGACGGGCTTGACGAGAGCGAACTGATGCAGCAGCGCGCCGGCCGCGTCGTGCAGGCTGACCGTCTGCACGCCGGGGCCATGCAGCGGCGCGGCGGCCACCGTGAACGCGCCCTGCGGCGGCGGGAAGTGGACGCTCAGCGCGGTGTTCGGGTCATTGAAGACGAGCTTGGACCGGATGACGTAGCGGTCGCAGTCGGCGGCCATGCCCGCCATGCAATCGCCACCGGTGAAGAGGACACGGTAGAGCCCGCGGCGCTCAACCTGGATCGTGACGGTCTCCTCCTGCAGCGGCCCGTGCGCGCCCCTGCCGAGGTCCCCGTCATCGGGAATAGTGAGCGCGACGACCTCCTCACCGAGCGGGTCGCGCACGGATACGGGCATCGCGTCGGGGCCATCGTAGATGTTCAGGTCGCGCTTACGCAAAGTGATCGTCAGCGGGCCGGGCTCGGGCATCAGCAGGACGGTCGCGGCGCCGCGCACGACCGCCGGGAGGTCTATCGCCGAGCAGGGGAGTGCGGAGATGGCGACGAGCAGGGCGATGGTCACGGCGATAGGTCGAAGTGTCATGGGTGCGCGTGCCTCCCGAGGGTTCGCGTCAGAGGTACGGACGGGCTGTAGTCGTGGCGCGGGCCGAAGCGAGCGGTCCTACGCGTTACGAGACGCCCGGTGGCGCGGACAGGCCGCGTTCGACGGGTGCTGCGCCGAACCGCCGGGCCGGGAGCAGCCTAGCTCTTGTCGTACGCCAGATCGATGACAACATCGTTGATGTCGCGCATCCCGCGGAAGGTGTCCTCGAGCGCCTCAAACACCTTCCTGAGGTTCGTCGGCGCGTCTACCGAACGCATGGGGCTGATGCGCCCGTCGATGTAGACCACGCTGTTGATCACACTGCAGTTCATCAGCGAGGTGTCCATATCATACTTTGCGATCTCGCGCATGATCCGGAGCCGGGTTGCCTTGTCCTCAAGCGGCATATGGCTCACTCCTCTACTCCACTGGTGCAGCACGACCTTGGCCGCAGGGATAGAATACCCTCCGGCCATCGGGCTCAAGCACCTACACGCCCAGCCACAGCCGAGCGTACATCGCCTCAGGCAGGCCGGCCTCTTCCATCTGTTTCGCCGCCTTCGCGATGTCGTAGGCGACGCGATGGATAACGATCTCGGCTGCCTCACTGTCGTAGATGGCGAAGCTGGCCAGCTCGTTGCCGTCGCGCGGCTGGCCGACGGCGCCTGGGTTGACCAGGTAGCGGGTGTCAGGGCGAAGCTGCAGGGAACCGCCGGTGGGCAGCGGGTGCTCGACGGGCAGTTGGCCGTCGGCGCTTTCCACGAACCACTCGGCGTAGTGTGTATGCCCGAAGAAGGTCACCGGAGTGGCCATCTCTCGGAAGCTCAGGAGCGCATCGACGGGAGTGACGGTGTAGTGATCGGGATCGAGGACAGAGCCGTGGCAGATGGTGATGGTGTCATCGACGATGCGGCGCAGGGGGAGCTCACCGAGGCAGCTCAGATTGTCCTCGCGGAGCTGTTGCCTGGTCCACAATATGCAGGCGCGCGCGGGCGCGGTGAACCATTCGGCCTTTTCCGGGTTCACCGCGGCCTCATCGTGATTGCCCCGCACGCAGACGGCGTTGAGTTCCCGAACCATGTCACAGCACTGGTTCGGACGGGCGCCGTAGCCGACGATGTCACCGAGGCAGAGGTAGCTGTGTATCTCCTCAGTCTCGAGCACCGCAAGGACGGCGTGCAGGGCAACGAGGTTACTGTGGATATCGGACAGCACCGCGTAGCGCAACCGTATCTGCCCCCTCCATGGCGCCCTTCTCTTTCGCGCACCACCCCACCTGCTCCTCCGCCTCAAGAAAAGCGGTACGTATAAGAATCTGTGACGCCCGCAGCTCCTCACCAATCACATCCCCCTGCGGCCGCAGCCACCTGGCGAGGACGCCGAAGATCGCCTCGCGCGCACCGAGTGACTGCAGCCCGTCCGTGTGCGGCAGTAACGGCCACCGGCAATGGCAGGTTCTCGCCGCCGAAGCGGCGAAGGGAGCCCTTCGCCGCTTCGGCGGCGGACACGAACCCGTATCCGGCACCGGAGAGGAGCGCAGCCGATGACGACCACGCATGCAGCCGCCATGCTGTCCGTCTGCCTTGCGCTGACCGCCACCTGCGCGCTGGCGCAGGTCGCGCCCGTGGACGAGGAGATCAGCGCGGAGGAGGTCCTGCGCCTCGTCGATCCGGCCTTCCCCGGATTGGAGGCATTCGGGGCCGCGATGCAGGCCGGTGAGT